>NZ_JBEXFP010000026.1:0-87780 GCF_040606825.1 Micromonospora sp. NPDC005367 | reverse complement strand
GCGGGCCGCTCGGGCAGGGCACGATGATCCAGGTCGACGGGCAGGCCTGCGTCGTCTGCCCCTGGCACGGCAGCACCTTCCAGTTGAAGGACGGCAAGGTCGTACACGGCCCCGCCAGCACCGACCAGCAGGTGCTGCCCACGCGGATCACCAACGGCGTGCTGGAGGCCGCACTGCCCTGACCACAGCAAGGCCGGCGTGCCCAGCTTCTTCCCGCTCTGGGTGATCGTCACCCATTTCCTCAACATCTTCTTCCTGCTGCTGGCCCGCTCCGGAGTTCGTCGCCGGCTACCAGCAGATCGGCATGGGACAGGGCGGCTGGCGCGAAGACCACCGGTTCTAAGCCAACGAAGCCGGCATCTGAACCGGTCAGGTAGTTGGCGTAGCAGCCGGCACGCTGGCAGCGGACGACGGTGTGCCGTGGCCCGACCGGGCCGGCCCGGGCAGCGCTCGCCCGCGGCGGGAACGGCAACCGGTTGCCGCCACGGCCGGGGGCCGTTCCAGGCGGCGAGCGTGAGCGTGGTCATAACGGCTGGACGACTGTCCGTACCGGGCTGCTAACCTCTTGCGCAGGTCATGAGCGCCAGCGTCAAGCCCCGGCTTGCTGGCCGGCAACCCTCCTCCGCGGTGGGGTGCCCCGGGTGAAGACCGGGCACCGGAGCGAATCCGGTGCAAGCGTGGCCTGGTCCCCAGGTCAGCAACGACCCGGGAGAGCCAATGTCGTTCCACCACACCATTCCGTCAGTCGGCCTCACCGTGCCCGACGCGTCCGTCCGGCGGCCCGAATCGCCGGCGCTGACCCGGCGTCGGCACGTCGACATGATGTTGGTGTGCAGCGCCGGCTGTCCTGCCGGCGCGCGGCGCTGACCGCACACTCTCCCGCCAGCCCGAACCCTCCAGCGGCGTGCCCCTGCGGCGCGCCGTCGGCGGCGCGCGTCCGTGCTCCGCCGAATACCGACATCCGGAGACACCTGTGCGATTCCTTTCCCTGACCCGGTTGGTCGCCGTCGGCGCGGCCGCGATCCTCGGTGCCACCGCCCTCACCGCCTGCGGCGACGACGCCTCGTCCGGCGCGGACAACCCGTACGACCTGCTCCAGCCGGGCGTGCTGCGGGCCGGCACGCTCAGCGACGCCCCGCCGAACGTGTACCTGAAGGACGGCAAGTTCACCGGCTTCGACAACGACCTGCTCACCGCGGTCGCCGAGAAGATCGGCCTGAAGGTGGAGTTCGTCGGCACCGACTTCTCCGCGCTGCTCGCCCAGGTCAACAACCACAAGTTCGACGTCGGCAGTTCGTCGATCACCATCACCGAGGCCCGCAAGAAGACAGTGGACTTCGGTAACGGCTACGACTTCGGCTACTTCGGACTCGACGTACCGGCCGGCTCGCCGATCCACAGCTTCGACGAGCTCGCCGGTAAGCGGGTCGTCGTCGTGCAGGGCACCGTCCAGGACGACTACGCCAGCGGCAAGGCACTCGACCCGGTACGGGTACCGGACTACAACGGCGCGATCAACCAGCTCAAGGCCGGTACCGCGGACGCCTGGATCGCTCCGGCCGAGATCGGCGAGACGTCGGCCGCGGACAGCGGCGGGAAGATCGCCGTGGCCGCGAAGCTGCTCAGCCCCGCGCCGACGGCGTACGCGGTGGCGAAGGGGAACGACGCCCTGCGCGAGGCGCTGAACAAGGGCCTCGACGAGGTCATCGCCGACGGCACGTGGAACCGGCTCCAGGCCCAGTACTACCCGGGCCGGCCGATCCCGGCGGACTTCAAGCCGGGCAGCGGCACCGTGGCGGTCCCGGCGGCGCCCACCGCGTCCGCGTCGGCCGCGTCCTGACAGTACGGCGAGACGACCGAGCGGAGCGGTAGGAGAGACGAGAGATGGATCCGTTGCGGACCCTATGGGAGACGTTCTTCGACTGGGATTCGATGCGCGAGGCGCTGCCCGAGATGATCACCGTCGGGCTGCCCAACACCTTGCTCCTCGCGGTCTCCGCCGCTCTGCTCGGCTCGGTGCTGGGCATGCTGCTGGCCGTCGCCGGCATCTCCCGTACCCGGTGGCTGCGCTGGCCGGCGCGGGTCTACACCGACGTGTTCCGGGGGCTGCCGGCTGCCGCGACGATCCTGCTGATCGGCGTCGGCCTGGCGCCGTTCGGCATGCAGGTGTGGGGGCCGAACCCGTACCCGCTGGGCATTCTGGCGCTCTCCCTGATCGCCGCCGCCTACATCGGAGAGATCTTCCGCTCCGGCATCCAGTCGGTGGAGGCGACCCAGTTGGAGGGTGCCCGCGCGTTGGGTTTCTCCTGGGCTGAGGCGATGCGGGTGGTGATCATCCCGCAGGGCGTACGCCGGGTCCTACCGGCCTGGGTCAACCAGCTCATCGCGCTGATCAAGGACTCCAGCCTGGTCTACTTCCTCGGCCTGGTGGCCAGCCAGCGGGAGCTGTTCCGGATCGGGCAGGACTACGCGGCCACCACCGGTAACGAGTCGGCGCTGCTGCTGGCCGGCCTGTTCTACCTGGTGCTGACCGTGCCGCTGACCCACGTGGTCAACGCGATCGACGCCCGGCTGCGCCACGGCCGGCCCGTCGCACAGCCGACCGACGAGATCGACGACGCCGACCTGGCACTGCCGGGCGCGGCGGGAAGGAGCGGGCGATGACCGCCGCCACCAGTACCTCGGTCAGCCTGGCCGTACGCGATGTGCACCTGGCCTTCGGGCCCAACCGGGTGCTCCGCGGTGCCAACCTGGATGTGGTCCGCGGCGGGACGGCCTGCGTCATCGGGCCGTCCGGCTCCGGCAAGTCGACGCTGCTGCGGACGATCAACCGGCTCATCGAGCCGGACCGCGGCGACGTGCTGCTCGACGGGCGCAGCGTGCTGGCCGACGATCCGGACGCCCTGCGCCAGCGGATCGGCATGGTCTTCCAGCAGTTCAACCTGTTTCCGCACATGAGCGTGCTGCGCAACGTCACCCTGGCGCTGCGCCGGATCAGGAAGCTGCCCGAGGATGAGGCGGTGTCGATCGCCCGCGCCCAGCTGGAACTCGTCGGCCTGGCCGCCAAGGCGGACGCGCGACCCGGCCATCTCTCCGGCGGACAGCAGCAGCGGGTGGCGATCGCCCGCGCGCTGGCGTTGCAGCCGCAGGTGATGCTCTTCGACGAGGCGACCAGCGCCCTGGACCCGGAGCTGGTCAAGGGGGTGCTCGGGGTGATGGCGGACCTCGCCTCCGGTGGCATGACGATGGTGGTGGTGACCCACGAGATGGGCTTCGCCCGGGAGGTGGCCGACACGGTGGCCTTCATGGACCACGGCGTGGTGCTTGAGGCCGGTGAGCCGGCCGCCGTCTTCGAGGCGGCCGAGCACCCCCGACTGCGCCGGTTCCTGGCCCAGGTGCTCTGAGCCACGGGGTCACGCGTACCGTCGGCCGCTCCCGTGTCGACCGTTCAGTCGGGCAGCACGTGCGTGACGTAGCGGCGGGCCACCGTGGACAGGACGTCGTCCGGGTCGGCCGCCCAGACGTCGGCGTTGAAGATCTCCACCTCGACGTCGCCGGGGTAGCCGGCCCGCTCGACGGCCCGGCGCAGCAGCGGGAAGTCGATGTGCCCGTCGCCCATCATGCCCCGGGAGAGCAGGGTGTCCGGCGGCAGCGGGGTGATCCAGTCGCAGACCTGGAAGCCGGCGATACGGCCCCGGGCCCGATCGATCTGGCCGAGCACGTCCGGGTCCCACCAGACGTGGAACGTGTCGACCACCACCCCGACCTGCTCGGTGGGGAACCGCTCGGCCAGGTCGAGCGCCTGCCCGAGGGTGGAGAGCACCCCGCGGTCGGCGCAGAAGATCGGGTGCATCGGTTCCAGGGCCAGCCGTACGCCCCGCTCGGCCGCGTAGGGCGCCAGTTCGGCGATCCCGTCGGCCATGCGGTGGCGGGCCCCGGCCAGGTCCCGCGAGCCCTCCGGCAGGCCGCCGACCACCATGACGAGACAGGCCGCGGCCAGCTCCGCCGCCTCGTCGATGGCGCGCCGGTTGTCGTCGAGCGCGGGCCGCCGCGACGCCGGGTCGGCGGCGGTGAGGAATCCGCCCCGGCACAGCGAGGAGACCCGCAGGCCGGCGTCCGCCACGAGACGGGCGGCGGCGGGCGCGCCGATCCGCTGGACGGGCTCGCGCCACAGCCCGACCGCCGGCAGGCCGGCCCGTACGCAGCCGGCGACCGCCTCGGCGACCGACCAGCGCTCGGTGGTCTTCTGGTTCAACGACAGTCGGGCGAGCCGCGCGTCGCCGGGTGCCGGTGTCGGCACCTCGGCGGGCCGGCCGGAGGGGACGTCGACGGCGGGCACGGTGGACCGAGCCGGCCGGCCGGTCATCGCGGCACTCCGGCGACGTCGAGGAACGCCCGCAGGCGGGCGGCGGCGAGGTCGGGATCGGGCAGCAGCCGGGCGTCGTCGGCGAGCCGGGCCAGTTCGGCGAGGTGGAGCACGGATCGGGCGCTCTGCAGTCCGCCGACCATGGTGAAGCCGGGCTGGTGACCGCTGAGCCAGGCGAGGAACGCGATCCCGGTCTTGTAGTACCAGGTCGGCGCGGTGAAGATGTGCCGGGCCAGCGGCAGCGTCGGCGCGAACGTCTCGTCGTAACGCGGCAGGTCGCCGGCGTCGAGGGCCTGGAGCGCGGCCGAGGCGGCCGGTGCGATGGCGGCGAAGACGCCGAGCAGGGCGTCGCTGTGGTGCGTCCCGTCGCCACGGATCAGTTCCGGGTAGTTGAAGTCGTCGCCGGTGTACAGCCGGACACCGGCCGGCAGGGCGGCCCGCAGTCCGCGTTCGTGTCCGGCGTCGAGCAGTGACACCTTGACGCCGTCGACCTTGCCCGCGTGCTGCCCGACGAGGCCGAGGAACGCGTCGGTGGCGGCCGGCACTTCCGGCGAGCCCCAGTAGCCGTGCAGCGCCGGGTCGAACATCGGTCCCAGCCAGTGCAGGATCACCGGGCCGGAGACCTGTTCGAGCAGGCGCCCGTAGACCTCGGCGTAGTCCTCGGGGGCCCGGGCCAGCCGGGCGAGCTGCCGGCTCGCCATCAGGATGACCTGCGCACCGCTGGCCTCCACGACCTCGATCTGCTCGCAGTAGGCGGCGGTGACGGCATCGAGGGAGCCAAGGTCGGCCGGGGCGTGATCGGTGCCGGCGCCGGCGGCTATCCGGCCGCCCACCTCCCGGGCGGCCTCGGCACTGCGGGCGATGAGTTCCCGGGTGCTGGCCCAGTCCAGACCCATGCCACGCTGGGCGGTGTCCATCGCCTCGGCCACCCCCAGGCCGTACGACCAGAGGTGCCTGCGGAACGCCAGGGTGGCCTCCCAGTCGAGGGCCGCCGGTGCGCCGGGAGTGTTGTCGCCCAGCGGGTCGGCCACCACGTGCGCCGCGGCGAAGGCGACCCGGGAGGTGATCGGCCCGGACGGCCGCGGCCACCGGGCCGGCTCGGCCAGCCGCCGCTCCTCCACCGTCCCGTCGGAGCGGGGCAACCGCACCGAGGCGCTCATGCCGTCAACTCGGTCAGCTCGACGCGGCGCCCCTCCCGCGAGGAGCGGAGCCCGGCCTCGGCGAGTTGCACCCCGCGGGCGCCGGAGAGCAGGTCGTACGGGTTCGGCGCGTCCTCGACGACATGCCGCACGAACTCTTCCCACTGGACCTTGAAGCCGTTGTCGAGCAGCGCGTTGTCGGGCACCTCCTGCCACTGGTCGCGGAAGCGCCGGGTCTCCGCGAGGTCCGGGTTCCACACCGGCTTCGGGGTGACCGTCCGGTGCTGCGCCCGGCAGCGGTGCAGCCCGGCCACCGCGCTGCCCTCGGTGCCGTCGACCTGGAACTCCACCAGTTCGTCACGGTTGATTCGGACCGCCCAGGACGAGTTGATCTGGGCGATCACTCCGTCGTCGAGCTCGAAGATGGCGTACGCGGCGTCGTCGGCGGTCGCCTCGTATCGCTGGCCCTGCTCGTCCCACCGTTGCGGGATGTGCGTGACCACCCGCGCGGTGACCGCCCGTACCCGACCGAAGAGGTTCTCCAGCACGTAGTTCCAGTGCGGGAACATGTCCAGCGCGATGCCACCGCCGTCCTGGGCCCGGTAGTTCCAGCTGGGACGCTGGGCCGGCTGCCAGTCGCCCTCGAACACCCAGTAGCCGAACTCGCCGCGTACGGACAGGATGCGGCCGAAGAAGCCACTGTCGACCAACCGCTTGAGCTTCACCAGGCCGGGCAGGTAGAGCTTGTCGTGCACCACGCCGTTCTTCACGCCGGCCCGGCTGGCGTGCCGGGCGAGTTCGAGCGCGGCGGTCAGCGATTCCGCGCTGGGCTTCTCGGCGTAGACGTGCCGGCCGGCGTCCATCGCCTTGATGAGCGACTTCTCCCGGACCTGGGTCGACTGGGCGTCGAAGTAGACCGGGTAGTCGGCGTCGGCCAGCGCGGCGTCCAGGTCGGTCGTCCATCGGGGCAGGTCGTGCCGTTCCGCGATCTCGCGCAGCTTGGTGGCGTTCCGCCCGACCAGCAGCGGGTCGAGCTGCACCCGGGTGCCGTCGGAGAGCGCAACGCCGCCCTGCTCCCGGATGGCGAGGACGGATCGGACGAGATGCTGCCGGTAGCCCATTCGGCCGGTCACCCCGTTCATAACCACGCCGAGCTTGCGAGCGGCCATCGACGACCTCCTTGGGAAAGCGCTTACCGAGACGGTATGGCAGAGCGAGCCGCCGGTGCAAGCCCCGTCCAGATCGGCCGGCCAGCGCCGAATACGGTCGATCGCCGCAAATGAAAAAGGCGCAGGTCATCGGGGTTTGACGGCGCGATCGGCCGGTTCCTAGGCTGGCGGCGGACGATTTCCGACCGGCGTCCACCGGGAAGGACGGTGTCGTGACCGGTTCCGTCACGCTGCACGACGTGGCTCGGCGCGCCGGCGTCTCGCTGGCCACCGCGTCCCGCGCCCTCAACGGCAGCGCCAACCGGGTCGTCGGCGAGGAGCTGCGCGAGCGGGTGCTGCGGGCCGCGGCAGAGCTGCGCTACTCCCCCAACGCGCACGCCCAGGCGATGGCCCGGGGTCGCACCAACATCGTCGGCCTGTCGCTGCACGACATCGCCGACCCCTACTTCTCCGCCGTCGCCGCAGGCGTGATGCGCGAGGCCGAGGCGCACGGCCTGCTGGTCACCATGGCGAGCACCGAACGGCGCCCGGGTGCCGAGACCGACTACGTGGGGGCCTTCCGCCGACACTGGGCCAGCGTGGTCATCGTGGTCGGCAGCCGCACCGACGACCGGGCGGCCACCGACCAGCTGGCTGAGGAACTCGCCGCGTTCGAGGCCGAGGGTGGCCGGGCGGTGGCCGTCAGCCAGCCCCGCCTCCCGGTGGACACCATCTCGATCGACAACCACGCCGGCGCACAAGACCTCGGCCGCGCCCTGCACGAGCTCGGGCACCGGCGGTTCGCCGTGCTCGCCGGACCCACTGAACTGCTCACGGCGACCGAGCGGGTGGCCGGGTTCCGGGAAGCGCTGACCCGGCACGGCGGCCGGCTCGACCCGGAGCACGTCGTACCCGGTCCGTTCACCCGCGACGGCGGTTACGCGGCGATGCGGGAGCTGCTCGACCGGGACCCCGACGTGAGCTGCGTCTTCGCCGTCAACGACGTGATGGCGGTGGGCGCGATGGCTGCGCTGCGTGACCGGGGAATCGACCCGCCCACCGGGATGGCCATCGCCGGGTTCGACGACATCGCCACTCTCCGCGACGTCAATCCGGGGCTGACCACCGTGCGGATCCCGCTGGAGGAGATCGGCGCGCTCGCGGTCCGGCTCGCCCTCGACGACGGCGTGGAACGCCCCCGCGTGCACCGCGTCGCCGGCGAGGTCGTCCTGCGCGCCAGCACACCCCGCCTGCCACCACCCCGTTGATCAAGAGGTCGGCGGCCGTGACGATCTCCACGAACTCCGCCAACCTCTTGATCAACAAGAGCCTCGCCGCCCGGACGGGCGGTCAGGCCGCCGGAGTGCCGCGGACCGTGAGGTCACGCAGCCGACCGACGTTGTCGAAGGAGCCGAAGCCCACCCGACCCGAACCGAACGTGGTGTCCCGGGCCGTCATCAGCGGGTCCTTCGACCCGTCGACGTAGACCGCGATCTCGCCGGTGGCCGGCAGGTGCCGGACGCGGACGCTGTGCCAGTCGTCGTCCACGACGGCCGGTCCGGCACCCCGGGAGCGACCGTTCCACTGGTAGTCGATCCGCTCCCGATCCGCGTTGTCGACCTTGAAGATGCCGTTGTGCGGCAGGATCGTGTTGTCCGTCGACAGGTGCGCGTAGTAGAACTCCGTGTCCGAGCGGTAACCGAACACGATGATCACGTCACGGTTGGTCACCTCGACCGGAGTGTCCAGCCGCACCTTCGCGGTGATGTCCACCGCGCCGAAGGCCGGACCGGCGGTGAGCACGGCGTACTCGAACGGGCGGCGCGGGCCGGGCCGCTGCACGCCCGCCTCGGCCAGGACGACCTCCTTGCCGGTGAACTGCCACTTGGACGGGGTGACGGGCGCCCAGTTGGCCGGACGCATCGTGTCCCGGACCTTCGTCGTACCGGGCCGCCCGCCGGCGAACTCCCGGGTACCGGTCACCTTCCAGATCTTCCCGTTCGCCTTGGCCAGGATGTAGAGCTCGCCCTGCGCGTCGGTGCCGAAGCGCAGATCGACGCGGTTCGGGTCGCCCGGTGCGCCCGGGGCGGAGAGGTCCTGCATCCGTACCGGGGTGCCGGCGGCGTCGAAGAGCGCCAGCCGGTGGATCGGGGCGAGCCCCTCCCCCCGCCGCATCTGCTTCGCCTCGGTGTACAGCACCCGGCCGTCGACCAGGTCACCGAAGACGTACTTGCCACGCAGCGCGGGTACGTCCCGGCCCCGGTAGACGAACCCGCCGGCCACCGCGACGCCCACGTCGGAGGTGCAGTTCCAGCCGGCCGCCGGGTCGTGGTCGTACGCGGCCACCGGGTACGTGTAGCCGTACTGCTCGTCGTCCGCGGGGAGCGGGAAGAGCTTGTCGCAGGGACTGGTCGAGGTCTTGTCGAAGACGAACGCCCCCTCCCGCTCGCTCCAGCCGAAGTTGTCTCCGGCACGCACCTCGTAGATCGACTCGATGGCGTGCTCGCCGATGTGACCCAGGTACATCCGGCCGGTCTGCCGGTCCCAGCTGAAGCGGTGCGGGTCCCGGAAGCCGACCGCGTAGATCTCACCGAGCGCCCCCTCCCGCCCGACGAACGGATTCGACGGCGGAACCCCGTACCGGCCGTTCGCGGCGTTGGTGCCCAGCGGGTCGATCCGCAGCAGCTTGCCGTGCGGCAGGGCCAGGTTCTGCGGATCGGTGTTGCGCACGCCCAGCCCGCCGTCGCCGACGGCGAGGTAGAGCATGCCGTAGTCCGGGTCGTGCTTCTTCGCCGTCGGGTTGAAGTTGATCTCCTGGATGCCGTGCACCTGGCCGCCGAAACCGATCCGCAGCACCTCGCGGCGGCTGCCCGCGAAGGTGTCGGCCGCCGGGTCGCTCGCCGTCCACTCGGTGATGACGCCGTGGAAGAGCGTGCCGGTCTGCGACCAGTCCGGCACCTCGGTGGCGAGCGACGCCTGCTCGGTGTGGATCGTGTAGAACTTCCCGCTGCGCTTGAAGTCGGGGTGGAAGGCCACATAGCCGAAGCCCTGGCCCAGCCCGCGGCCGGAGAAGAACTTCGGCGCGAAGGTCGACGCGACGTCGAGGTAGACGTGCGGGACGCCGTTCTCCACGACGTACAGCTTGCCGTTGAGGTCGGGCACCGCGCGACGGCCGGAGCCGTCGGGGAACTCCATGATGGTGTTGATCCGGGCCTGCCGCATGAGCCGCGCGTCGGTCGGCGCCGGCGTCGGCTCGGACTTCGGGAACGTGGCGTACTCGGTGAGGACCAGCCCGAGGCGACTCTGGATCTGCGCCTCAGGTACCGGATCGTAGATCGCGTCGGCGGCGCGGGCGGGCGCCGCGGCCACCAGCGACAGGGTGAGGGCGGCGGTCGCGAGCGCCGCCGTGGCCGCCGATCTGCGCGGGCGGCGAGGGAAGATGCGCACGGGTCACTCCGTTCTCGAGGGACGGGGGACGGTGACGGGTCAGCGTCCGTGGGTCATGTGCCGGTGCTGCCGCTCGATCTCCCGCGCGTCGAGCACACGGTCGAGGAACATCAGCGAGTCCATCCGGCAGTCACACGGGTTCTGCTCCCGGTTGTCCTGCGGATAGCTGCCGCCGATCTTGATGCCGCGCGGATCGGAGGCGGTGGTGACGTGCGGGCCCGGTCCGCCGACGAGCCACGGGTCGTCGGTACGGGTGTAGAAGCCGGGCAGCGGTTCGCCGTCGCGGTAGAGCGCCATCACGCCGGTGCTGAAGTCGAACGTGGCGGCGAGGTGCACCCACCGACCGGCCGGCAGCAGGGTGCGCCAGTCCTGTGCCGTCGCGAACGTCTGGGAGCCGCCGCCGTCGAGCCGCCGGCCGAGCGCGACCAGCCGCAGTTCCCCGTTCACGTCGATGAGTTCCAGCAGGGCGCGTACGCCGTGCCCGTCGGAGTCGCCGGTCAGCACGCCGGCCAGCCCGATGGCGTTGTAACGGTCGTCGGGGTCGGCGGTGTTCGAGTTGGGCAGCGGCTCGGTCATCTCGACCTTGAACCAGCCCATCACCGTGGCGCCGCCGACGGCGTTGAACGCGCGCAGCGTACGCACCCCGCCGGCGGAGAAGATGCCGGCCTTCCAGTCGTCGTCGCCGGCGACCGTCGGCTCGACCTGCCGGGTCTGCAACGCGCGGCCACTGCCGGCGTACGCGCGGTCCGGCACGCGCATCGCCGGACCGCCGTTCACCAGCTCGATCTCGGTGCCGGAGCGGCCCTGGTCGCGTTCGAGCGCCTCGTCGCCGGGGACCGGATGGTCGAAGTCGTAGAAGGCGACCAGATCCTCTCGTAGGGACGGGTGGACGTCACGCGGGCCCGGCCGGAAGGCCGACGCGGGTGGCGCCACGACGCCGGCCAGTACCCCGGCCGCCACGACGGCGGCGGTGGCGGCGGCGACGGGTCCTGCTCTGGACATCGCGTACACCTCTCTGTGCCACGAACCTCGGCGGTCCGGTCCTGGTAAGCGCTTGCCGCAGCGGCCGGACCTGGCTATGTCGGTGGTGCGGTGGTGCCGTACGAGCGTCAGCGTTTCGGGACGACCGGCGGCCCGGCGGGCCGACCGCCGAGGTAGAGCTCGCCGAGCTGCGGATCCGCCAGCAGCTCGGACGCGGGGCCGGAGATGTGCACGCGGCCGAGGTCGAGGACGCAGCCCAGGTCAGCGGCCTCCAGTGCCCGGCGAGCGTTCTGCTCGACCAGCAGAACTGCCGTGCCCGCGTCCCGCATCCGGAGGACCTGCTCGAAGACGGTGGCCGTCGCCTTCGGATCCAGCCCCATGGACGGCTCGTCGAGCAGCACGACCTTCGGGTCCACCATGAGCGACCGGGCGAACTCGACCTGCTTCTGCTGGCCGCCGGAGAGCAGTCCGGCGAGGCTCCCCCACCGCTGCGCCACCACCGGGAACAGCTCCTTGACGAACTCGGCCCGGCGGGCGGCGAACGCCTTGTCCCGCAACGTGTAGCCGCCGAGGAGCACGTTCTCGGCCACGGTCATCTCGCGGAACACGCTGTGTCCCTGCAGCACGTGCGCCACGCCGGCGGCGAGCATCGCCTGCGGCCCCTGGCCGGTCATCTCCCGGCCGCCGACCAGGATCCGCCCGGACCGGGGCTTGAGCAGTCCGCTGGCCACCTTGAGCACGGTGGACTTGCCGGCGCCGTTCGGGCCGACCAGGCAGACGATTGACCCGGCCGGCACCGCCACGGACAGCCCGCGCAGCACGGGGGCGGCGCGCCCGTAGCCGGCCTGGACGTCGGCGAGTTCGATCTCAGACGCCAAGGTATGCCCCCAGCACGCGTTCGTCGGAACGGATGACCGACGGCGGCCCTTCGGCGATCGGTCGCCCCCGGTCGAAGACCACGATGTGGTCGCTGATGCTCATCACCAGGTCCATGTTGTGCTCGACGATGACGAAGGTGCGGCCCTCGGAGTTGAGTTCCCGGACCAGGCCGCCGATCCGGTCGAGCAGGGCCGGGTTGACGCCACCGGCCGGCTCGTCCAGCAGGACCGTCTCCGGGTCGCTCATCAGCACGCCGGCCAGTTCCAGCAGCTTCTGCTGCCCCCAGGACATGTTCCGCGCCTCGACGTCGACGAGGTGCTCGATGCCCAGCCGGGTCAGCCAGCCGCGCGCCCGGTCGACCTCGGCCCGGCCGCGCGCGCCCCGCAACCGACCGAGCAGACCGCCAGGGCGTACGGCGGCGAGCACGTTGTCCAGCGCCGACATGCGGGGAAAGACCCGACAGAGCTGGAAGGTACGGCCGATGCCGGCGTGCGCGACGGCGTGCGGGGCGGCCCGGGTGATGTCCCGCCCCCGGTAGACGGTGCGTCCCGAGTCGGCGCGAATCATGCCGGTGACGCAGTTGAAGAACGTCGTCTTGCCCGAGCCGTTGGGCCCGATGAGCGCATTGACCTGCCCGTGCCGGAACGCCACGCTGGCGTCGTCGAGGGCCACCACACCCCCGAACGCCTTGGTGAGGCTCTCGGTCCACAGCGCCTGGTCGGTCATGCTCGCTCCCTGGTGGACGGTGTGCCGGGGCGCGTCGCGGCCAGCTCGGTCTCCGCCCGCACGGCGCCCTCGCGCTGCTCGCGCAGCTCGGCGGCGGTCACCTCACGGATCGACTGCCGCGCCGGGCGGAACCGGTCGATCCCGGCGGCGACCGCCGGCAGCACCCCGTCGGGCATGAAGAGCACGACGAGGGCGAGCAGCAGGCCGGTGGCGACCAGATGCAGCGGGGTGCTGCCGTACGAGACCTTGAAGTACTCCAGCGCCGTGCCGACGACCAGCGCCCCGAGCAGCGGCCCGAAGAGGGTGCGCACGCCGCCGAGCAGGGCCATGAGCACCAGGTAGGAGCCGGTCAGGATGGAGAACTGGAAGACCGGGTCGAGGTCGCCGAACCAGAGCGCGTACAGGCCGCCGGCGGCGGCGGTGAACCCGGCCGACACCACGAAAACCACGAGTTTGTAGGCGAACGTGGGGATCCCCAGCGACTCCGCCTTGTCCTCGTCCTCCCGGATCGCCTTGAGCCCGAGGCCGAACCGGGAACGGTCGATCAGCCACCAGACCAGCAGCGCCAGCGCCAGCAGCGCGGCGAAGAGAAACCAGAAGACCCGGTGATGCTCGGGACGCAGCAGGTCGGGGAAGGGGCGCGGCACGGTCAGCCCGCGCGAGCCGCCGGTGAGCGAGGCCCAGCTCTGGAACACCAGCAGCATGACCAGCACCAGGGCGATCGAGACGATGACGAACGAGGCGCCGCGTACCCGCAGCGCCGCGTACCCGATCGGCACGGCGAGCGCCGCGACGACGAGGGCGGCGACGCCGAGCGCCAGGAAGCTGGGCAGGCCGGCCTCGGTGACGAGCAGGCCGGTGCCGTACGCGCCGAGCCCGGCGAGCGCCCCGTGCCCGAGCGAGATGTAGCCGGTGAAGCCGCCGACGAAGTTCCACGACGTCGACAGCAGGGCGTAGTTCAGGACGAGGATGCCGGCCGAGAGGATGTACGGGTTCGGCGCCAGCGACGGGAACGACAGCACGGCCGCGACGAGCGCCACGAGCAGGGCGGCCCGGCCGGCCCGGGTCGCGGTGACCACCGGTCGGCGGACGGTGGTGGTCGAGGTCGGGTCAGAAGCGCTGCGCAAGCCGGCCTCCGAAGAATCCCTGCGGGCGGAACGCCAGCGTGGCGAGGAGCGCGAGGTAGAAGACGGTCTGCGCCCAGGTGGTGTTGAGCGGGATCTGTAGCAGGCTCTGGGTTAGGCCGAGCACCATGGCGGCGGCTGCGGCTCCGGGCACGCTGCCCAGCCCGCCGACCACGATGATCGCCATGAGCGGCCCGATCCAGTGCCAGTGCAGCGACGGGTAGATGGTGGTGTCCAGGGCCAGCGCGGTACCGCCGACGGCCGCGGTGGCCAGCCCGATGCCGAAGCCGTGACCGGCGACCCGGTTGGTGTCGATGCCCACCAGCCGGGCCGCGTCGGGGTGCTGGATGGTGGCGCGCAGCGCCCAACCGAACGTGGTGCGCTTCAGCAGCAGATAGAGAGTGAGCAGGGCGGCCGCCGCGAGCCCGAACGCGATGAGCTTGACGACCGCGATCCGCGCGCCGAACAGTTCGAGGTTCGCCGTGCCGTACCCGAGCCGGATGCGGCGTTGGGTGCCGGTGAAGGCGTACCCGAGCAGCCCCTCGATGATGACCGCGATGGCGAAGGTCAGCAGCACCGACATCATGGTCAGCGTGGCGGGACGCAGCCGGGAGAGCAGGCCACGTTGCAGCAGAACCCCGGCGGCGAAGAAGAGCGGGACCGTGAGGACCAGGGAGAGCAGCGGGTCGACGCCGAACCGGGTGTGTGACCACCAGGCCAGGTAGGCGGCGAGGATGAGGAACGCCGAGTGAGCGATCATCACCACCCGCATGATGCCGAAGTAGAGCGTCAGGCCCGAGGCCAGCAGGGCGTAGAGCCCGCCGAGGAGCAGGCCCAGGACGACGCTCTGGAAGATCAGCGCTCCGGAGGTCATCGCCTTTACCAGGCCGGCTTGGGGTAGACGATGTCGGCCTCCTTGGCGTCGGCCGGGAGCACGATCTGGATCTCACCATCGACCCACTGCTGGATCATGTGTGCGCCCTGCGGCTTGCCGGTGG
Organism: Micromonospora sp. NPDC005367; assembly: GCF_040606825.1. NCBI lineage: Bacteria > Bacillati > Actinomycetota > Actinomycetes > Micromonosporales > Micromonosporaceae > Micromonospora > Micromonospora sp. NPDC005367. Next base: position 72,972 of record NZ_JBEXFP010000026.1, on the reverse strand, counting down.
CGTCCCAGCTCAGCGGGCCGACGACCGTCTCGACGGTGTTGCCGCGGACCCACTCGATGAGCTTCTGCTGGCAGTCGCCCTGCTCCGCGCAGCCCACCGCGGTGATCGCCGCCGCGACCACCTGGCCGGTGGTGTAGGCGTTCGCCTCGTCCTCCTCGGGCGGCGTACCGAACTGGGCGGTGTACTTCTGCACGAACTCGACGTTGCTGGGGTAGGGCGCCTGCTGGGTGTAGCCGGTCGGCGCCAGTATCCCCTCGGTCTTGTTGCCGATCGCTGCGGCGAACTCCGGGCTGGTCGGGGCCGTGGAGAAGGCGGCGAGCTTCGGCTGGTACGCGAGTTGCTGGAGCGCGACGATCAGGTTGACGCCGTCCTGGTACTGCGAGCCGCCCACCACGAGGTCCGCCTTCGACGAGGCGATCTTCGCGGCGATGCCGCTGAACTCGGTGGTGTTCGGCGGGTACACCTCGTCGACGACGGTGCGGATGCCGCCCGCTTCGAGCTTCTCCTTCAGCCCGTACGCCGTGCCCTGCGCGAACGGGTCGTCCATCGCCGCGTACGCCGCCGTGGTGGGCCGCTGCTCGGCCGGCAGGCCGAGGAGGTACTGGGCGAGGTGGTTGTAGTGGTCGTTCGCGACGGCGGGGGCGGCGTAGAACAGGTTCTTGAAGCCCTGCTCGAAGACCTCCTCGGCCGCGCCCGCGGGCTCGACGAACAGCATCCCGTACTCTTCGGCGACGCGGGCGGCCGGTACGACGAGCCGGGTCGAGAAGGGACCGACCACGACGTCGACCTGGTCCTGGCCGATCAGCTGTTCGTAGTCGGAGACGACGCGGTCGGCGTTGGACTGGTCGTCGAGGATCTTCAATTCGACCGGCCGGCCCAGCAGCCCGCCCTTGTCGTTCACGATCTTCGCCCAGGCCTGGTAGCCGCGCTGAACACCCTTTCCGGGCTCGGAGAAGTCGCCGGTGAGCGGCAGTGAGATCCCGACCACGATCGCGTCGTCGGTGGAGGTCGATCCCTGCTCGCCTCCGCCGCAGGCGGCGAGCGCGAGGGTGGCCATCGTCGCGCCGAACGCCGTCGCCCATCTCTTCTTTGTCAACCGGGTGGACATGCTCGGACGCTCCTTTGCTCCGGGCTGGAAGCGCTTGCGAAAGCGCTTCCGTACTCTAGGGTGTGTCCTACGTCACTGGCAATAGATAGTTGTGCCGACATCGATGTTTCGGGAGAGTCGCTGATGCCCAAGCCTGGCTCGAGGTTGCGCCTCGTCGACGTCGCGGAGCGGGCGGGAGTGTCACTGGCGACGGCGTCTCGTGCCCTGTCCGGCCGCGACGGGGTCAGCGCGGAGGTCGCCGAACGGGTACGGCGGGTCTCCCAGGAACTCGGCTACGTCGCCAACCCGTACGCCCGCACCCTCGCCGGAGGCGCTAGCTCGACGGTGGGCCTCGTCGTGCATCAGGTGGACGACCCGTACTTCTCCGAGATCGCCGGCGGGGTCATCGAGGTCGCCGCGGAACAGGGGCTGCTCGTGCAGATCTGCCACTCGGGGCGTGACCCGCACTTCGAGCTGCGCCAGATCCGCCATCTCATCGCGCAGCGGGTCGGCATCATCCTCATCGCCGGCTCCGGCTATACCGACAACCGGGTCGAGGCGGAGACGAAGGCGGAGCTGGCCGCGTACCAGAGCCTCGGCGGACGGGTCGCGGTCATCGGCCGGCACTCACTCGGCGCCGACGCGGTACTGCCCGACAACGAGGCCGGCTGCCGGGCGCTCACCGAGCACCTGCTCGGGCTGGGGCACCGGCGAATCGCCGTGGCGGCCGGTACCGAGGGACTCACCACCGTCGCCGACCGGCTCGCCGGGGTCGCCGCGGCGTTGCGCGGACACGGGCTGGACCTCGCCGAACTGCCGGTGGTGCACACCGACTTCACCCGGGAGGGCGGACGGGTCGCGGCCGAGCGGATCCTCGGCGAGCATCCGGAAACGACGGCCGTCATCGCGCTCAACGACGCGATGGCGATGGGGGTGCTCGCGGTGTTGCGTGCCCATCGCATCTGCGTGCCGGAGCGGGTGTCGGTGGTCGGCTTCGACGACGTCTCGGTCGCCGCCGACCTGGCGCCCAGCCTCACCACCGTCCGGCTGCCGATGACCGAGATGGGGCGCACGGCGCTGGCCCTGGCCCTCAAGCCCAGGTCGAACCGGCCGCGTCGGCGCCCCACCGGGCACACCCTCGTGGTCCGCGACTCCACCGGCCCGGCGCCCGGCGTGCCAGCCGCGACATCCTGGTTGTAGTGGCCTCGACTCCCCCGTCAGGCCACTACAACCAGGACCGTGCGTGATCAAGCCGGATGAGCGGCCCGCAGTCAACGACAGCGGGTGCAGCGGGGCCGGCGTACGCGTCAGAAGCCGGGGAAGACGCTCCGCAGCTCGTCCATGCTCACCGGCCCGGTCAGCCGTACGCTCTCCGGCGTGTACTGCGGGCCGAGGCGTCCCACCGTGAGGCGCAGCCACGCCTCGGCCGGCGCCACCAGCTCGCCGTCCGGCTGCTCCGGCGCGTCGGTCAGCTCGACCCGCTCGCCCAGCCGCAGCCCGAACACCCGGGACGGGTCGTCCAGCCGCACCGTGAGGGTCGCCTGCCGTCCGCCGAGTACGTCCGGCCGGCTCGCCCAGCCGAGCAGCATCCCCACATTGTCGAGCAGCAGCGGCACCGCCTCCCCGGACACCGTCGCGGACGGGTCGAACCCGACCTCGACGTCCCACCGGTGCAGGGCGAACTCGCTGAGCCGCATCCGGGCCGCGGTCGCGACCTCCACCGGCTCGGGAAGGAAGCCCAGGTCGATCCGGAGCTCCGCCCGGGCCGTCGGGTCCAACGACTCGTACTCCTCGACGAGCCGCGTGTTGGCCTCGACGAACCCGGCGGCCTGCTCGGCCGGGGACATGGCGTCCCAACGGGTCCACACCGACTTGTTGAAGTCGCCGCCCGGCGCCGTGCCGCCGGACGTCGCGGCGCGTACCGCCGCCAGGTTGATCTCCGCGCCGCTGCCGAGGTGACTGAGCACCTGCGACACCTGCCAGTCGCTGGCACCGGAGGGCCGGACCAGGTCCTCCTGGCTCAGCTTCCCGACGAACGCGACGAGCGCGTCGTGCCCACTACGCAGGGCCGATATCGTCTGGTCCGCGATCGAAGACATGTCTCTCCTGTTCATTGCTCGGCGCCGCCGCGCCCCGCGACCTACGGAGCTGGCCGGTGACCGGCACCGCTGACCATCATGCCGCGCACCCTCGGTGCCGCGTGCGGTGCTGCGGACCTTCCCATGCTTTACTCTCGACGCCTTCGATCCGCACGCGCCCGCAGACGCCGAGGTCGGTACCGTTGGTGGCCCGTCGGCTACCGACCGTTTGCGGCTCGCACCGGACGGCGACGGATGTCCACGCACGACGGGGCGCCCCGCGGGGGAGCGCCGGGTCGGTGATGGCCTCCGTCGGCACGGCGGTAGCGTTGCGCGACCCCATGCCCCGTGGGGACGGCACGATCGTACGGAGGATGTCGGATGTCCAACGGCGAAGAGCCGTTCACGGTACGCGATCACCGCGTCTCGCGGCCCACCTTCGAGCTGACTCTGCGCGGCTACGAGAAGCGGCAGGTCGACCGGTACATCGAGCAACTCGACGCCCAGATCACGGCGCTGACCACCGACCGCGACCGGGTGACCGGTCAGGTCCGGGACCTGACCGCCCAGATGCAGCAGCTGCACACGGAGCTGACCGAGCTGCGCCACCGCCCCCACCAGCCCGACCGCGCGTCGTTCCGCGATCTGGGCCCGATGGTGGACCAGATCCTGGCCCTGGCCGAGAAGCAGGCCGGGGCGATCACCGACGCCGCCGCGCAGCACGCCGGGGAGCTGCAGGCCGAGGCGGAGCGGACGCTGGTCGACGCACGCGAACGGGCCACCCGGACGCTCCAGGAACTGGAGGAGGAGCTCTCCGCGCGCCGCAGCGAGCAGGAGAAGGCGTACGAGGAGCGCCGCACGGCGGTCGAGACCGAGATCGCCGAGATCCGTGAGGCGGCGGAGAAGCTGCGCGCCGACGGTGAGGCCGCACACGAGCGGGCCCGCCAGGAGGCGAAGCGGATCAGTGAGCAGAGCGCGCAGCAGGTCGAGCAGGCCCGGGCCGCCTCCGAGGCGCTGACCCGCGCGGCCCGTACGCAGATCCAGCAGGAGTTGCAGGCCGCCCGGAACAAGAGCCAGCAGGAGCTGGCCCAGTGGCAGGCCAACATCGAACGGGACGTCAACGAGCGGCGGGCCGCCGCCGAGCAGGAGATCGCCGAGCAGCGGGCGACCGCCGAGCGGGAGATCGAGAACCAGCGCAACGCCGCCGAGCAGACCATCGGCTCGCTCATCGCCGAGGCGCAGCAGTACGCGACGGAGGTGCGGCAGCGGGCGGACGAGCAGGCCATCGCCCACCACGAGCAGCTCACCGAGTTGCAGCGGGAGATCGCGCTACGCCAGCAGGCGCTGGCCCAGGTGGAGTCCGAACTGGGCACCGCCCAGCGCGACCTGGCCGGGTCGCGCCAGGAGCAGGCGGCGGCGGAGCACGAGCTGGGCACGGCGCAGCGGCGTCTGGAGGAGGTCCGCCACCAACTCGCCGCCGAGGCGTCGCGCCTCGACGAGGCGCGCCGGGCCGCCGATCTCGCCGAACGGCACGCCAAGGACGTCCGCGCCCGGGTGCAGCGCGAGGCGAAGCGGGTCGCCGACCTCGCCGCGGCGGCGGTGATGGCGGCCGCGGCCGGCGGTGCGGAGACGGCCGAGTATCCGACGGTGGCCGCGCGCGAGTCGGGCCGGCGGCGGGCGAACGGCGGGCCCGCGCACGCGGACGTCGAGCCGTCGACCGCGTCCGGCGAGGAGCCGCGGGTGCGGCCCGCCGCCGAGCAGAGCGCACCCGCCGAGCCGCACTCCGGGGCCGAACAGACCGCCCAGCCGGAGGCGCACCCCTCGGCCGAGCAGACCGCGCCCGCGCAGACGCAGGCTCCGGTCGAACAGGCCGGGCACCCGATGCCGGCACAGCCGGGCGAGCAGCAGCTCCCGGCAGCCGGCAACGTGATCGTCCCCGAGCGGGCGTAGGTCCTGCCGGGCGAAGGGTGGGTCGGCGCGGGCGCGCCGAAGGGGTGCGTCCCCGTCGACCCGCCCGCGCGTGAGGACCGCTGGGAGACGCGCTCGCTCCCCCGCCGTCAGGTCGTGCCGAAGAGCGCCGCGTAGCCCGACGGCAGCTGGGTCATCAGGTCGTTCAGCTCGCCGTCGCTGATCGCGTCCGCCACCGTCGACAACACGGCGCCGGCGTCCCACTCGGCCGTCCGGCTGGTCGCCCCGGTCCCGGCGGCGATGCGCTGCAGGAACTCCTGGACCGACAGTTGCAGCGTGGGCTCGTGCGCCTCCTCCATGATCTCGGCGATGCCGTGCGGGAGCTGGGCGGCGAGGTCGTGCGCCTCGTCGGGGGTCAGGCGGGCGGCGAGCACGACGAGTACGGACCGGATGGCCTCCTCGGCCTCGGCGGCGCTGGCGTACTCACCGCGCTCACGTACCGTGGCCACGAACTCGTGGTACTTCACGACGTCCCCCTTCGCCGGTCGCCGATGGTCCCGCGCCACCGAGTCTGGCACAGCGGACGCGGACGGGAGCGACATTCGCCATCCGCCCGCGGCTCCCGTGCCCGGTCAGCGGGCGCGGTCCAGCCACCGGGGAAGCGGCAGCGTCCGCCACGGCACCCGCAGGAGCACCCGCACGATCATGAGGCCGAGGAGGTAGCCGCCGATGCTGTCGGTCAGCCAGTGGTAGCCGAGGTAGGTGGTGCCGATGAAGACGAGCACGCCCGGCACCCACATCAGCAGCCGACGGACCAGCACCGGCAGGTACGGCGCGAGCAGCATGGCGAGCACGCCGAAGTAGACGATGCCGTTGCTCACGTGCCCGGAGGGGTAGTACTCCTCCCACCCGTCGCTGAACATCTCCACCGAGCCGTGGTGCGGGGCGCCCCGCGAGGTCCACCGCTTCAAGCCCACGATCAGCAGGGTGCTGATGATCGGTGCGAGCCCGGCCGGGATGATCGGGCGTACCGACCGGTGGCGCCAGGCCAGCCAGAACGACACCAGCACGGTCACGGCGGTGAGCGCGCCGCCCTGGCCGATCCGGTCGAAGACGTACATCATCGTGGACACCGGTGGAGGCCGGTGCTGGTCGCACCAGTCGCGTACGACGATGTCCACCCGCAGCAACGGCCGCCACCAGACCAGGGCCGCGGTGAGCGCGGCGAAAGCGGCGAGCAGCAGCCCGTCGAGCCACCAGCCGCCGGGCACCGGCGCGAGCACGGGCACACCGAGCGGCCGGGGTGGGCGGCGGCGCGAGGATGTCCCCGTTGGCATGGCCCTCTCCGCTCCACCCCCGGGCATGTCCGGCTGACAGTGCGAAAATAGCGCGCGCGACACCGGCCGCGGCCGGTACTCGACGGATTGCCTCCGGACGCGTCCCGCGTCGGCTACTCGCCGCCGGCCGCCTCGGCCAGAATCCCGGTGCCCTGGCCGAGCTCGATCAGGTAGCCGTCCGGGTCGCGCAGGTAGCAGCGGATCTCGACGCCGTGGTCCTTCGGCTCGGTCAGGAACTCCCCGCCCCGGGAGCGCCACTGCTCGTACACCGCCCGAACGTCGGTGACGCGGACGTTCATCGCGCTGCTCAGCACGTCCGGGTCCGCCGGGGCCTCGGCCCGTACCGTCGGCTTGTCGTCGGTCGGGCCACCCTCGTCGTTGATCACGATGTAGCTGTTGTGGAACCGCAGGATGGCCGGTTGCCGCTCGCGCACCACCGTCGCGCCCAGGACCTGCCGGTAGAACTCCCGCGAGCGGTCCACGTCCCGCACGATCAGCAGGTGGGTGAGCACCACTCCGCTCTCCGGCCGGAAGTAGTCCGGCGCCTCGATCGCCATCCGCGCCTCCCGGAGCTCGTCCGGCAGCGCGGGTACCCGTCGACGACGCCGGCACACCTCACGGCTTGCGTGCGAGCCCGGCCCAGTAGTACGCGGCGTGCGGGTCGTCGGGGTGCCCGTCCTCCGGCCGCCACCCCATCACCGGGGCGATGCCCGGCTCGATCAGCTCCCAGCCACCGAAGAGACGCTGCACCTCCTCGCGGGTGCGCGGCACCAGCGTCATGCCGCCCTGGGAGGCCGCGGCGACGGCGGCGTTCATCTCGGCCGGGTTGAAGTCCCCGGTCGGGTGGGTGATCGCCAGGTAGCTGCCCGACGGCACGGCGTCCATGAGCGTACGCAGCTTGCCGGCCGGGTCGTCACTGTCGCGCAGCAGCATCAGCACCGCGATCAGGGTGAGCGCCACCGGCCGGTCCAGGTCCAGGGTCTCGGTGAGCCGGGCGTCCGAAAGGATCTTCTCCGGCTCGCGCAGGTCGGCGTGGATGTACTCGCTGCGCCCCTCCGCGGTGCTGATCATCAGTGCCCGGGCGTGCGCCAGCACGATGGGGTCGTTGTCGACGTAGACCACCCGGGTCTCCGGCGCCACCGCCTGCGCCACCTCGTGCAGGTTGGGACGGGTGGGGATCCCGGTGCCGATGTCGACGAACTGCCGGATGCCGGCCTCGCCCACCAGGTAGCGGGCCACCCGGTGGACGAACCGCCGGTTCTCCTTGGCCATGGTGCGCAGGGTGGGGATCGCCTCGATGAGGGCCGCGCCCATCGCCCGGTCCGCGGCGAAGTTGTCCTTACCACCGAGCCACCAGTCGTACACTCGCGCCGAGTGCGGGACTCGGGCGTCCACTCCGGATGGCGGGGTCTCTTCGAGCCCGGCGGTGGCCTCGCTGTGCGACACGATCGTCTCCGTCCCTTCGATCGGCCGGTATCGACGAGCGCAGCCTAGAGGATTCGTCGCGATCCGGCCGCCCGCGGGCGCAGCGGGACGGGCCCACGCGCGGCCCGCCGCCCGGTGACGAGGGCGGCGGGCCGGGGTGGCGCCGGTGGATCAGGCGCTGCCCACCTGCGCCGGGGCGGGCTCGCGGACCGGCTCGCCGGCCCCCACGATCTCGATCTTCCGCCCGACGCCGGCGCGGAACTGGTCGACCGCCTCGGCGTAGCTGTCCAGCGGGTACCGGTGGCTGATGAAGACGCCGGGGTCGAGGATTCCGGCGGCGAACAGTTCACCGGCCCGCTCGAAGCTGTGCAGCACCGCCATCGAACCGGTCACCGTGATCTCCCGGTTGTAGATCCGGTACGGCTCGATGGTCGCCCGCGTCCGGTACTCGGAGACTCCGAACTGGAGGAACGTGCCGGCGGGCGCGACCCGGCCGAGGCCGTCGTCGATCGCCGCCTGCACACCGGTGCAGTCGATGACCACGTCCCAGCCCCGGGGCCGGGACAGCTCGTCGGCGTGCGACGCCGACGCCGAGCAGCCCAGCCGGACGGCGGTGGCCAGCCGGGCCGGGTTCGGGTCCACCACGCTGACGCTCGCCGCGCCGCAGCGCTTCGCGAGCTCCAGCATCATCAGCCCCATCGTCCCGGCCCCGTAGATCAGGTAGTGGTCGCCCAGCCGCCGGGGCAGGACGTCGAAACCACGTACCGCGCAGGAGAGCGGCTCGATCAGCGCCGCGTCCACCGGCGCCACCCCTTCGGGCAGCGGGAAGCAGTTCTTCACCGGGGCCACCGCGAACTCCGCGGCCCCGCCGGAGACGGTGACTCCGATGGCCGCCCACCGCTCGCAGAGGTTGCCCCGGGCGCGGCGGCACTGGTAGCACTCGCCGCAGTGCAGCGAGGGATCGACCGCCACGGCGTCGCCGACCCGTACCTCGGTGACGTCGCGACCCGTCGCGACGACCGTGCCGGCGAACTCGTGTCCGGGAACGATCGGGTACGCGGGAGCGAACTCGCCGTCGAGGATGTGCAGGTCGGTGCCGCAGATGCCGCAGCCGGCCACCTGCACCACGACGTCACGGGCGCCGGGCGTCGGGTCGGGTACCGACTCGACGGAGATCTGACCCGGCTTGACGATGACCGCTGCTTTCACTTGACCGCTCCCATCGAGAGTCCACGTACGAGTTGCTTCTGGGCGATCCAGCCGGCGAGCACGACCGGCAGCGACACCAGCGTCGCCGCCGCGCAGAGCCGCGCCAGGAACAGCCCTTCGGAGGTGATGAAGCCGACCAGGAAGATCGGTGACGTGCCGGCCCGAGTGGCGGTCAGGTTCACCGCGAAGAAGAACTCGTTCCAGCTGAAGATGAAGCAGATCAGCGCGGTCGCGGCGAGCCCCGGCGCGACGATCGGCAAGAGGATCCGGCGGATGGTCAGCAGCACGCTCGCACCGTCCACCGCGGCCGCCTCGATCAGCGCGGGCGGGACCTCCAGCAGGAACGACCGCATCATCCAGACCGCGAGTGGCAGGTTCATCGCGGTGTACAGGACGATCATGCTCCAGATGTTGTCGAGCAGGCCGAACTCCTTGACCAGCAGGTAGATGGGGAGCAGCGCGGCCACCGCCGGGAGCATCTTGGTGCTGATGAAGAAGAACAGCACGTCGCGCCACTTCGCCACCGGCCGGATCGACAGCGCGTACGCCGCCGGGGTCGCCAGCAGGAGCACCAGCAGCGTCGAGAGCAGGCTGGCCATCAGTGAGTTGAGCAGGTACGGGGTGATGTCCCGGTCGAAGACCTGCCGGTAGCCGTCGAGTACCGGGGTGAACACCCAGGTCGGCGGGTTGCTGGCGGCGTCCACCTCCCGTTTGAACCCGGTGAGCACCATCCAGAGCACCGGAAGGAAGAACAGCAGCCCGACCAGCCAGGCGAGAACGGTCCAGGCCGCCGCGGCCGGGGCGGCTGCCCGCCGGGCTCGGCGGCCGGTGGACCTGGCGGCGGTCGGGCCGGGGCGTACGGCGGTCATCGGGCGTCCTCCATCCGGAACAGGCTGGAGATGACCCGCAGCGCGAAGGTGGCGACGATGATCGTGCCGATCACCACCACGACACCGGCGGCGGCCGCCTCGCCGTACTCGAACTTGCGGAACGTGGTCAGGTAGATCTCGTACGGCAGGTTGGTGGTGGCGGTGCCCGGGCCGCCCTGCGTGATGGTGAAGACCGCGTCGAAGGTCTGCACCAGGTAGATCGAGCCGAGTAGGGCGCCGAGTTCCAGGTACGGGCGCAGGTAGGGCAGCGTGATCCGGGTGAAGATCTGCCAGCCTCCGGCGCCGTCGACCCGGGCCGCTTCGAGAATCTCCGTCGACTGGCTCTGCAACCCGGCGAGGATGATCAGCATCATGAACGGGGTCCACTGCCAGACCAGGGTGGCGATGACGGAGAGCATCGGGTACTGCGAGACCCAGTCGGTGCTGCCGCCGAGCACGCCGTTGATCAGGCCGTACGCCGGGTTGTAGATGGCGTGCTTCCAGAGCAGCGCCGCGGCCATCGGCATCACGAGGAACGGGGTGATGAGCAGGGTCCGGACGATCCCCCGGCCGGGGAACCTCCGGTCGAGCAGGATCGCGATCCCGAGCCCGAGCAGCACCGACGCGACGACCGCTCCGGCGGTGAGCACCACCGTGTTGGTCAGGGCCGCCCGCAGCCGGGAGTCGGTGAGCACCTCGGCGTAGTTGGCGAGCCCGACGAAGCTGCGCTCGCCGGGACGCAACGCATTCCAGTCGAGTGTGGACAGGTAGATGGTGACCAGGAACGGGATCTGGGTCACGACGATCGCGAAGAGCAGGGCGGGCAGCAGCGGGGCGCGGCGGGTCCACCTGTCGGCGGCGCGCCGTCGGGCTGACGCCACGACCGGGGCACGGGGCGTCAGGCCCGCGCCGGTGGCAACTGTCTGTGTCATCGGTTCACCTCGGGTCGGGCGGGGAGCGGCCGCGCCGGGCGGCCGCTCCCGGCCGATGGCTACCGGTTCTCCCGGGCGGCTTCCTCGGCCAGCTTCTGGCCGTCGGCGAGCGCCTTCTCCACTGTGGTGCTGCCCGCGATCGCCGCGGAGACCTCCTGCGACACCTTGGTGCCCAGGTCGGCGAACTCGGGTATGCCGACGAACTGGACGCCGAGCGCGGGTCGCGGTTGCACGCCGGGGTTCTTCGGGTCGGCCTCCTGGATCGACTTGAGCGTCAGGTCCGCGAACGCCGCGGCGGACTCCCGGTACTCGGGGATGGCGTAGGTGGACTGCCGCTTGCCGGCCGGGACCCGGGACCAGCCGAGCGAGGAGCCGATCATCCGCTCGTACTCCTTGCCGGTGGCCCAGGAGATGAACTTCCAGGCGGCGTCGGGGTGCTTGGTGGTCTTGGGCATCGCCAGCGCCCACGCCCACAGCCAGCCGGACGACTTCGTCTTGTTGACCGGCGCGTACGCGTAGCCGACCTTGCCGGCCACCGTGCTGGCCGAGGTGTCCTCGAGGGTGCCGGCCGCCGACGTGGCGTCGTACCACATCGCCGCCTTGCCCTGGCCGAAGGTGTTCAGGCACTCGGTGAAGCCGGCCTGCGGGGCGCCGGGTTCACCGTGCTCACGGACCAGGTCCACGTAGAACTTCGTGGCCTCGACGAACTCGGGCGAGTTGACCTTCGGCGTCCAGTCCTTCTCGAACCAGGTGCCACCGAACGTGTTCACGACGGTGGTGAGCGGGGCGAACAGCTCCCCCCAACCGGGCAGCCCGCGCAGGCAGATGCCGGAGACACCGGCCTTCTCGTCGTCCAGCTGCGCCGCGAACTGCGCCACCTGCTGCCAGGTCGGCCGCTCCGGCATGCTCAGGCCCTTGGCGGCGAAGAGCTCCTTGTTGTACATGAGGAACGACGACTCCCCGTAGAACGGCGCGGCGTAGAGCTTGCCGTCCTCGCCGGAGAGCGAGGTGACCATCGGCTGGAGCAGGTCGGCCCGGTCGTAGCCGGTGTCGGCGTCGGCGTACGAGCTCAGTTCGTGCAGCCAGCCGTTCTTCGACCAGATCGGGGCCTCGTACGCGCCGATCGTCGCCACGTCGTACTGGCCGCCCTGGGTGGCCACGTCCTGGGTGACCTTGTCGCGCAGCTCGTTCTCCGGCAGGATCGTGAACCGGACCTCGATGCCGGTCTCCTTGGTGAAGTTGTCCGCGGTGACCTTGGCGAGGTCCTCCATCTGCGGGTTGCCCACCATGAGCACGGTGATGCTCTTGCCGTCGCCGTCGTCGGAGGATCCGCCGCCGGCCCCGGAACAGCCCGTGGCGGTCAGGACGGCCACGACGGCCAGGGCCAGTGCGGGTCGCAAGCGGTGCGGAGACCATCTTCTGGGCACGGCGAACCTCCAGGATCCGTTTGGGTGGTGGTAAGGGGTACGGCCGGTCCGGTGGTCAGACGCGCTGGACCACCGGGCCGAGCAGCGAGTATCGGTGTGCTTCGGACGCCGGCAGGCCGACGTCCGTGACGACGGCGTCGACGTCGGCGACGTCCGCGAAGCGGCAGAAGCTGCTGGCACCGAACTTGCTGTGCACGCCGGCGAAAACGACCCGGCGGGACACGCTGATCACTTGCGCCTTCACCGCGGCGACGGCCGGGTCGGGGGTGGTGAGTCCGTGCTCCCGGGAGATCCCGTTCGCGCCGACGAATGCCAGGTCGATCACGAAACCGGCGAGCATGTCGACCGCCCAGTGATCGACGGTCGCCCGGGTCCGGCTCCGGACCCGGCCGCCCAGCAGCAGGACCGTGGTGGCGGGCGAATCGGCGAGGATCGCGGCGGTGTCCAGCGAGGCGGTGACCACGGTGAGCGCCCGCTCGGCCGGCAGCGCCTCCGCGATCAGTCGGGGGGTGTAGCCCTCGTCGATGAAGACCGACTCGGCGTCGGCGAGCAGTTGCGCCGCCGCGGTGGCGATCCGGCGCTTCTCCGTCACCAGTCGGGTGGTTCGCGTGTCGAGGGTCGTCTCGAACCGGGCGGTCTCCACCGGATAGGCGCCGCCGTGGGTACGCCGCACCAGCCCCTGCTGCTCGAGCCGGTGCAGGTCCCGCCGGACCGTCTCCGGCGACACGGCCAGGTCGGCGGCGAGTTTCTGCACGTCGACCTGGCCGTGGTCACGGGCGAGAGCGAGAATGCGCTGCCGGCGTTCCATCGAATTCATCGCTCACCTCCCGCTCGTCGGTTGCTAATTTTTAACACCGTGACGCGGATGTGACGCCCATCGGAGCGGGCAAAATCCGGAGGATTCCTGCCCGTTCGCGGCGAGCGGTCGGGCGCACCAACACCAACGAAGCAGCCGGTGTCCGACAAATGGTGTGCCCGTTTGGGCGGGATGGCTGCCCGGATGTTGCCCATCCTCGTTCCGGGGGCACGAACGGGCACCTTTGCCCGGCAGCAGCCGAGAGCATCGGCGACGCGGCGGGCGACCGGGCACGCCACAGAACGCGACGGCCGGCGAGGCTTTCGCCCCGCCGGCCGCTCGGATCGACATACGCTCGGCAGACAGCCGTACGGTCAGTGCGCCACCACGGCCACCGCGGACGGCGCGACGTCGCCGAGCCGCGCCGGGCGCACGACCACGAACAGCACGGCGAGCGCGGCGATCATGCCCCCGGCCACCACCACGGCCATCGCCACGACCCCCGTGCCGAGCACGCCGACCAGCGGCGCGGCCAACGCGCCCACGCCGAACTGCACCGCGCCGAGCATCGCCGCGGCCGTGCCGGCCGCCTCGCCGTGCCGGGACAGGGCGAGCGCGGGCGCGTTCGGCATGGCCAGGCCCGCCGCGAACAGGACCACCCACAGCGACGCCAGCACGGTCGGCAGGCCGCCGACGCCGGTCACGGCGAAGGTGGTCAGCACGAGGCCGGCCACGGTGCCCAACCCCAGTGCGGCGATCAGGATCCGCTGCGGCGAGTACCGGCCGAGCAGCCGGACGTTCAGCTGGGTGGCCGCGATCAGGCCGATGGCGCCCGCGCCGAACGCGATCCCGAACTGCTGCTCGTCGAGCCCGTACTGCTCCTGGAAGACGAACGACGACCCGGACACGTACGCGAACAGCGCCGCCATGGCCAGGCCGGTGACCAGGATCAGGCCGACGAACGTGCGGTCACGCAGCAGGGAGCCGTAGACCCGGGCGGTCGCCGCGACACCACCGCCCCGGCGCAGCGCGGGCGGCAGGGTCTCCGGGAGGCCGAACGCCGCCACCGTGATCAGGATGATGCCGAAAGCCGCGAGGGCGATGAACACGCCCCGCCAGTCCGACCAGCGCAGCAGCCCGCTGCCCAGGGTCGGGGCGAGCACCGGCGCGACGCCGACGACCAGCATCAGTCGGGAGAAGAGCCGGGCGAACGCGGCACCGTCGAACAGGTCGCGGACCACGGCCATCGCCACCACCGACGCGGCCGCCACGCCGAGGCCCTGCAACACCCGCAGCACGCCGATCACGGCGATGCTCGGGGCGAGAACGCACAGCACCGACGCCACGATGTGCAGGGCGACACCGGCGAGCAGCGGCACCCGGCGGCCGACCGCGTCCGAGAGCGGGCCGATCAGTAACTGGCCGACGGCGAGCCCCGCGAGCGTGCCGGTCAGGGTCAACTGCACGGCCGCGGACGTGGTGTGCAGGTCAGCGGCGATCTCCGGGAGCGCCGGCAGGTACATGTCGATGGTGAGCGGGCCGATCGCGGTAAGCGAGCCGAGCACCAGGACCAGTCGCAGCCGGCGCGCGGTGCTCATCAGGTCGCCGGAGGTCCGGACGGCCTGAACCTCGGTGGGGGCGGGCGTCATGCCTGCGCCCCCACCGGTCTCTGACGGACGTGTGCGGGTGTACGTGCAGCATTCACACCTGCCAGCAAACCGTCGGCGGCTGATCTCATTCCCGGACGGACCGAAGGTGCCTCACCTCACACGCGGCGGCATGGGTGGCGACGCAGCGTGATCCGACCCCGGTCGTACCCCGCCCTGGGGCTCGGCCGGGCCTGGTGGGACTCCGGGCCGGAGGCGAACGCGGTCGCGCCCGCCACTTCGAGCCACCGGGCCCGGCCGTCGGCCCCGTCCGGCAGGGGTCAGTCGACCGAGGCTTGCGGGGTACCGCAGATCTCGGTGCCCGGCGGCGTGATCTCCTCCTTGCTCCAGATCTTGTACGGCGGCGGCCCGAGCCTTCTCTCGCCGACGATGGGTTTGACCTTGATCAGGTTCAGGAACTTGTTCACGAGGTCGACGACCGGCTGGAGGATGCTGTACCCGATGCCGTAGCTCGCCCACACTCCGAGCCCGACGCCCCGGCACTCCACGAAGTGCGAGCCGAGGGTCCCCACCGCGCCCAGCGCCGACCCGAGCGTGGCGCCGTACGCGGTGCGTACCTCGAAGAAGACGCCGGCCTTGAAGACGAAGGCGTTGAATCCGACGTCGAACTTGACCCGATGCTCGATGAGCAGGCCCATGACGCCGACGGGGACTCCGGTGAGCGAGTCGATGAGGCTGCTCTTGCGTTGCACGTTCGTGCTCACGCGCGGGCCGAACGCGCCGTTGGCGTAGCCGTAGCCGAGCGATCCCGCGAGGGAGAACTCACCTGAGCCCTTGATGGTCCCGGTCTTGGCGCCGAACGCCGTCGTGACCTTCAACGTCTGGCTGATGGTGAACATGAGCGGCACGCCGACGACGGTGCCGATCGGGAAGGCCGCCTCGACCGGGATCGGCAGGACCGCCTTGATGTTCTGGCCGCCCTGGATTCCGGCCTCGAAGGCGACCCGGATGCCGAACCCGCCGGTGACCTCCAACTCGGCACGGGTCACCCGGCCGCCGCGAATGTTGAGGTGGAAGTTCGCATCGGGCGACTTGAAGGTGAGCGCCGCTCGCCCGCTCAGCTTCAGGCCGTCACGGTTGTAGTAGAAGCTGACCTCCGCGCCGTCGTTGAAGCTCACTCCGTTGGAGAAGTTGGCGGCGACGGCCTGCGCCTCCCGCTCGCGCGTCGGTGGCGGCTGCACGGGCCGTCCGGGCGGCGGGACGGCGGGAGCCGCGCGCAGCGGCACGCTGCGGCCGAACCGGCCGGTCGGTGACGGCGTCGCGGTGGCGGTCTCGTCGGTGTTCGCCCAGAACGGATCGCCGGCCTGGTACAGGACGGGGTCGGTGAGCCGCAGCCCCTTCTTGACGAAGGTGCCGTCCCGGATCACCTCGGTCAGCGTCACGGGCCCCAGCGTGACGAGCAGGTCGCCGCCGTCACGCTCGAGATGCAGTACCCGGCCGACACTGCGGCCGGTCACGAACATGACCTTGCCGACCGCCACGTCGTCGGCGTGTTCGGCCTTGCCGTCGATGCGCCAGGTGAGCCCGTCCGCGGTGACCGACCTGATCGCCCGGCCACCGCCGCCCACGATCACCACGTCGGGTTGGAACGTCACGTCCGGGTTCGCGACCGGCGCCGGACCGTACCGCAGCGCCGCTTCGCTCCACGGGTCCTCGTTGCCCGGGCCGGTCGGCGAGCCTCCCCGGCACGCGCCCGCCGTCAGCAGCAGCACGACGATGAGGGCGATCGAACCACGCTTCCGCACGCCGGATCGTCGGGTCATGCGACGACGCTACGGCGACGGCCGAGCTGGGGAATCGGGAGTTTCCCTATGTTCTGCCCGCCGCGCACCACGAGGGCACGCGGCGGGCAGGCCGGTATTGCGGGCGGGCTACCGCTCCCCCACCGGGCTCACAGTGGGCAGGTCGAGGCCGTCGATCGCCGCCGCCACGAGCTGCTCCGGGTTGAGCGAGACGTCGAGCACGAGCACCGACTCGTCCGGTTCGGCCGGCTCGAGGGTGGCGAGCTGCGACTCGAGCAGGCTGGCCGGCATGAAGTGCCCGGTGCGGCGGGCCATCCGATCCCGGATGACCTCCGCCGGCCCGTCCAGGTGCACGAAGTCCACTCCGGGCGGGCCAAGGCGCAGCACGTCCCGGTACGACCGCCGCAGCGCCGAGCAGGCCAGCACCGTTGAGCGGCCCTCCGCCGCCCGCGCGGCCATCCAGCCGGCGAGTTCACGCAGCCAGGGCAGGCGAGCGGCGTCGTCCAGGGGTACGCCGGCCCGCATCCGCGCCACGTTCTCCGCCGGGTGGAACTCGTCGGCCTCGGCGAAGAGCAGACCGGTCACCTCGCTGATCCCCCGGGCCACGGTGGTCTTGCCGGCGCCGGAGACACCCATGACCACGACGTGCCGGGTGGGCGGCCGCTCACCAGTCATGGACGGTTCCGTCCTTGAGCCGGTTGAACGGCAGGTACGCCGGCACGTACGGGAACTTCGCGGCGGCCGCCTCGTCGAGTTCGACGCCGAGTCCCGGCTGCTCCCCCGGGTGCAGGTAGCCGTCGGTGAACGTGAACGACTGCCGGAACACCTCGTCGGTGAGCGCGCCGTGCCGCATGTACTCCTGGATGCCGAAGTTGTGGATCGCCAGGTCCAGGTGCAGGGCGGCGGCCATCCCCACCGGGGAGATGTCGGTGGGGCCGTGGATGCCGCTCTTGATCTGGTACTGGGCGGCGTAGTCGAGCAGTTTGCGCATGGCGGTGATGCCGCCGGTGTGGGTGACCGCCGAGCGGACGTAGTCGATCAGCTGTTCGCGGATGAGCGTCTGGTAGTCCCACACGGTGTTGAAGACCTCGCCGATGGCGAGCGGCGTGGTGGTGTGCCGGCGGACCAGTCGCAGCGCCTCCTGGTTCTCCGCCGGCGTGCAGTCCTCCAGCCAGAACAGGTCGTACGGCTCGAGCGCCTTGCCGAGCTTCGCGGCCTGGATCGGGGTCATCCGGTGGTGCCCGTCGTGCAGCAGCGGCAGCTCCGGGCCGAACTCGTTGCGTACCGCCTCGAAGACACCGGGGAGGTGGCGCAGGTAGGCGCGGGTGTCCCAGTCCTCCTCGGCGGGCAACGGGGTGCGCTGCGCCGGCTCGTAGTCGTACCGCTTGCCGTCCACGCTGGGCTGGGTGGCCACCCCGTAGACGGCGTTGATGCCGGGCACGGAGGTCTGCACTCGGATCGACTTGAACCCCTCGTCCAGGTGGCGGCGGATCGAGTCGAACAGCTCCGGCAGGTCGCGCCCGGAGGCGTGGCCGTACGCCATGATGCCGGTGCGGGAGGCCCCGCCCAGCAGCTGGTAGAGCGGCATGCCGGCGGCCTTGGCCTTGATGTCCCACAGGGCCACGTCCACGGCGGCGATGGCCGCCATGGTGACCGGCCCACGCCGCCAGTAGGCGGAGCGGTACAGGAACTGCCAGGTGTCCTCGATGCGGTGCGGGTCTCGTCCGATCAGCAGCGGGACGACGTGGTCGCGTAGGTACGACGCCACGCTCAGCTCCCGGCCGTTGAGTGTGCCGTCGCCGAGGCCGGTCAGCCCCTCGTCAGTTGTGATCTTGAGGGTGACGAAATTCCGGTCGGGGCTGGTGACGATGACATCGGCAGCAACGATCTTCACGAGGGGTGCCTTTCTTCCGGTGGTACGACGGTCAGCGCAGGACGCTGCCCGCCTCGTGGCCGTCGAGGAGGGCGAGTTCGGCACGACGCGGGAGACCTTCGCAGTCGCCCCGGGTGGAGACCGCGAAGGCGCCCAGGGTGGCCGCGCGACGCAGCCGACCGGTCAGGTCCAAGCCGTCGAACCAGCCCGAGAGGTATCCGGCGGTGAAGGCGTCCCCGGCGCCCACCGTGTCGACGGCGGTCACGCTCACCACACCGACCTGCTCGACACCGTCGACCGTGTACGCTCGGGCCCCGTCGGCGCCGAGCTTGACCAGTACGGTCTCCACGCCGCGCCGCAGCAGCTCGGCCGCCACGGCGGGCTCGTCGGCCCCCGGGTCGCCGACGAGGTCCAGCTCGTCCGCGGAGGCGATGACGGTCGAGGCGTACCCGGCCAGCGGCGTGAGCACCGCCCGCGCGGCCGCGCGGGACCAGAGCCGGGCGCGGTAGTTCACGTCGAGGCAGACCGGGATCCCCGCCGCTTCGGCGGTCTCGGCCGCCCAGCAGGTCGCCTCCCGCGCGGTGTCGGAGAGGGCCGGGGTGATCCCGGTCAGGTGCAGCATCCGCGCCCCGGCGGCGAGCGGGGCGCGCAGGTCGTCGACGCGCAGCGCCGAGCCGGCCGAGCCGGCGCGGTAGTACTGCACCCGGGTCAGGTCGGCGGAGCGCTGCTCCAGGAACATCAGACCGGTCTGCCGCTCGGTGTCCCGGGCCACCCCGTCGACGCCGACGTCCTCGGCACGCAACTGCCGCACGACGTACTCGCCGAACTCGTCGGTGCTGACCCGGCCCACCCAGGCGGCCCGGTGACCCAGCCGGGCCACCCCGATGGCCACGTTGGACTCGGCGCCGGCCAGGTGCATGCTCAGCGGCGCGCCGGTGGCAAGCGGACCGGTGGACCGCATCGACACCATGGCCTCGCCGAAGGTGAGCAGGTCGGGGGTCATGCGTGCGCTCCCTTGACGGCGGTGAGATAGGTGCGGGCCCGCTCGCGCAGCGCGTCCAGGTCGCCGCCGGACGCGGCGTCGCCGACCAGCGGCCCGCCGACGCCGACCGCGATGGCCCCGGCCGCCAGGTAGCCGGGCACGTCGTCGAGGCCGACCCCGCCGACCGCGACGAACGGGATGTCCGGGAACGGGTCGCGCACCGCCTTGAGGTACGCCGGGCCGCCCACCGAGGCCGGGAAGAGCTTGACCGCCGACGCGCCCATCCGCATGGCCGCGTACGCCTCGGTCGGTGTGAACGCCCCGGCCGCGACCGGGATGTCGCGGCGGGCGGCCTCGGCGATCGACTCGACCACGGCGGGCGTGACGACGAACTGCGCCCCGGCGGTGGCCACGTCGGCCACGTCGGCGGCGGTGAGCACGGTGCCCGCGCCGACCAGGGTCCCGGCGGGCGCGACCGCGCGCAGGGCCGTGATGGCCCGGGCGGCGTCCGGCGTCGTGAGGGCGACCTCGACGACCCGTACGCCCTCCTCCAGAAGTGCGGTGCCGGCGGCGATCGCGCCGGAGCTCGACGTGCCGCGGATGACCGCGAGGATGCGGGCGGCGGCGAGTTCGGCAGTGAGGTTGAGCGTCATCTGATTCACCATTCCGCGTAGGAGCCGTCGAGGTGCCGCCAGGTCGGGCTGCGCCAGGCGTGCCCGCGTTTGTCGGCGGTACGCACCGCGTGTTCGTCGATCTCGATGCCGAGGCCGGGCGATCGCAGCCGCTCCACGTACCCGTCGACGAACGTCAGCGGGGTCTTGTCGACGCAGTAGTCGAGCACGTCCGCGCCGAGGTTGTAGTGGATGCCGATGCTCTGTTCCTGGATCAGGTAGTTGGTCGTGGCGAAGCCGACCTGCAGGCACGCGGCGAGCGCGATCGGGCCGAGCGGGCAGTGCGGCGCGAGCTGCACGTCGTACACCTCGGCCAGCGCGGCGATCTTGCGAACCTCGGTGATGCCGCCCGCGTGCGAGAGGTCCGGCTGCGCGACCGCGATGCCGGCCTGGAGCACCGGCAGGAACTCCTGCCGGTTGTAGAGCCGCTCCCCGGTCGAGACCGGCGTGCTGGTGGAGCGGACGAACTCGCCGATCAGGTGCGAGTTCTCCGGAACCACCGGCTCCTCGAGGAAGAACGGCCGGTACGGCTCGAGCAGCGGCGCGACCCGGCGGGCGTTGGCGAGGGTGAACCGGCCGTGGAAGTCGACCGCTACGTCCCGCTCCTCGCCGAGCACCTCGCGTGCGGCGGCGACCCGCCGAACCACACCGTCGAGTTCGGCGACCGAGGCGACCGAACTCATCCGCCCGGACGCGTTCATCTTGACCGCCGTCAGCCCCGAGGCGACGGCCGCGGCGATCTGGTCGCGTACCTCGGCGGGCTCGTCACCGCCGACCCAGCCGTACACCCGGATCCGGTCCCGGACCGGACCGCCGAGCAGTTGGTGCACGGGCGCGCCGAAGTGCTTGCCGGCGATGTCCCACAGTGCCTGGTCGAGGCCGGCGACGGCGCTGGCCAGGATCGGGCCGCCCCGGTAGAAGGATGCCTTGGTGAGCACCTGCCAGTGGTCCTCGATCCGCAGCGCGTCCCGGCCGATCAGCAGCTCGCTGAGCTGCTCGACGGCGGTACGGACGGTCTCCGACCGGCCCTCGCAGGTCGCCTCGCCCCAGCCCACGACGCCAGAGACGGTCTCCACCCGGACGAAGAGCCAGCGCGGCGCGACGAGGAAGGTCTCCACCCGTGCGATCGTCGTCATGACGGACTCAACCCTTCGTGGCGCCGGCGGTCAGGCCGGAGACGACGTACTTCTGCACGAACAGCGCGATCACCATGATCGGCAGGGTGACGACGGTGGCCGCCGCCATCAGGCCACCCCAGTCGATGCTGGCGTACCCGACGAAGTCGAAGATCGCCACCGGGAGCGTCTTCGTGTCCGCGCCGGAGAGCACGAGGGCGAACATGAAGTTGTTCCAGGAGAAGATGAACGAGAGGATGCCCGCGGTGGCGATGCCCGGCACCGACAGCGGCATGGTGATCCGCCGGAACGCCCCGATGTGGGTCAACCCGTCGACGAGGGCCGCCTCTTCCAGTTCGGTCGGCAGCCCGTCGAAGTAGCCCATCATGATGTAGACGATCAGCGGCAGCGACACGAACATGTGGCTCAGGATCAGCACGCTGAACCCGCCGACCATCCGCAGGTTCGAGAAGACGTAGTACCAGGGCACCAGGAGCGAGACGCCCGGGATCACCCGGGCCATGAGCACCACCAACGCCGAGCGGCGCATGTTGAACCGGCTCATCGAGTACGCGGCGGGCACACCGAGGATGAGCGACAGCACGGTCGCGGCGAACGCGACCCACAGGCTGTTGCCGATGAACTGGACGTAGTTCGCCCGCTTCAGGACGTTGGCGTAGTTGTCCAGGGTGGGCGAGAAGGCGAACGCCTTGCCGGTGTCGTAGATGTCGACGTTGGTCTTCAGCGACGCCGTGATCATCCAGAGCAGCGGCGCCAGCAGACCGATCACCACGACGGCGAGGGCCACCGCCCGGAAGATGCGGAACGAGCGGCTCGGTCTCATCGCTGCAGCCCCTTCTTGCGGTAGGTCAGCGCCCACATCACGCCGATGATGATCAGGAAGAAGATGATGAGGACGGTCGACGAGACGCCGTAGTCGTTGTAGTCGAAGCTGAGCCCGTAGGCGTACACGTTCAGGGTCTCCACCTCGTGGAAGGACCCGCCGCCGCGGCCCTTCGTGGCGTAGAGGATGTCGAAGGTCTTCAGCGCGTCGATGCCGCGCAGCAGGATCGCCACGACCACGGTCGGCATGAGCAGCGGCAGGGTTACGTGCCGGAACCGCTGCCAGGTGCTGGCGCCGTCGATCAGCGCCGCCTCCTGTGGCTCGTCGGAGAGCGAGGTGAGCCCGGCCAGCAGGATCAGCACGACCATCGGAGTCCACTGCCAGACGTCGATGAACATCGTCGTCGGCAACGCCGAGTGCTGGCCGGCGAGCCAGGGCTGGGGGCCGATGCCGACCCAACTGAGCACCTGGTTGGCCATGCCGATGTTGGGGTCGAAGATCAGACGCCACATCATGCCGACGGCCACCGGCGTGGCCACCAGCGGCAGCAGGATCGCCACGCGTACCCACCGCTCGCCGCGGAACGGGCGCCACAGCAGCAGGGCGATCGCCATGCCGAGGACGATCTCGAAGAGCAGCACGATGCCGGTGAAGGCGACGGTACGCCAGACCGCCGGCCAGAAGCGGTCGGTGTCGGCGAGCACGTCGAGGTAGTTCTGGAAGCCGATGAACTCGCTCTCGGCGCGTACCGAGCCTTCGGCGTCGGTCAGGCTGAGGTACCCGGTCCAGGCCACCGGGAAGACGATCAGGACGGCGACGAACGCCATCGCGGGTGCCGCGAAGAGCCACTTGCGGTGTGCGTTGGCCCAGCGCGACCAGGCCGACCCGTCCGGAAGCGCCGGGCGGGCCTCGGGTGATCTGGTGTCGGGGGTGGTGACGGTGGACATCGGGGTCTCCGGTTCGCAGGGGCGTGACCGGTACGGTGGCGGGGCACGTCGGCCCCGCCACCGTCACGGTCGGGCTACTTCGCCTCGTCGTCGAGGAACTTCTGGAACGCCTCGTTGGCCGCGTCCGCGGAGGCGGCCGAGTCCTTGCCGGTGATCGCGTCGACGATCGGCTGGCCGACGATCTCGCGCGCCTCGGCGACCTTCACGACCAGCGGACGGTCGTGGCCGACACCGTTGGCGGTGCTGACCGTGGTGGCCTCGGCGAGGTCCTTCGGGTAGGTCGAGGTGGCCTCCGGGTTGGCCCACACCGAGGCCCGGGCGCCGGGAACACCCGCCTTCTGCTGCACCAGCGACTGCTCCTTGCCCGCCGCCCACTGGATGAACTTCCAGGCGTTGTCCTTGTTCTCGGAGGCGTCGTTGACGCCGAGCGCCCACGAGGGGATGTTGTACGGCTTCGAACCGGCCGGGCCGGCCGGGAAGGCCGCGAAGCCGACGGTGTCGGCCACCTTCGACTTGGCCGGGTCGGTGGCGTTCTTGTAGAGCGAGTTCGCCTCGGTGTAGAAGGCGGCCTTGCCCTGGGTGAAGATCGCCATCGCCTCGGACCAGCTCATGTCGGTGCTGATGTTCTCCGGGCCGTGGTCCTTGAGCATCCCGCCGTAGTAGGCGTACGCCTGCTTGGCCTGCTCGGTGTTGACCGAGGACTTGCCGCCGGCGTCGACGAAGTCGCCGCCGAAGCTGTAGAGGAAGCTGGAGAACTGGGTGACGGCGGCCGCCTTGCCGGTGCGGGCCACGAAGCCGGCCACGCCCGGGTTGTCGGCCTCGACCTTCGTGGCCTGCGCCTTGAGTTCGTCGAGGGTCTTCGGCGGGGCGTTGAAGCCGGACTTCTCCAGCAGGTCCTTGCGGTAGTAGAGGACCTCCTGCTCGGTGATGATCGGTACGCCGACCACCTTGTCCTCGTAGGTGGTGGCCTGCACCGGGCCGGGCTGGAAGTCGCCGAACTCGAAGGCGGAGTCCGACTTGGTCCGGTCGGTCAGGTCGGCGAGGTACTTGTTCTTGGCGAACAGCTTCCCCTCCTGCAGGGGCCGGTACATCATCACGTCGATGTCGCCGGAGCCGGCGTTCAGCTTGACGTTGTACTGGTCGGAGAGCTGATCCTCGCCGAGCTGGGTGACCTCCACCTTGAGACCGGACTGCTTCTCGAACTCCGGCAGAGCCTTCTTGAGGTTCTCCGTCCACACGTGATTCACCAGGGTGATCCGCAGCGTGTCGGAGCCTTCGCCGCTGTCCCCGCCGCCACAGGCGGCCACACCCATCGCGACGACCACGGCCAGAGAAGTGCCGAGTATCGATCTACGTCGCACGCTTGTCTCTCCTTCTGTCGCGGCCATCGCCTCGAGGAGGCGCTACCTCGCTCTTTACATCTGCTTAACGTCGGGATGCTAAGCGCAAAAAGCAGACTTATTCAAGGTGTTGATCTAACTGATATGATCAGTGGCGTGGAAGCGTCCGCCTCACGGGCCCCCGTCAGCGCCGCCCCTGCCGAGACCGGACTGCACGCGCGCGTCCTCGAACACCTCGGCACCGCCATCTGCGGCCGCGAGCTGACACCCGGATCGATTCTCAACATCGACGAGCTGGTCGACCGGTACGCAGTGTCGCGTTCGGTCATCCGCGAGGTGCTGCGCGTGCTGGCCTCGATGGGCTTCATCGAGACACGCCGCCGGGTGGGCGTACTGATCCGTCCGGCCGGCTCCTGGAACGTCTTCGACCCGCAGGTCATCCGGTGGCGACTCGCCTCGGCCGGCCGGATGGCCCAGCTCAGGTCGATCACCGAGCTGCGCACCGCGGTCGAGCCGCACGCCGCCCTGCTGGCCGCCACCCGGGCGAGTCACGAGGAGGCGAGCGACCTCATCGGGCTGGCCGCGAAGATGTGGGCCGCGGGTAAGGCCGGCGACGAGGAGCGCTTCCTGAGCCTGGACATCGAGTTCCACCGCCGGGTGCTGCATGCCTCCGGAAACGAGATGTTCCTGCGCTTGCAGGACCTGATCGCGGAGGTGCTCACCGGTCGGCACAAGCACCACCTCATGCCGCACCACCCGCACGAGCAGGCCCTCCAACTGCACGCCGAGGTCGCCCAGGCCATCCAGCGGCACGACGGCGAGCGCGCCCGCAGAGCCATGGTGCAGCTGATGGAGCAGGCGTTCGACGAGATGAAGTCGCTGTGGGAGCAGGCCGCTGACCCCGGGCCTGCGGAAACCAGCCGGAGGTAGGGCTCGACGCCGCCGGCGACCGCGGCGTCGGGACGCTCAGTGCGGCATCCGCAGCCCCGCCCCGATCGCGCCCCGCTGGTCCACCAGCCCGGCGATCCGCCGGAGGACCGCGGTGTAGCGGGCGCGAAGCAGGGCCGGCGATCCGGGATCGGCCGCGGCGGCGGTCACGTCGACCACCCGGGCCAGCGGCCGGTACTCCATCCAGGTCGGCAACACGTCCACCCCGGTGACCGTCCAGCGGCCCGCGGCGGTACGGGTGAATGTGAACTCCGGTACGACCGCGTCCTGCGAACGCTCCTCCGAGCCGTCGTCGAACCGCGTGATGAGGTTCCCCATGCCGTAGGCGACCCACTTGTCGCCCACCTTCTCGAACGGCTGCACAACGTGCACGTGGTGACCGACGATCAGGTCGATGTCGGGCGAGGCCAGCAGGTCGTGGGCCAGGTCCACCTGGTCGGCGGTCGGCTCGTGCTGGTACTCGGTGCCCCAGTGCATCGACAGGATGACGATCTCCGCGCCGGCTTCCCGGGCCCGCCGGGCCTCGGCCCGGATGGCGTCGGCGTCGATCAGGTTGGCCGCCCACGGCCGGCCCGCCGGCAGCGGGATGTCGTTGAAGCTCAACGTGTACGACAGATGCCCGATCTTGACGCCCTTGACGTCCAGCACGTTGGGCCGGCGGGCCTCCGCCGCGGTGCGGGCCGTGCCGGTGTGCCGCAGACCCACCCGGTCCAGGTTGTCCAGCGTACGGGCGATGCCCTCGACCCCGGTGTCGAGCGAGTGGTTGGAGGCGGTGGAACAGGTGTCGAAGCCGGCCGAGGCGGCGGCGTCGGCCAACTGCGGCGGGACGCTGAAGTTCGGCCAGCCGGTGAAGGGGCCGCCCGGATCGGCGAGCGGTGTCTCCAGGTGACAGATGGCGAGGTCGGCGGCGCTCACCCGGGGACGCACCGCCGCCAGGATCTGGGTGAAGTCGTACCCGTCGCGCCCTGCCCGGCGCGCGTCGGCGGCCGCCTGCTCGCTGAGCGCGGGGTGCACGAGCAGGTCACCGGCCGCCACCACGGTGAGCGTGGTCGGTGGCGCGGCGCTGGTGGGCTGGACGGACGGGGTCACCGGTCGGACGAAGGACTCCGGCTCGGGCGCCTCGCAGCCCGCCGTCAGAACGGCAGCCAGTATCGCCGCTACGGCGGGCAACTTCCTCATGACAGCCCATGATGCCGGTCGCGCCCGCCTCTGCGGCGGGAACGGCGAAACTCCAAACCACCTGCCCGATCGCCTCGACCGGGCAGGGCGGCGACGCGGTGACATCGGCCGAACGGACGAGTGCGGACGAGCCGCTCACCACTTGATCTCCAAGGCGTTACATGTTAATATGTCCGTTTGGGACTGTTAACGTGGCGGGGCCTTCGTGCTCCTGCCCGTCGTGGTCCGGAGCGCCCTCGTCCGCTGCCTCGTGCGGCGCGCTCCGGAAAGGACCCGACATGCACGACACTTCGCCCGCCAGCCTCGACGACCGCGTCCGCGCCTTCCTCACCACCTTCTCCGGGGGCACCGACCCGGCCGCGGCCGGCGACACCTTCACCGATCCGTTCCTGCTGGCCGACCGCACGGGCGCCCGGCCGGTCCCGCGCGCGGCCTTCCTCGCCGCACTGCCCGGACGGGAGCAAGCGTTCCGCGACGCGGGCCTCGGCACGCCGGTCCTGGCCGGCATCGACTGCCAACGGCTCGACGAGACCTACGTGCTGGCCCGCGGTGACTGGGACGCCCCGCGCAGCCAGGACGGCGAGCCGGTACGGCTGGCGTCGTCGTTCCTGCTCCACGACGACGGCAACGCCTTCCGCGTCGTGCTCTACCTCACCCACCAGGGCCTGCCGACGGCGTGACCGCGGCGCCCGCATGCGGCGGCACGGCCGCGGGAAATACGGCGTCGTCGGCGTACGGCGACCGGATTTCGCCCACCGTCGCGCGACGTCGCAGGCGCGCCGGGAATCATCGAACCGGCACGGCCACCTGTAGCAGCGTGGGCGTGCGACCCGCGACCAGGTAGCCCCGCCCGGGCGGGGCGGTGAAGTACTGGTCCGGATCCAGGGGGACGTTGTGGGCCAGCGCCGTCGCACGGTCCTCCGGTGTGAGCAGCAGGCGGTGACCGGTCGTGAGCGCGGTGTTGATCAATCGAGCGGACGGTCCGGGGAACCCGGTCAGCACCGGCCGGGCGTCCGCGGTCAGGACGAGGGCGCGCCCACCCCGGGCCGTCGGCTGGGCGACCTCCTCGACGAGGGTGGGTGTGCTGGTGAACCCCTGCTCGCTGGCGAGCACCGCGAGTTGGTCGACGTCGTCGACGATCACCACGTAGCGGGTGTCGCCGAAGCTCGCGGCCACCTCACGCAGCTCACTGTCCTTGATGGCCGTTCCGGTCAACACCCGTACCCCCGGGTCCTCGGGCAGCAGCAGCGGCAGGGGTGATCGCGGCGGCGCGACGACGAGTACGCCGATGTCGTGCCGCCGCAGGCCGTGTGCGACGACGGCCGCGGCCGTGCTGCGCCCGGCTCCGGCCGGCCCGGAGACCAACAGCAGGTGCGCCCCGGCATCGAAGAGGTCGACACCGACGGCGGCGTGCTCGTCGGCGCCGATCCCGAGCGGAACCCAGCCGCGGCTCGGGATCGGGTCCGGCCCGGCCAGCTCGGCGAGCACGATCCGGCCGGGCAGGCCCGGGAACCGTCGCGGGAGCCGGGCCGGCTCGACGTCCCGGGCCGCCGCCCGCACCTCGGCGACGAGCCGGGCGGCCGAGCGATCGGGCCGGCAGACCTGCACCTGCCGCCCGGTCGCCGCGTCGATGGCACGCCCGGGCAACGGAGGCGGGCTCGGCATCGCCGACGTGAGGTGCGCCCGTCGGGTGTCCTCGTTGGGGAAGGGCAGGAGCAGTCGGCGGTTGTAGAGGCTCGGCAACCTGTGGTTGAGCATGTCCTGGCCACCGATGGCGATCACGTGCACGCCGAGCGGCGCCCCGGCGGTGATGACCCCACGCAGCATCGTGAGCAACGAGGTCTCCACGAATTGCGGATCGCTGTGGTCCTCGAAGTGCTCCCAGCCGTCGATGATCACGACGACGTACGGCGGCGGCGTCGCTCCCGGAGCCGGGCTGGTCGCCCCTCGGGCGCGTACCTCCTGATGCAACCAGGTGACGAGGCGGCGGATCCGGTCGGCGTCCGCCGGAGTGAACGCGCCGCCGCAGTGCGGCAGGTCCGCATAGTCGGCGAGGCCACCGGGCTGGCGCTCGACGAGGTAGAGGTGCACCTCGTCCGGCCCGAAGCGGGCGACGAGGCCGGTGACCAGGGACCGGGCGAATGTCGTACGACCGGACTGCGCGCCGCCAGCGACCAGGAGCCGGTCCGCCGCCGCGAGATCGAAGTGCTCGGCCGGTTGCGCCTGGGTCCCCGGCTCGTCCGCAAGCGCGATCGCGACGCCGGTGGCGGGAGGACCCTCGGTTTGATGGTGCGGCAGGTCGTCGAGCGCCAGCAGCGGCGGCAGCGGAGGAAGCAGCGGCCGGAAGGGGGCTGTCAGACCGGCGATCCGGGCGGCTTCCTCCACGGCCGCGATCGCCAGCTCCTGATCCTTCGCGGTCGCACGGGACGGGACCGGATCGGGCGGCCTCGGCGCACCGAGGCCGGCCCAGTCCAGCGTACGGACGGTGGCCGCGACAGCGCCGGTGGGTGGCGGGTCGCCGAGGTAGCCGGACTGGAACTCCTGCGGCACCCGGGTCTCGGCGGTGGTGCAGAAGATCATTCCCCGGCCGCGCAGCGCGCCCGGAATCCTGGCGGCGTCCGGGACACCGAGCACCTCGGCCGAGTCCGACGCCTCGTTCTGCCGCAGACTGATCCGCAGCGAGACGTTGTTCTTCAGCTCCGGCGACAGCTTGCCCTGCAACGACTGGGTGGCCAGCACCAGGTGCATGCCGAGGGAGCGTCCCTTGGCCGCGACGTTCACCAGTTCCCGGACGAAGTCGGGCACGGTGTCGAGCACCCGTGCGAACTCGTCGAAGATCAACACGAGGCGGGGCAGCGGTGGCAGCTCCATCCCCGAACGCCGCGTCTGCCAGTACCGGTCGATCTCGCCGTCGTAACGGGCCAGCAGCGCCTCTCGGCGGCTCACCTCCGCCCGGATCGACGCCAGCACGCGCGCCGCGGCGGCGGCGTCGAACACGTCGGCGACCGTCTCGCCCGTGGAACGGATGAGCGCCACGACGTGCGGGCACCCCTCGAACGGCAGGAACGCGCTGCCGCCCTTGAAATCCACGAGCACCATGTTGAGTTCGTCGGGCCGGTTGCCGAGCAGCAGCGCGGTGACGAGGCTCTGCAACAGAACACTCTTGCCGGCACCGGTGGCACCGCCGAGAATCGTGTGCGGCCCCTGCTCTGCCAGGTCGACGTGGACCGGCCCCCGGGCGTCCACACCCAACCGGACCCGGGTTCGCGGCCCCCGTCCCGCACCCCAGAGCGTGAGTACGTCCTCCCCCGTCGGTACGCGCAGACCGAACAGGTCGAGCAGCCGTACCCGGTTGGGAATGGCGTGCTGGGTGCCGGCCAGCGCGGCCCGGTCCCGCATCGGAGCCAGCGCACGGGCAAGCCGTTCCGCGGTGGGCATGTCCAGCCCCTCCCGGCGACCCTTGATCGGCGGATCGCCTTGGCCACGGGTGAGCTTCATCGAGCGCGGATCGACCTCACACACGTCTCGGCACTCGTTCATACCGTGCCGGTCGGCGCAGATCACGTAGACCCCGACCGCCGGGCCGTCACGCAGCACCTCGTGCATTCCGGGCAGTTCGCGCAGGGCGAGCGCGCCGTCCAGGACGACCACCACCTCCGCGCCGTACGGGCCGGCGGACGTCTTTTCGGCGCGGCGGGCCGCGATCGTCCGCCGGAGCTCCTCCACCCGGGTGGCGCGGGTCTGCGTGGTGTTGCCTATCAGGCACGGCACGAGGGCGGCGTCACCGGCGTCGACGTGGGGCAGCCACCGGACCCAGCCCAGCCGGTCGGCGTCCCCGGTGGTGATCAGCACCAGGCGCAGGTCGTCGGGTCCCCGCAGGGTGGCCAGCTGGATCACCAACCAGCGCAAGGTGTCGTCGACGGCCTCCTCGGGCCCGACCACGCCGAACACACCGGTGTCCCGCAGGTCCACGGTCACCGGCGCGGCGTGCATCGTCGGTTGCTCGAAACCCGGCCACGGGTCCCCGCGCAGCGTGACGGCGGCCGGCTGATCGGCGGTGCCGACGCGCAGCGTCAGACCGTGTGGTGCGTCCGACCGCCGCGTCCACAGGTCCCCTCGCTCACCGGACGCCGCCGCGACGACCTCCGCCGGGCCGGGTGCGAGCAGTCGGCGGGCGGCTGTCTCGGCCTTCACCTGCGCGGCGATGCGGTCCTCGATCGCCCGCTGAGCGGCGGCGAAGGCCTCCTTCTGTTCGTTGCTCTGCTTCTCCTCCGACGAACTGACGACCAGGTAGCCGACGATGGCCGCGACCGCGCCGAGCCACGCGAGCGGGTGCTGGGTGATCGACGCGGCCACCACGGCCGCCCCTGCCCCGAGCAGGACCATCGTGGCCGACCTTCGGACGGCCGGCTGCCGCGCCGGGAAGGTCACCTCGAGGTCGGGCACCACCGGCGCCACGGTGAAGGCGCGGTCGAAGTCGAGTCGCCCGTCGGGGGCGCGGGTGACCCGTAGGCTGTCCGGCGGGATCCGCTTCCAGTGCAGCTCGTTCGCGCCGATCCCGAGCACGCTTCGTGGGGCCAGCCGGGCCGTCCCGGTGATCCGAGCCCCGTCCACGAAGGTTCCGTTGCTGGACCCGGCATCGGTCACCTCGGCGCGGCCGTCCTGGTGGATCGTCAGCTCGGCGTGGGCACGCCGAGAGACGTCCGGATCGCGAAGCGGCACTGCGACCGTGGAGTTTCGTGCGACGACGTGCCGGCCCGGGCGTAGGGCGACGGTGAGACCACGGTCCGGGCCGTGCACGACTTCCAGCAGCCCGGCGGCACCGGCGTCGACGAGGCGACCGACCGGACCGGGACCGCCGACGCTGATGACCGAGCCCGGCATCAGTGGACTCTCCGCGAGGGTTGCCCGAGGGTCCAATCGCTGGGTGCCCACGAAGCATGACCGGCCGTCGAGCGCCACCGGCAGAGCCGACAACAGTGATCCGAGGTCGCTGTCCGGTGCCGCGGTGACCTCGACGTCGTCACGCTGCCCGGTCGCGACGTCCCGCACCGTCAGGCGGAGGATCATGCCCCGCCCTCCTGCTCGAACGCCCAGAGCCGGAGCCCCTTCTCGCCGGCGCAGGCGATGCTCCGTCCGTCGGGGTTCAGGGCGACGTCATCGCATCCGGGACCGCTGAGCGGGAACAAGCCGGTTGCGACGGCCTGCACCAGGTGACCGTCACTGACGCGCCACACCCGGATGCCGCTCTCGGCCGCGGTGGCGAAGAGGTCCCCGGCCCCGAAGGCGTTCGCGTCGATGCTGTCGTTGTTGCCGCGGAGCGTGACCAGGATCTGATCCGACCTGGCGTCGCGGATGAGGACGGAGTGGTCCGGCTGGACGTTCGCCAGCGGTGCGAACGTGCCGGACGGGCGGGTTGTGGCGCCGTTGCTCGTCTGCCAGAACCGCCGCGTGCCGGTCCTCTGGTCGAGGCCGAGGAGGACGCGGTTGTCCGCACTGAATCGGATGCTGTCGACAGCCATGTCCTCGGTGTCGATCGATATCAGCTTGGCGGGGTTGTTGAGGCGCCACAGCCCGACGTTCCCGAGCTCGTCGCGTGCCGCGACCGCCGTGCCGTCCGGGCTGAACTGGACGCTTTTGATCTCAAAGTTGCCGGTCTCACGGATGCTGAGAGTGGCCATTCTGCGTTGCGCGGCCACGTTCCACAGCTTGATGTTCCCCGAATCGTCGCCACTGACCAGGATCTTCCCGTCAGGGCTGAAGGCGAGCGAGGTGACATCGTACTGTTCGCCGAGCAGCACGTCGGCCCTGCGGGTCGCCAGATTCCAGATCGTGATCACGCCGGGGGTGGCGCCGGCGAGGGCAGTGCCATCGGGCGTGTAGGCCACCGCCGAGGTCGCGTCCTTGGAGAGGGCGTAGGCGTCCTTGAGCTCGTACCGGTAGTAGTGGGTGCCCCCGATCAGGCCGAGGATGAGCAGCAGACAGAAGACCAGAGC
The DNA here is from genome assembly GCF_040606825.1 of Micromonospora sp. NPDC005367. Taxonomy (NCBI): domain Bacteria; kingdom Bacillati; phylum Actinomycetota; class Actinomycetes; order Micromonosporales; family Micromonosporaceae; genus Micromonospora; species Micromonospora sp. NPDC005367. The sequence continues at coordinate 40,600 of NZ_JBEXFP010000026.1, read as the reverse complement.
GCCCCGGCGTGGCCGATGTCGGACAGCCCGGGAAGGCTCGTCGGCCGCGGACTCGACCCGGACATGGTCGGGCGCCACGGCGAGGATGGCGGCCCTCACGTCGTCGGGAGAAGCACGCAGGTCCCCCACCGTCCATACCAGGCCGCCTCCCGGGCGCACCCGTAGGAACCCTTTGAACTGCCGTGCCGTCTCGGCGCTGGGCCAGTCCGCGCTGGCCAGCCCGACCGCGATAACACTCCGATCGGTGGATCCGGCAGCAGGGGCGACGACGACGTCGCCGACGTCTTTCCAGCGCAACTCCACCTGGCCGTCCGTCCGCCCCGCCGGGAGCCGCCCGATGGCGAAGACCAGCGTCTCCTCGCGGAAGTGCAGCAGGCCCGACGGGGAGGAGTGGACATTGAGCACCACGACCACGAAAGCCAACAGCGCGGCCCCAATGGCCATCACCGGATGCACACCCAACGTCTCGTGCAGCAACAGCCAGCTCGCCCAGCCGCAGGGCAGCGGCAGGATCACGCGGAGGATCAGGTTCGTACGACGGATCCCGGGCGGCGTGGAAACCGGGAAGCCGGCATCCGCATCGGAGGACGCGGGCATGCGACGTTGCCGGGGTACGGGGCGACGACCGGCTGAGTCGTGGACCCGGGTCCGATGTTGTTCCCACTCCTCGCCCTCGGGCGTCGCGGTGGCCGGCACCGGCGGACGCGGTGGCTCCTGCGCCGTCACGGTGCCGCCGACGAGTACCACACGTGCCTGCTGGAGTGTCGTCCGCCGGTCGGGGTCCCGCTGCAACAGCGCGGTTATCGCCGTGGCCAACGGCGGGTCGCAGCTCACCTCCGGCAGTTCCTCGTAGAGGACCGCGTGGATCGTCGCCGCGGTGGACGCTCGCTCGAACGGAGCCCGACCGGTGACGGCCTGCAGCAGCGTGACCCCGACCGACCACAGATCCGACGCCGGTCCCGGCTCCCCACCGTGGAACAACTCCGGGGCGAGATAGCCGCCGGAGCCCATGATTCCACTCTTGGTCATCCGCTCCTCGCCGACGCCCTGCGCGACGCCGAAGTCGACCAGCTTCACGTCGTCGCCGCCGAGCAGCATGATGTTGCTGGGTTTGATGTCACGGTGGACCACACCGATGGCATGCGCCGCGGCCAGCGCGTCCAGGATCCGGACCGCGATCGCGCAGACCCGGGCCGCCGGTATGGCTCCGTCCGCCGCGAGGACGTCGGCGAGGTTCGGTGCGTCCACCAGCTCCGAGACGATGTAGACCGCGTCGTCTGCGGCGCTGGGGGGCACCACGTCGTGAATGGTGACGACCGCCGGGTGGTGGATGCGCCCGGCGGTCCGTGCCTCACGTAGCGCCCGTTTCCCGGACACGACGCGTTCCGCGGGCGACAGGCCAGGACCGGGGCGGATCTCCTTGACAGCGACGTCCCGGCCGATGAGCTCGTCGGTCGCCCGCCAGACCGTGCCCATCCCACCCCGGCCGAGCAGACCGGAGAGCCGGTAGCGCCCCGCCACCAGCCGCTGCGAGGCCGGGGACTCCTGCACACCCACTCCTTGCCGTTCACCCTTAGAGTCACTTTGGACAGTACCGGGACACGACCGGTTGCACGGTCCCCGATTCGGCGACGGATCGCCCGGGCTGCCGCGCTCGCGACGGCCGGGGAGGTGGCGAACCATGGCGGACCGTTTCAGCCTCGACCCCGAGGGAGTCCGGCGGCTGTCCCAGGAACTGACCAGCCTCAGATCCGAGACGACAGGGTCGGCGCTACGCCCCGATGCCGCCGGCATCGCCGGTTCCTCCGCCGTGGAGGAGGCGGTGCGCCGATTCGGAGAAGCCACGGCGCGATCGCACCAGGAGTTCGACGACTCGCTGGAGCTGCTCGCCCGGTGGCTCAAGGACGTCGCCGCCGGGCAGCACTCGATCGACAAGATGCTGACCCGGCACCTGTCTCGGGATTCGATCAGGACGAGGAGTGAGAAGTGACGGATGTGAACGTCGGCTACGACGGCCTGCAGCGAGCGGCGTCGCAGTTGCGGTCCGGGCAGACCGAGATGACTCAGCGCCTCCATGCCCTCAAGTCGATGATCGACCAGTTGGTCGGCAGCGAGTTCCGGACCCAGCTCGCCTCAGGCCGGTTCCAGGACTCGTACCAGCAGTGGTCGACGGGTGCGCAAAACATGATCGACGGCCTCGAGGGCATGTCGACGTTCCTCAACGACGTGGTTCGGGAGTACCAGGACCTGGACAACCGACTCGCCGGCGGGCTCGGCTGACCCCGCCGGATGGAGAACTGGTCGGTCCTGGATCGGACCAGCGACCCGGCACCCGGGTCACCCGAACAGGTCCGGGCGCTCGCGGAGCGGCTGCGGCAGCAGGCCGAACTGGCCCGCCGACGGGGTGACCGGCTCCGCGGGGTGATAGCCGACCGGGCGCGGCTGCGGCTCTGGGGCGACTACGCGGAGCTGCTCGACGGGCGGCTCGATCCGTTGCCGAAAGAGGCCGCCTTGTTGGGTGCCGCGTACGGCGCCTGCGCGACGGCTCTGCTCGTCTACGCCCAGGAGCTGGATCAGCTCCGGATCGCGTCCCGGGCCGCCCTCCAGCGCGGGATTCAGGCCCACGAACAGTATGTGAGCCTGCTGCGGGCCTATGCACAGCATGCGCCGGTGCCTGCGGGCGTCGGCGGCCAGGTCTGGCGGGGCCTCGACGAGGCCGTTGCCTTCCGGCAGTGTCAGGCTCTTCAGGAGCCGTTACGGCAATACCTCCTGGGACTCGGTCGCAGCGCGGGCATGTGTGAGTTCGAGCGGAAGATGGCCCGCCACACGGCGGCGCAGATCGAGTACCGCCACCGGGACGCCGCGAACCGGTGCGCCCGGGCGGTTCTCGCCGCGGCCCCTCGGCCCCTCGGCAGCTCGGTGGGTTCCGCCGGTCAACCGCCCGGCGCGAGCGGCCCGAGCCAGCAGGTGCTCGATCGGCTACGCGGCGCGCTGCGCGGCGATCGGGAAGCGCTGGCCGCCTTCGACACGGTGGTCGAGTGGATCGGCGCCGAGGGCGCGGCGAAGCGCCTGGAGAAGATGCACGCGGCCGGTCGGCTCCGGGAACGCACTCTCCAACTCGCCACGAGCTTCAAGGACAGGGCGGCGCCGACCGGGGAGCGACGCGACAACGTCGACGTCTGGCTCAGGAATGCGGACACCGTCGGCCGGAAGATCGACGAACTCGAGCGGCGGTTCCCGAACGCCGACATCGACGGGCTGAAGAAGGACTTCCGGGAACTGCGCCGGGACCTGGACCAGATGGCTCGGGACGGCAGCAGGTACGACGAGAAGCGGGGCGGGCGCGTACTGACCATGGAGTGGGAGGTGGACGTGGCGCTCGCGCACCCGGACGTCCGGGCGGTGTCGATCTACGTCAAGGGCAACGGGGAGACCAGGCGCGAGATCGACATCGTCGGTTTCCGCGACGGACGATTCGAGTGGATCGACGCCAAGCGAGAGCCGCTGATCCAACTGAACGACGTGGAGAAGCACTGGGAGCAGCTACGGGGGCAGATGCGCGCGGCCGAGAACCCGGACCCCAGGTGGCCGGTCTTCGACAATCCACGCATCATCCTCTATCCCCGCAACGGAACAACCACTGAGGCGGCGGAGGAGTTGCAGAGTCGGGTCGGCCCGGGCGGACACCGGCCGACGGTGCTCGGGCCATGGATCGAGGGAGGCGACCGATGACCGAGTGGCGCGACGCCACCGCGTTCTTCCTCACCCCGGGTGCGGACGACGACGAGCAATGGCTGCGGGGCCTGTCGAGTCGTATCGACCTTCGTTCGGAGGGGCTCATCTTCGACGAGCACTCGTCGATGTTGAACTGCGAGTGGGCGGGGCTCGACTGTCGGGCACAGCTGATCAACGGTCCGGCCGGAAAGACCCTGGTCATAAGCTACTTCGCCCGCGATTTCCGTGAGCATGTCGCCGCCGGGTCCGAGCGCTGGCGCGACTTCTGCCGGCTCTTCGCGCGGGCCTGCCTCGAACTCGACCCCGCCGTCGCGGTAGCTCTCGGAACCATCTCCGACGACGTTCTCTCCGACGTCCGCGACTTCGACTCGCTGGTCGCCGAGGGCGACGCCGCCGGACTTCAAGACAGGTGGCACGCGTTGCTGTACCTGTCGCCCGCGCTGGCACAGCCGGCGGAACTCTCCCCGGCCGCGGCGCCACTCGCTCGCCTGCTGCCCAACGGAGGGCGTATCAGCTGGGACTGGAGGTACGACGACTTCCCGGAGTGATCGCCGCCGTCCCGGCTACCGGCCGAACGCGGCGGCGAGTTCGTCGTCGAAGGTGGCGATCGGGTGGCCGCCCGCGTCATAGGCGACCAGACGGCCGTGCACCATGGTCGCGGACCGGAACGAGAACACCCGAGGCCCCGGGTAGGGCGACAGCAACGGAATGACGCGCGGTGCGCCGCCCGGGGCCGAGTGGTACTCCAGTCGCGCCACCTCCGCCGAAACCACCCCGTTCACCCGCACCTTCGTCTTCTCGGTCCGGGTGCCGAAGGTGACCGGACCGCCCCTGTCGTAGGACGTGCATTCGACGGCGCTTCGGCAGACGAAGAAGTAGCGCGGGTTCGCCACGTCGTCGAGCGCGTACGCCTTGAAGGTCGGGTCCGCGCCCGCCGGCAGCGGCTGCACGGCGAAGAACGCCACGGCCGTCGCGGCCGCGACCCCGGTACGCAGCCAGGCCCGGCCGGTGCTCCGCGAGCGTCTCGTCCGGACCGCGACGACCGCCACCCCTCCGAAACCGGTGAGGCAGAGCGCCACGACGCCGAGCGCGCGGGCGTTCTCGAACAGGAACTGCACCCCGGGCCGCATCGAGACGGCGCTCAGCGCAGCGCCCAGCGACACCACCATCGTGGTCAGCAGCGCGACGCCGGCCACCCGGCGGGCCACTCCCGTGGTCCCGATCAGCAGCATCGCGGCCAGCACCGGCCAGACCTGGTGATGCGTCCAGGACACCGGTGACGCGGCCACGGTGGCGCAGCCGACGAGCACCGCGGCGTGCCCCGGCCACCCCTGCGCCGAGAGTTGGCGGGCGCGCAGCAGCGCCACCGCGCAGACGACAGCCACCAGACCGGCCCAGACCAGCGGCAGGGACCCCGGGTCGACCCCGAGCCGCAGCAGCATCCCGTGCAGCGACTGGTTGCCCAGTGAGGCGAGGTTGCCGATCCGGCTGGTCTCCAGCACCGTTCCGGCCCAGTAGGTCCAGCTCTCCCGCGGCAGGACGGCGGCCGCGAGCCCGGCGCAGGCCAGGAACGTGGCCGCCGCGCGGGCCGCGTCTCGGTAGCGCCCGGTGGCCAGGTAGTAGACCACGAACAGCAGCGGGGTGAGCTTGATCGCCGACGCCACCCCGACGAGCACTCCCCGCAGGCGCGGTGGAACGACCTCCATGCCGTCGAGCAGCGCCAGCAGCACGACGAAGATGCTGACCTGCCCGAACCGCAGGTTGCTCTGCACCGGCGCGGAGAGCATCAGCGCGAGCGCCACGACGGCCACCGCCACGTGCCGCCGCGACCGCCCGCGCGCCAACACCCTGCCCACGGGCACCGCGACGGCGACGACTGCCGCGCAGGTCGCCAGCAGCCACCCGGCCTGCACCACCGCCTCGGGCACGAGCGTGATCGGCCAGAGCACCAGGGCCGCGAACGGCGGATAGGTGAAGGGGCCGCCGTTCTCCGCGACGTACCCGTACAGCGGGCGCCCGGCGCGCAGGTCGAGCAGCGCCCCGTAGTAGATGTGCAGATCGGAGAGTCGATCCTCGCGCCGCAGGACGAGCGCGGCGGAGACCAGCGCGACGGCGGCGAACGCCGACCACAGCAGTGTCACTCGTCGATCCCGCACGGCTGCCAGCATACGGTTCCGTGCCGTGACGTACGGCCCCGGGCGCAGCCGCCGTCGCCGCCTTCTTCAACGGCCGCGCGCAGGCCGCGGTCCCGGCGTACGTGGACGCCGCGCCGGGCACCGGCGCGGTCCGCGTCAGGGGGCCAGGAGGACGACGTGCAGGTTCCGCGGGCCGTGCACTCCCTCGACCCGGTTGAGTTCGATGTCGCTGGTGGCGGAGGGACCGCTGATCCAGGTCAACGGGCGCCGCGGGTCGAGCCGGGCCACGGCGTCCGGCACTCCCGCGACCACCTGCTCGGCACGCAGCACGCAGAGGTGTACGTCGGGCAGGAGCGTGATGACCCGCCGGCCCTGGTCGGGAGCGCCGTCCAGGACGATCGTGCCGGTCTCGGCGACGGCCACGGCCGCTGCGGTGACCACCCCGTCGGTGGCGGCGATCTGTGCGGTGGTGAGGTCGTCGTCGGTCACCGCGGTGACCGAGGGGGGCAGCCACCGCCGGGGCAGCGCCGGCGGGACCACGATCCGCCGGCCGCCGAGGACGGTGTCGACGACCCTCGGCACCTCCGGCTCGGCGCACCGGTGCACGGTGGCCCGGTAGTCGGTGAGCCGCTCCACCAGCAGGTCGAGATCGACGGCGGCTCCGGCCGGCCGGTAGTCGCGCGGCACCTCGGCCGGTCCGGGCGGCTGGGCGCCCCGGGCGGCCCGCAGCCGGGCGAGGACCTCCTCCCGGCCGCTCACCGCTGCGCCCACCATTCGCGGAACGTCCGCGGTGGCGGCTGCGGCAGGTCACGGCCGATCGTCCAGCCGGACAGCGGTGGGGGCAGCCCGCGGCCACGGCGGCCGGCGAGACGGCTGAGCCGGGCCGCCCGCTGCGCCGCCGCGTAGAGCGCCGGCCGATCCATGACGTACGCGGCGGCGGCCATCGCCGCGGCCTCGGCCCTCGGGTGGGGCGCCTGGTCACGCAGGTGCACCAGCAGCTCCGGAATGTTGATCTTCACGGGGCAGGCGTCGTAGCAGGCGCCGCAGAGCGTCGAGGCGTACGGCAGGGAGGCGTTGTCCTCCACTCCGGTGAGCTGCGGCGACAGCACGGCACCGATCGGACCCGGATAGACCGACCCGTACGCGTGCCCGCCGGCCCGTTCGTAGACCGGGCAGACGTTGAGGCAGGCGGAGCAGCGGATGCAGTGCAACGCCTGCCGGCCCACCTCGTCGGCCAGCACGGCGCTGCGCCCGTTGTCGAGCAGGACCAGGTGGAACGCCTGCGGGCCGTCACCGGGCGTCACGCCGGTCCACATCGACGTGTAGGGGTTCATCCGCTCCCCCGTGGACGCGCGGGGCAGCAGTTGCAGGAAGACCTCCAGGTCCCGCCACTTCGGCACGACCTTCTCGACGCCCATAACGGTGATCAGCGTCTCGGGCAGGGTGAGGCACATCCGCCCGTTGCCCTCGGACTCGACGACGGCGAGGGTGCCGGTCTCGGCCACGGCGAAGTTGACCCCGGAGACGGCGACCCGCGTGGCCAGGAACGTCTCGCGCAGGAAACGGCGCGCGGCGGCGGCGAGCGCGGGCGGGTCGTCGCTGAGCGACGGGTCGACGCCCGGCATGGCGCGCAGGAAGATCTCACGGATCTCGGCCCGGTTCCGGTGGATCGCCGGGACCAGGATGTGGCTCGGCCGGTCCTCGCCGAGTTGCACGATCAGCTCGGCGAGGTCGGTCTCCACCGGCGCGATGCCGGCCGCCTCGAGCGCCTCGTTGAGGCCGATCTCCTGGGTCGCCATCGACTTGACCTTGATGACCCGGTCGCTGCCGGTAGCGGCGACCAGCTCGGTGACTATCCGGTTCGCCTCCACCGCGTCGGCCGCCCAGTGCACGGTGCCGCCGGCCGTGGTGACCGCCGCCTCGAGCTGTTCGAGCAGCTCCGGCAGGCGGGCCAGCACGTCCGCCTTGATCGCCGAGCCGGCCGCGCGCAGCGCCTGCCAGTCCGGCAGCTCACCGATGACCGCGCCGGACTTCGCGCGGATGGTGGTGGTGGCGTGCCCCAGGTTGCGACGCAGCTGCGGGTCGGCGAGGCCACGCCGGGCGGCGGCCGGGAAGGGCTCCTCGCCGCGCAGGTGACCGACTCCGCGGGGCGCGGTGGCCGGCATGCCGAGGAAGGTACGGCTCATGCCCGCGCCGCCGTACGGGCGGTCCGGCCGGTGGTGCCGTCACGCTCGGTCGCGGCGAGGATCTCCGCCAGATGCACCGTGCGTACGCCGGTGCGCAGCCGGGACAGCCCGCCGCCGATGTGCATGAGGCAGGAGGCGTCACCGGCCGTGCAGACGTCGGCGCCGGTGGACAGGACGTGGCGCAGCTTGTCCGCGAGCATCGCGGTGGAGGTGTCGGCGTTCTTCACGGCGAAGGTGCCGCCGAAGCCGCAGCACTGCTCGGCCTGCGGCAGCTCGACGAGGTCGAGGCCACGCACCTCCCGCAGCAGCCGCAGCGGCCGGTCCCCCACGCGCAGCATCCGCAGCGAGTGGCACGTCGGATGGTACGTCACCCGGTGCGGGTAGTAGGCGCCCACATCGGTCACCCCGAGCACGTCCACGAGGAACTCCGACAGCTCGTAGGTGTGTCCCGCCACCGCCTCGGCGCGCTCGGCCAGCCGCTCGTCACCGGCCCGGCGGGCGACCGTGGCGTGCTGGTGCCGTACCGAGCCGACACACGAACCGGACGGGGCGACCACCACGTCGTACGACTCGAAGGTGCGCACGTGCCGGCGTACCAGCGGCAGGGCCTGCGCCGAGTAGCCGGTGTTGACGTGCATCTGCCCGCAGCACGTCTGCTCGGGCGGGAAGACCACCTGGTGGCCGAGCCGTTCCAGCAGCCGCACGGTCGCCTCGGCCGCGGCCGGGAAGAGCGTGTCCGCCAGGCACGTCACGAAGAGCGCGATCCGCATCGTCACCCGCCTCTCGGGTACTGGCCGGGCCGGCGCGCACCGGCCGCGGCTATTCGATCAGCTCGGCCACCTTCACGCAACGGTCGGGCCGGCCGCCCGCCGGGACGACGGCTCGCGTCCCGGCGGGTGGCGGAGTCAACCGAAGGCACGGCTCTGCCAGGTGGTGACCGCATCTGCCGGGAGCGCCTCGGGCAGGATGGCCATCCGGTCCACCTCGCCGGTGAGCCGCTGCCCGCCGCCCTGATCGGCGGCGAACCGCAGCTCCCGAGTAGCGCAGCCGACGATGCCGCCGTCCGGAACCTTGGCCGTGCCGGCCGGTTGCCCGTCGAGGTAGACGGTGACGGCACCGGCGTCGTCCATCGTGATCACCAGGTCGACGTACCGACCGAGGGGCACGGTGGCGTTGGTGGTGACGCCGGTGCCGGAGCCGATGAACCGCACCTGGTTGCCGGGGGTGAGGTCGATCAGCACGCCGTCGGTGCCCGGATCGCCGCTGGGCTGGAAGTCGAACAGCCGCCGGTAGCTGCCACTCGTGGTCACCTTGACCTCCGCGGCGAAGGTGGCCGTCTCCAGGAAACCCAGCGTGGTGGGGGCGGTCCGCAGGTAGCGGGCACCGTCCAGGGCCAGCGCCGTGCCGGTCGGGCCGTCGGCGACGTACGCCGCGCCGGTCTGCACCGTGGCCGTGCGTCCGTTGGCCGACCGATCGGCGATGGTGTCGCCGCTGGTGGGGTCCCAGGCGACGAGCGGCCGACCCGGGTCAGGCCGGGCGCACGGCGGCGGTACGGGCAGTGCGATGGCCGTCCAACCGGACGCCCGCCATTCGTCGTCGACCAACCGCGCCTCGATCCGGTTCCTGCCCGGTGCGGCGTCCCGGGTCGGTGTGACGGTGAACCGGTAGACCTGGGAGTCGCCGGAGCGCAGGCGCGGCACCTCGAACCGGGCGGGACGGGCGTTCCATCCGGTCGGCAGGGCCAGCGTCAGCCAGGACGGCGGCAGGTTCTGCGTGGCGTCGACCGTCACCGAGACCGTCCCCGGCTGGTCGGCCTCGAGCGCCGCCGGGGCGTCGATGGTGAAGCGGACTCCGGCGGTGGCGACGTAGCGGTGTCCGGCCTTCGCCGGGAACGTCAGCCGCTCGCCCCGGGTGTCCGCGTCGACCCGCTTGCCGGTCGTGGCGTCCACCAGCCGGAACGGGCCGGTGAAGAGCGGACTGCGCAGCCGCACCTCACCGGTCCGGCCGGCGGTCACGGCGACCTCGGTCGCGGCACCGGCCGACCACGTCGTGTCGACGGTGAGGTCGCCGCGGGCGCGCAGTCCGCGTACCGAGCCGTCCGGCCAGGCGCTCGGCAGCGCCGGGAGGACGTGGACGTCGCCGCTCTGGCTCTGCAGCAGCATCTCCGCGACGCCGGAGGTGGCACCGAAGTTGCCGTCGATCTGGAACGGGGGGTGGGTGTCCCAGAGGTTGGCGAGGGTGCTCTGCCGTAGCTGTTCGGTGAGCATCTTGTGCGCGTGGTCGCCGTCGAGCAGCCGGGCCCAGAAATTGATCTTCCACGCCTTGCTCCAGCCGGTGCCGCCGTCGCCGCGCGCGACGAGCGAGACCCGGGCCGCGTCGGCCAGCTCCGGATCGTCCAGCGCCGAGATCTGGGCGCCGGGGTGCAGGGCGAACAGGTGCGACACGTGCCGGTGCTCGTTGTCGGGGTCGTCCAGGTCCTCCTTCCACTCCTGCAACTGCCCCCACGAGCCGACCCGGATGCCCGGGTCGAGGTCGGCCAGCGCGGATCGCAGCTCCTTGCGGAACGCGTTGTCGCCGCCGACGATCCCGGCGGCCTCCACGGTGTTGGTGAACAGGTCCCAGACGATCTGCTGCGACATCGAGGCGCCCGCGGTGAAGTCGCCCTGCTCCGGTGAGTAGCTCGGTGAGACGACGAGCTTGCCGTCGCGCGGGTCGACGACCAGTTCGTCGAGCCAGAACTGCGCCAGCTGTCTCATCACCGGGTACGCGCGGTCGGACAGGAACCGCTTGTCCCGGGTGAACTGGTAGTGCTGCCAGTAGTGCTGGGCGAGCCACGCCCCGGCCTCCGGGAACCAGAACGAGGAGGCCCAGTTGTGCAGCCCGGTGAACCCGTAGACGTTGGTCTCGTTGTTCACCACCCAGCCACGGTTGCCGTAGATCTCCCGGGCGGTCACCTGGCCCGGCGGCACCATCGAGTCGACGTAGTCGAACAGCGGCGCGGTGGTCTCCGAGAGGTTGGTGAGCTCGGCCGGCCAGTAGTTCATCTGCAGGTTGATGTTGACGTGGTAGTCGGCGTCCCAGGGCGGGTTGGTGGAGTTGTTCCAGACACCCTGGAGGTTCGCCGGCAGCGAGCCGGCCCGGGACGACGCGATCAGCAGGTAACGGCCGTACTGGAAGAAGAGCGCCTCCAACGCCCGGTCGGCCGGGGTGTCGCCGCCGGTGTAGGCGCGCAGCAGCTCGTCGGTCGGCACGTCCGGCATCGCCTGGCCGATGTCCAGCCGGACCCGGTCGAACAGGGCACGATGGTCGGCGGTGTGCGCGGCGAGCAGATCGGCGTACGTCCGGCTTGCCGCCGCGTCCGTGGTGGCGGTGACCACCGCGTGGGGGTCGGCGCCCCGGTAGCTCGGGTAGCGGGGCGCGTAGTCGGTACCGGCGGCCAGGATCACGGTGGCCGAGTCGGCCTCCCGCACGGTGACGGTGCCGTCGGCGCCGGAGGCGACCGTCCCGCCGTCGGCGTTCACCTGGATCTGGGACTCGTACCGGAGCCTGTTGTCGGTGAGCACCCCGGCGAAGGTGATCCGCCCGTCGTTCGCGGTGACCGTCTTCGACCGGTTGCCGGGCGCCGTGACGGCGGCGGTGAAGGCGACCCGGCCCGGCTGGTCGGCGCTGATCCGCACCACCAGCACCCGGTCCGGGTGGCTGGCGAAGTACTCCCGGGTGTAACGCACTCCGTCGTCGAGGTAGGACACCTTCGCCACGGCACGGCCGATGTCGAGCTCGCGACGGTACTCCTGGACCGCGCCGGGATCCTCGGACAGCCGCAACGACAGCTCCCCGAACGTGTTGTACGAGCCGAATCCGCTCTTGGGTTGGCCGAGCCGGCTCGCCACCTCCTCCGGGGTCAACCGGCCGCGTTCATCGATCAGACGCTGCACCTCCTCGATCGCTCCGGGACGCGGGGAGGTCCAGTTGCCGAAGTTGTAGCCGGCGGCCGAGCCCGGCCCGCCGGTCCACAGCGTCTTCTCGTTGAACTGCACGGTCTCGGTCGCCACCCGGCCGAAGATCATGCCGCCGAGCGCACCGTTGCCGATCGGCAGCGCCTGGGTCTCCCAGTCGGCGGCCGGCTCGTCGTACCAGAGGGTGAGCGGGTCGGCGGTGGCGTTCGCGGTGGTGGCACCCGTGGCCACGGCCGGAGGCGGTGCGGACCAGACGGGAAGCGCCGCGACCAGCACGGCCACCAGCAGGATCGTTGCCGAGCGGAGCGGGTTTCGCCACCGGGAGAGGTCGTCCATTGGTGTCTCCGGATCGTCCGAGGGCCGGGATGGACTTGGCGGGTCTGCGCTGCGAGGGCCGACCAGGGCGGCACCTCGGATGTTTCAGGTCGAGGCTACAAAGGATGACGCGCCACAACAAGAACTCACCTTCATCGATCTCCTGCCGGGCGCGCCACATGTCCCCGGCTGCCACCGGGGTCCGGACGCTGCTGCTGACCGTATCGATGCGACTTTCGTCTATCGCTTGGTCTTGTGAAGCATCGTGGGGCACTGATAGACATCGGATGTATTGCCGACGGCTGCGACATGGTTCTGGGGAGCGACGCGTGAGATTGTTGCGGGTGGGTGCGCCGGGCCGGGAAAGCCCGGCGCTGCTGGACGAGACCGGACGGTTACGCGACCTCCGCGGGGTGATTGACGACCTCGACGCCGAGTTCCTGGCGGCCGGCGGGCTCTCCCGGCTCGCCGCGGTCGCCGTGGACGAGCTGCCGGTGCTGGACGGCGCCGGCCTGCGTGTCGGCCCGCCGCTACGTCCCGGAAAGATCGTCTGTATCGGCCTGAACTACCGGGACCACGCCGCCGAGACGGGTGACCCACTGCCCGCCGAACCGGTGGTCTTCCTGAAGGCGCCGGACACCGTCGTCGGCCCCGACGATCCAGTCCTGATCCCCAGGGGCAGCACGAAGACGGACTGGGAGGTCGAGCTCGCGGTGGTCATCGGCCGTCCGGCGCGCTACCTGGCCAGCACCGAGGAGGCGCTGACCTGTGTGGCCGGGTACGCCGTGGCCAACGACGTGTCCGAGCGGGAGTTCCAGCACGAACGCGGCGGCCAGTGGGACAAGGGCAAGTCCTGCGAGACCTTCAATCCGTTCGGCCCCTGGCTGGTGACCGCCGACGAGATCCCGGACCCGCAGGACCTCCGGCTACGGCTCTGGGTCAACGGCGTGGCACGGCAGGACGGCACCACGAAGGAGATGGTCTTCCCGGTGGCGGAGATCGTGCGGTACCTGAGCTGGTTCATGGTGCTGCACCCGGGCGACGTCATCAACACCGGCACACCCGCCGGGGTCGCTCTCGGCCGGCCGGACCCCAAGCCGTACCTGACGGCGGGCGACGTGATCGAGGTCGAGATCGACGGCCTGGGCCGGCAGCGTCAGGTGGTGGCGCAGGCATGATCTTCACCGAGCTGGAGATCTCCGACGTCCGCTTCCCGACCTCGCGGTCGCTGGACGGCTCCGACGCCATGAACCCCGATCCGGACTACTCCGCCGCGTACGTGGTGCTGCGCACCGACGTCGGGGACGGCTACGAGGGGCACGGCTTCGCCTTCACCATCGGACGCGGTAACGACGTCCAGGCGGCGGCCATCGCGTCGCTGCGCCCGTACGTGGTGGGCCGGTCGGTGGCCGCGGTGCTCGCCGACCTGGGTGGCCTCTGGCGGGAACTCGTGCACGACTCGCAGCTGCGGTGGCTGGGCCCGGAGAAGGGCGTCATGCACATGGCGATCGCGGCGGTCGTCAACGCGCTCTGGGACCTGCGGGCCAAGCGGGAGGGCCTGCCACTGTGGCGCCTGCTGAGCCGGCTGAGCCCGGAGGAACTCGTCGACCTCGTCGACTTCCGCTACCTCGACGACGCGCTGACCCGCCAGGAGGCGCTACAGCTCCTGCGGGCGGCGCAGCCCGACCGGGCCGAGCGCGAGGAACACCTGTTGCGAGCGGGCTTCCCCGCCTACACCACCTCACCCGGCTGGCTCGGCTACGACGACGAGAAGCTGCGCCGGCTCTGCAAGGAGGCGGTCGCCGACGGCTTCGGCCAGATCAAGCTGAAGGTCGGCGCGGACCTGGCCGACGACATCCGGCGGATGACCATCGCCCGGCAGGCCTGCGGCCCGGACTTCCCGATCGCGGTCGACGCCAACCAGCGGTGGGACGTGCCGACGGCGATCCGGTGGATGCGCGAGCTGGCGCGCTTCGATCCGCACTGGATCGAGGAACCGACGAGCCCCGACGACCTGCTCGGGCACGCCACGATCGCCCGGGAGCTGGCGCCGATGCGGATCGCCACCGGCGAGCACGTCGCCAACCGGGTGGTCTTCAAGCAACTGCTCCAGCTCGACGCGATCTCGTATCTGCAGATCGACGCGACCCGCGTCGCCGGTGTCAACGAGAACGTCGCGATCCTGCTGCTGGCGGCGAAGTTCGGCGTACCGGTCTGCCCGCACGCCGGCGGGGTGGGTCTCTGCGAGCTGGTGCAGCACCTGGCGATGTTCGACTACGTGGCGGTGTCCGGCGAGATGACCGACCGGGTCATCGAGTACGTCGACCACCTGCACGAGCACTTCGTCGACCCGGTGGTGATCCGCGACGGCCGGTACGCGGCGCCCGTCGCGCCCGGTTTCAGCGCCACGATCCGGCCCCGGTCGCTGACCGAGTACGCGTACCCGGACGGCCTCGTCTGGTCGGAGGCCGCCGCGGCCGAGGAGACGGTCGGAGAGCCCCCGGAGCCGGTACGACCCGGATCGGAGATGGCCTCGTGAGCGGCGTCCGGGGCGAGTTCGCCGGTCTGGCGGCGCTGGTGACGGGCGGGGCGTCGGGCATCGGCCTGGCGACCGCGACCCTGCTCGCCGAGCGTGGCGCCCGGGTGGCGTGCCTCGACCTGAACCCGGAGGGCGTGCCCGAGCCGCTGCTCGGACTCGCCGCCGACGTGACCGACGACGGGAGCGTACGGGCCGCGGTCGCCGCCGCCGCGGACGCGCTGGGTGGCATCGACGTGCTGGTCAACAACGCCGGGATCGGCGCGCGCGGCGGCGTCGAGGACAACTCCGACGAGGAGTGGCACCGGGTGCTCGACGTCAACGTGGTCGGGATCGCGCGGGTGACCCGGGCCGCGCTGCCCCACCTGCGTGCCTCGGCACACGCGGCGATCGTCAACACCTGCTCCATCGCCGCCTCGGCCGGCCTGCCTCAGCGGGCGCTCTACAGCGCCAGCAAGGGGGCCGTGCAGGCGCTCACGCTGGCGATGGCGGCCGACCACGTCCGGGAGGGCATCCGGGTGAACTGTGTGAGCCCCGGGACGGTCGACACCGCCTGGGTGCGCCGGCTGCTCGACGCCGCCGCGGATCCACCGGCGGAACTCGCCGCGCTACGGGCCCGCCAGCCCACGGGCCGCCTCGTCCGCGCGCAGGAGGTGGCCGCCGCGATCGCCTACCTGGCGGGTCCGCTCGCCGCGGCGACCACCGGCAGTGTGCTCGCCGTGGACGGCGGGATGCACGGGCTGCGGCTCCGTCCCGATCCGCCGTCCCGCTGACGACGGGGGCGGTCGCCATGCTCCCGGAACATCCGATGTACCTCGTGCGAGCAGTGCCGGACCTGCTCCGCGAGCGTCCGCGATCGCCCCTTGCCGGGCATGGACATTCATTGATAGGCATCGGATGTATGCACCGCGTGCGTCCGGCCGCCATCGAGAACGCCCACCGCATCCACACCGCTGGAGGACCACCGTGAGAGATACCGCCAAGGCCCCGGCCGGAATCGCGCTGGCCGCGGTCCTCGCCCTCGGCACCGTCGCCTGTGCCGACTCGTCGTCGGGCGGCGCGGGTGGCCAGAGCGGCTCCGGCCCGCAGATCGGCATCGACCTGCCCCGCGCCGACTCCGACTTCTGGAACTCCTACACCAAGTACGTCCCGAAGTTCGCCGACGAGTACGACGTCAACCTGATGTCCCCGACCAACTCGCAGAACGACGTGTCGAAGCTCGTCGCGAACGTGCAGGCGTTGGTCAGCCAGGGCGCGAAGGCGATCGTGATGGCCCCGCAGGACACCGGCGCGATCGCCTCCACCCTGGGCAACCTGGAGTCCCGCAAGATCCCGGTGGTCTCGGTCGACACCCGCCCCGACAAGGGCAAGGTCTTCATGGTGGTGCGCGCCGACAACCGCGCGTACGGGCAGAAGGCCTGCGAGTTCCTCGGCGAGAAGCTCGGCGGCAAGGGAAAGGTGATCGAGTTCCAGGGCTCACTCTCCTCGATCAACGGGCGGGACCGCTCGGAGGCGTTCGCGGAGTGCATGAAGACAAAGTTCCCCGGAATAACGATCTTCGAGGAGCCGACCGAGTGGGAGGGGGCCAAGGCCGCGGCCGCGCTCCAGACCCGCCTCGCCCAGCACCCCGACATCAACGGCGTCTACATGCAGGCGGGCGGAGTGTTCCTGGCCCCGACACTGCAGGTGCTCCGGTCGAAGAACCTGCTGGTCCCGCCAACCGACCCGAAGCACATCTTCATCGTCTCCAACGACGGGATCCCCCAGGAGTTCGAGGCGATCCGCAAGGGCGAGATCGACGCAACCGTCTCCCAGCCCGCCGACCTCTACGCCAAGTGGGCGCTCTACTACGCCAAGGCGGCGGCCGAGGGTAAGACCTTCCAGGCCGGTCCGACCGACCACGACAGCACCGTCATCGACATCGGCAACGGTCTGGAGGACCAGCTCGCCGCGCCGCTGGTCACCAAGGAGAACGTCGACGACCCGGCGCTCTGGGGAAACCAGATCGGCAAGTGATGACCAGTCACGAACAAACCGCGCGCGCCGCGGCCGGCCCCCCGGCCGCGCAGGCCCGCGACGTGTCGAAACGGTACGGGGCGACCGTCGCGCTGCACTGCGCCGGCATCGCCGTCCAGGCGGGTGAGACGCACGCGCTGGTGGGCCGCAACGGCGCCGGGAAGTCGACGCTGGTGTCGATCCTGACCGGGCTCCAGCGGCCGGACAGCGGCGAGATCCGGTTCGACGGCGTTCCGGCGCCGCCGCTCGCCGACCGGGACGCGTGGCGGCAGCGGGTCGCCTGCGTGTACCAGAAGTCCACGATCATCCCCACGCTGACCGTCTCGGAGAACCTCTTCCTCAACCGGCAGGCCGGCCATGGGGTCATCGACTGGCGCGGGCTGCGACGCCGCGCCGCGGACCTGCTGGCCGGGTACGCGGTCGACGTCGATCCGGCCGCGCTCGCCGGGGCGCTCACCGTCGAGCAACGGCAACTCGTCGAGATCGCCCGGGCGCTCTCGTTCGGCGCCCGGTTCATCATCCTCGACGAGCCGACCGCCCAACTCGACGCCGCCGCCATCGACCGGCTCTTCGACCGGATGCGCGAACTCCAGTCGACCGGGGTGACCTTCCTGTTCATCTCGCACCACCTACAGGAGGTGTACGAGGTCTGCCAGCGGGTCACCGTGCTGCGCGACGCGCGGCACATCCTCACCGAGCCCGTCGGGGCGCTCTCCCGCGACGAACTGGTCGCGGCGATGACCGGCGAGACCGGCCGGGCGCTGGTGGCGGGCGCCACGCGGCCACCGGTACCGGCCACGGCACCCGTCGTGCTCGACGTACGCGGTCTGCGGCTCGCCGGCCACTACGACGGCGTCCACCTCACGGTGCGCGCCGGCGAACTGGTCGGGCTCATCGGTTCGGGCAGCAGCGGCAAGGTGGCCCTCGCCGAGACGATCGCCGGGCTGCGCCGGGCCGACGCCGGAACGGTGACCATCGCCGGCAAAACCCCGAAGCCGGGCCAGGTGCCCGCCGCACTCGCCGCCGGGCTCGGCTACCTGCCGCAGGACCGGCACCGGGAGGGCCTGGTGCCGTTGCTGTCGGTGGCCGAGAACGCCACGATGCCGATCGCCGGCCGTCTCGGCCCCGCCGGGATCATCGCCCCCGCCCGGCAGCAGGCCGCCGCCGAGCGGATGATCCGGACGTACGACATCAAGACCGACGGGCCGCACCAGCCGGTCAGTGACCTCTCCGGCGGCAACGCCCAAAAGGTCGTTCTGGCCCGCGCCCTCGCCAACGACCCGAAGGCGCTGGTGCTGGTGAGCCCCACCGCCGGCGTGGACGTCCGGTCCAAGGCGTCCCTGCTCACGGCCGTCGACAAGGCCGCGGCCGGAGGCGCCGGCGTGCTGGTGGTCTCCGACGAACTGGACGACCTGCGCTCGTGCGACCGGGTGCTGGTCATGTTCCACGGACAGGTGATCCGGGACCTGCCCCGGGGTTGGACGGACGCCGACCTGGTGTCCGCAGTGGAGGGAATGGAGCAGCCGTGACCGGCACCGAGACGATCGCCAAGCCTCCGCGGACCGGCGGCACCCGGCCGGGTGGCGGTCGGTTACCCCTGGCCCGGCTCCGTGACTTCGCGCTCGTTCCCGCGATCCTCCTGCTGGTCGTGGTGGGCGCGCTCATCGACCCGGTGTTCCTCAGCACCGCCAACATCACCAACGTGCTGCAACAGCAGACCGAGCTGGCACTGCTGGTGCTCGCCGAAGCGATCATCCTCATCGCCGGGAAGTTCGACCTCTCGCTGGAGTCGACGATCGGGCTGGCGCCGGCGCTGGCCGTCGCGCTCGTCATCCCGGCGGCCAGCAACGGGCTCGGCACCGAGCTTCCGGCCGGCCTGGCGATCGTCCTCTGCCTGCTCACCGGGCTGGCGATCGGGGCGTTCAACGGGCTGCTGATCCTGCGGTTCAAACTCTCCGCGTTCATCGTCACGCTGGGCATGCTGATCGTGCTGCGTGGCCTGCAGATCGGCATCACCGGTGGGCAGAACCTGTTCGACATCCCACCCTCGGTGCTTTACCTGGGCAGCGCGGTGTGGCTCGGCGTACCGGCCTCCATCTGGATCAGCGGCAGCCTCTTCGTGGTGGGCATCGTCGCGCTCGGCTACTTCCGGCACGGCCGGTCGGTCTACGCGATCGGCGGGAACACCGACGCGGCCCGGGCTGCCGGTATCCGTACCGACCGGGTGGTCTGGGTGGTCCTGATGGTCGGTGGCCTGCTGGCCGCGCTCGCCGGCCTGCTGATGACCGGTCGCCTGGGTTCGGTCGCGGCGGCGCAGGGCGACGGCATGATCTTCACCGTCTTCGCGGCGGCGGTCATCGGCGGGATCAGCCTCGACGGTGGCAAGGGAACGCTCTTCGGCGCGCTCTGCGGCGTCGTCGTCCTCGGCCTGATCAACAACATCCTGACCCTCGCCGGGGTCTCCGCCCAGTGGATCCAGGCCATCTACGGGGCCATCATCCTGGTCGCGCTGATCCTGGCCCGGCTCACCTCCGGCAAAGCACAGGACTAGTAGCTCATCGCCCCCGGCCGCCGCCGGCGGCCCCCGACGGCAGCGGAGAGGAGCGCCGATGCGGCGGATCGCCCTGCACACCCGGCTCAAGCCCGGCCGCGAACGCGAGTACGACGACGTCCACGCGACCATACCCGCGGAGCTGGCGGCCGCGATCCGCGCGGCGGGCGTACACGGCTGGTGGATCTGGCGGGACGGACTCGACCTGTTCCACGTGGTGGAGGTCGAGGACTACCAGCGGATGCGGGACGAGTTGCGCGAGCACCCGGCGAACGTCGCCTGGCAGGCCCGGATGGCGACGCTGCTCGACGTCACGGACGACTACTCGGGCACGGACACCGGACTTCCCCTGGTCTGGGAGCTACCACCCCCGTCGGATCGGGCGACGTCGTGACCGGCGTCCAGGTGGGACGGTCCCAGGTGACCGTGAGCCGGGTCGGTCTGGGTTGCGGGCAGCTCGGCAACCTCTACACGCCGATCGGCGCGGCGGACGCGACCGCCACCGTGCGGGCCGCCTGGGACTGCGGCATCCGCTACTTCGACACCGCACCGCACTACGGTCTCGGGCTCTCCGAACGCCGGCTCGGCGACGCGCTGCGCGCCCTTCCCCGGCAGGCGTACACGGTCAGCACGAAAGTGGGTCGGCTGCTCGTGCCGGACCGGTCCGGAGCCGGCCGGCAGGACCCCGAAGGGTTCCACGTGCCGGCCGACCAGCGGCGGGTGTGGGACTTCACGCCGGACGGGGTGTGCCGGTCCCTGGAGGCGAGCCTGACCCGGCTCGGCCTCGACCGGATCGACGTCGTGCTGATCCACGACCCGGAGGGTCACCAGGAACCGGCGCTGGAGCAGGCGTATCCGGCCCTGCACGAGCTGCGCGCCCAGGGCGTGATCGGCGCCCTCGGTGTCGGGTCGAAGCAGTCGCAGGTGCTGCACCGGTTCGTCACCGAGACCGACGTCGACGCGGTGATGGTCGCCGGCCGGTACACGGTGCTGGAACAACCCGCGCTCGACGCGCTGCTGCCGGAGTGCCGGCGGCGGGGCGTCTCGGTGCTCAACTCGGGAATCTTCAACAGCGGCCTGCTCGCCGTCGCGGACCCGCAGCCCGGCCTCCCGTACGAGTACGCCACCGCGCCGGCCGCGGTGCTCGCCCGGGCCCGCGCGATCGCCGCGGTCTGCGCCCGGCACGGGACGACGCTGCCGGCCGCCGCGCTCGCCTTCGCCGCCGCGCACCCGGCCGTCGCCACGGTCGTGGTCGGTGCACACGATCCGGCACAGGTCCGGCGCAACGCCACCCTGGCGGCCGCGCAGCCGCCACCCGGCGAGTTCTGGGCGGAGCTGGTCGCGGAGGGGTTGCTGCGCCCGGACGCCGCCCTGCCCACGGCACCGGTGGTGGCCGCGTGATCGTCGACGCGCACCACCACCTGTGGCGGATCGAGGACGGCTACCGCTGGCTGGACGCACCCGAACTCGCCCCGATCCGGCGCTCGTTCGGCCCGCAGGACCTGGCACCCGAGCTGGCGGCGGCCGGCGTCGACCGGACCGTCCTGGTCGAGGGCGGCCGCTGCGACGCCGACGAGGCGGCCCTCCTGCTCGGGTACGCGCACCGTTCGACCGTGATAGCCGGGGTGGTGGCCTGGGCGGACCCCGCCGACCCCGCGCTCGCCGACGTGATCGCCGGCTACCGGGGGCTGCCCGGCGGCGACCTGCTCGTCGGCGTACGTCCCCAGCTCCAGGCCGAGACGGATCCGGCGTACCTGGACCGGCCACCGGTCCGGCGCGGTCTGCGCACCATCGCCGACGCGGGGCTGGCCTTCGACGTGGTGTGCCGAGTCGATCAGCTGCCCGCCGTGACCCGGGCCGCCCGGGACGTGCCCGAGCTGCGGTTCGTCCTAGACCACCTGGGCAAGCCACAGATCCACGACGGCGCCGACGGGCTGGCCGCCTGGTCGGGTCCGATCGGCACGCTCGCCGCCCGACCGAACGTGACGGCGAAGCTCTCCGGGCTGGTGACCGAGGCGGATCGGCACCGGTGGCGGGTGGCCGACCTGCGGCCGTTCGTGACCGAGGCGGTCGGCCGGTTCGGCCCGGGCCGGCTGATGTTCGGTTCGGACTGGCCGGTGTGCCGGCTCGCCGCCGACTACCGGAGCGTGCTGTCCGCGCTGGTCGAGGCGCTGCCACCACTGACCGCGCGGGAGCGGTCGGCGGTGTTCGGCGGAACCGCCGTACGGACCTACCGGCTCCGGCCCTGAGCGGTCCCCTACGCTGCGGTGCGGAAGAGGGCGGAGGCGAACGTGGCGGTCACGGACGAGGCGATCGACAAGATCAAACAGATGATCCTCGCCGGCGAGTTGCGCCCCGGCGACCGGCTACCACGCGAACCGGACCTGGCCGAACGCCTCGGCCTGTCCCGCAACTCCCTGCGCGAGGCCGTCAAGGCGCTCTCGCTCATCCGGGTGCTCGACGTACGGCAGGGCGACGGGACGTACGTGACGAGCCTGGACCCGGCCCTGCTGCTCGACGCGCTGAGTTTCGTCGTCGACTTCCACCGGGACGACACCGTGCTGGAGTTCCTCGAGGTCCGGCGGATCCTCGAGCCGGGCGCGACCGCGCTGGCCGCGCAGCGAGCGACCGAAGAGGACATCTCGGTGCTGCGCGGTGTCCTCGACGGGCTCGGCGACGATCCGGGCATCGACGAGCTCGTCGCCAACGACCTGGAGTTCCACCGGCTGATCGCGGTGTGCGCGGGCAACAACGTGCTCACCTCGCTGCTGGACAGCCTCTCCGGCCCGACCACCCGGGCCCGGGTGTGGCGGGGCCTCACCCAGGAGGGCGCCGTCGCCAAGACCCGCGAGCAGCACGCCGCCATCCTGGACGCGGTGGCCTCCGGGCAGGCCGACCTGGCCCGGTCCTGGGCCACCGTGCACGTCGCCGGCGTGGAGGAGTGGCTGCGCCGGGTCCTCTGACCGGCCTCTCCGGTGCGCCTCACCGTCAACCGGCCATCCGCTCCTCGGCGGCGCGCCACGTCGCCTCCGTTCCGCGCGGCTCGTACCGCACGACCTGCTGGGTCTCGCGCAGCAGGGCCCGCAGTGCCGGCAGGTCGCCACCGACGGCGCCGGCGGTCCGCGCCTGCACCAGCACGTTGCCCAACGCGGTGGCCTCCACCGGACCGGCGAGCACCGGCAACCCGCACGCGTCAGCCGTCAGCTGGCAGAGCAACGAGTTGCGGGCGCCGCCGCCGACGACGTGCACGGTGTCCACGTGCCGGCCGGAGAGCTGCTGCGCCTGACGTACCGCACGACGGTGCGCCAGCGCCAGGCTGTCGAGGATGCACCGGACGGTGGCGGCCGGCGTGGTGGGCACGGGTTCGCCGGCGCGGCGGCAGGCCCGCGCGACGCGTGCCAGCATGTCGCCCGGCGGCAGGAACGCGGGGTCGTCGGGATCCACCACCGACCGGAACGCGGGTTCGGCGGCGGCGCGGCGCAGCAGGTCCGGCAGGTCGGCTCCGCCCCAGGCCCGCACGGACTCCTGGAGCAGCCACAGACCCATGACGTTGCGCAGATAGCGGATGCTGCCGTCGACTCCGGACTCATTGGTGAAGTTCGCCCGCCGGCTCGCCTCGGTGAGCACCGGAGCGTCGAGCTCGACCCCCACCAGCGACCAGGTGCCGCAGGAGATGTAGGCGAAGTTCCGCCCCGACGCCGGTACGCCCACCACCGCCGACGCGGTGTCGTGCGAGCCGACGGCCACGACGTCGGGCGCACCCGGCAGCCCGAGCGCGGGCAGAACCGGCGCGATACGGATGCCCGCCTCCCGCAGCGGCGGGAACAGCCGCGGCCGGATGCCGGCGTCGGCCATCAGGTCGGTGGCCCACGCCCGACGACGCACGTCGTAGAGCTGGGTGGTGGAGGCGTTGGTGACCTCCGCACCGACCTCGCCGGTGAGCCAGTAGACGACGAGGTCCGGGATCAGCAGCAGCCAGCGCGCGACGTCGAGCTGCGGTGTGCCCCTCGCGGCGGCGAGCTGGTAGAGGGTGTTGAACGGAAGCTGCTGCAACCCGGTCGTCGCGTACAGCCGTTCCGGCCCCAGCCGCGTCGCCAACCGCTCGGCCACCCCGTCGGTACGCGCGTCGCGGTAGTGCACGGGGTTGCCGAGCAGCGCGCCGGACGCGTCGAGGAGCCCGTAGTCGACGGCCCAGGAGTCGACACCGACGCTGGTCACCGGGCCGGCGGCCCGCAGACCGTCGAGGACACCCCGCGCGAGGGCGAGGATGTCCCAGTGC
Source organism: Micromonospora sp. NPDC005367 (assembly GCF_040606825.1). Lineage (NCBI taxonomy): Bacteria > Bacillati > Actinomycetota > Actinomycetes > Micromonosporales > Micromonosporaceae > Micromonospora > Micromonospora sp. NPDC005367. The sequence continues at coordinate 16,891 of NZ_JBEXFP010000026.1, read as the reverse complement.
AGGGTGCCGGCGACCCGCACCGGCTCGTTGGCGAACCGGTGCACCTCGGTCAGGTCGAGGACGCCCGAACCGACGCGCCCGACCATCACCCGGCCGCTGGAGGCGCCCAGGTCCACGGCGGCGAAACGGGTGCTCACAGCAGCCCCCGCCGGACCGCCCACACCACCGCCTGGATCGGCGCGGCCACGTCGAGCCGGTCGCAGACCGCCCGTACCCGTCGGCGTACGGTCCGCTCGGAGAGTCCCGTCCGCCGGGCCACCGTCTCCAGTGGCAGGCCGGTCGCCAGCAGCCGCAGCAGTCGCAGGTCCCCTTCGTCGAGCACCGGCTCCACCACCCGCGCCGTCGTCGTCATCCCGCACCGGCCCGGGTCAGCGGAGAAAGGCCGCGGCGACACCGGCGTCGACCGGGACGTGCAGTCCGGTCGTGTGTGACAGCTCCCCGCAGGTGAGCACGAAGACGGCGTTGGCGACGTGCTCCGGCAACACCTCCCGCTTGAGCAGGGTGCGCTGCGCGTAGTACTCGCCGAGCCTCTCCTCCGGCACGCCGTAGACGGCGGCGCGTTGGGCGCCCCACCCCCCGGCGAAGATGCCGGAGCCGCGTACCACGCCGTCGGGGTTGACGCCGTTGACCCGGATGCCGTGCCCGCCGAGTTCGGCCGCGAGCAGGCGTACCTGGTGCGCCTGGTCGGCTTTCGCCGCGCCGTACGCCACATTGTTCGGGCCGGCGAACAGCGAGTTCTTGCTGGAGATGTAGACGATGTCCCCGCCCATCCCCTGGGCCGTCATGATCCGCGCGGCCTCCCGGGAGACCAGGAACGAGCCCTTGGCCATCACGTCGTGCTGCAGGTCCCAGTCCGCCTCGGTCGTCTCGAGCAGCGGCTTCGAGATCGAGAGCCCGGCGTTGTTGACGACCAGGTCCACCCCGCCGAACGCGAGCACCGCCGCGCGCAGGGCGCGGGCGACGGCCGTCCCGTCGGTGACGTCGGCCGTGACGGCGAGCGCCACGTCGGCGCCGCCGATCTCGGCGGCCACGGTGGTCGCCGTCTCGGCATCGCGGTCGACGACCACCACGCAGGCGCCCTCGGCCGCGAGACGGTGGGCGGTGGCCCGGCCGATACCGGAGCCGCCACCGGTGACGAAGGCGACGCGGGTGGCGAGAGGCTTCGGCTTGGGCAGCCGCTTGAGCTTCGCCTCCTCCAGCGCCCAGTACTCGATGCGGAACTTCTCGGCCTCGTCGATCGGGGCGTACCGCGACACGGACTCCGCACCGCGCATCACGTTGACGGCGTTGACGTAGAACTCCCCCGCCACCCGGGCGGTCTGCTTGTTGGCGCCGAAGCTGAACATGCCGACGCCCGGCACGAGGACGATGGCCGGATCGGCGCCGCGCATCGGCGGGCTGTCGCCGGTGGCGTGCCGCTCGTAGTAGGCCCGGTAGTCGTCGCGGTAGGCGGCGTGCAGTTCCCGGAGCCGGTCGATCGTCTCGGGCAGTGGCGCGGTGGGCGGCAGGTCGAGCACCATCGGTCGCACCTTGGTACGCAGGAAGTGGTCCGGGCAGGACGTGCCGAGCGCCGCGAGCGCGGGATGCCGTTCCCGGGCGACGAAGTCGAGCACCACGTCGCTGTCGGTGAAGTGGCCTACCTGTGGCCGGTCGGTGGAGGCGAGGCCACGCAGAACCGGTGCGAGGGCGACCGCGCGGGCCCGGCGCTCGTCCGGCGGCAGCGGCGCGTACCCGTCGATGACCGGGCCGAACGGTTCCGCCCGGCCGTGTTCGTCGAGGTACGCCTGGGCAGTCCGGATGATCTCCAGCGAGTGCCGCTCGCACTCCTCGCCGGTCGCTCCCCAGGCGGTGATGCCGTGCCCGCCAAGGATCACCCCGATCGCCTGCGGGTTGGCCCGCGCCACCGCGGCGATGTCCAGCCCGAGCTGGAAACCAGGCCGGCGCCACGGCACCCAGAGCACCCGGTCGCCGAAGATCTCCTTGGTCAGTTCGGGGCCGTCCGCGGCGGCGGCGAGGGCGATGCCGGCGTCCGGGTGCAGGTGGTCCACGTGCGCCGCGTCGACCAGCCCGTGCATCGCCGTGTCGATCGACGGCGCGGCACCGCCCCGGCCGTGCCGGCAGTAATCCAGTAGCGAGACCATCTCATCCTCCCGCGCGGGATCGACCGGGCCCCCGCCGGCATCGCCCGGGTAGACGTCGACGAGGGCGCGCAGCCGGTCCAGGCGCAGCACGGCCAGACCGGCCTCGGTGAGCGTCCCGAGGTCACCGCCGGAGCCCTTGACCCACAGCAGGTCGACGGGCCCCCCGGTGACCGGGTCGATGACCTGGCCCTTGGCCGAGGTGTTGCCCCCGGCGTAGTTCGTGGTGGTCGGATCGGCGCCGAGCCGGTTGCTCCGCGCGATCAGCGCCTCTACCTCGGAATACATCGTCCTCACGTCCCTGTTCGCGTTCGTTCGGTGGTGGTCAGGCGCCCCAGCCGGCCTGCTGCCCGCCGGCCCGCTCGGTACGGATGCGCTCGAAGTAGCCGGAGCGGGCGTACGCGGCGATCGGGTCGGGGTCCAGGCCCAGGTCGGTCCGCAGCTCGGCCAGCAGGGGACGGACGTCGGTGTGGTACGCGTCCATCAGCACCGCGTTCGCCCCGAGCACGTCACCGGCTCGCTGGGCGGCCGCCAGCGCGTCGGCGTCGACGAGCGACGCCTTGGCGGTGGCCTCCTGCACGTTCATCACCGACCGGATGATCGCCGGGATCTTCGGCTCGATGTTGTGGCACTGGTCGAGCATGAACGCGATCCCGCCCTCCGGCCGCAGCGCGTCACCGCGGACGATCTCGTGCATGATCCGGAACAGCTGGAACGGGTCCGCGGCGCCGACCATCAGGTCGTCGTCGGCGTAGAAGCGGGAGTTGAAGTCGAAGCCGCCGAGCTTCCCGGCGCGCAGCAGGAACGCCACGATGAACTCGATGTTGGTGCCGGGCGCGTGGTGGCCGGTGTCGATGACCACCTGCGCCTTGGGCCCGAGCTCCAGGCAGTGCGCGTACGCGGTGCCCCAGTCGGGCACGTCGGTGGTGTAGAAGGCCGGCTCGAAGAGCTTGTACTCCAGCAGCAGCCGCTGGTCGGCGCCGAGCCGGTCGTACGCCTCGCGCAGCGCGGCGGCGAGCCGGTCCTGCCGGGCCCGGATGTCGTCCTGACCGGGATAGTTGGTGCCATCGGAGAACCACAGCTTCAGGTCACGCGAGCCGGTGCGATCCATGATGTCGACGCACTCGAGCAGGTGGTCGATCGCCTTGCGCCGCACCCCCGGGTCCGGGTTGGTGACGCTGCCCAGCCGGTAGTCGTTGTCCTGGAACACGTTGGCGTTGATCGCACCCAACGCGACACCCTGGTCCGCCGCGTAGCGGGCCAGCTCGGTGTAGTCGTCGACCCGGTCCCACGGGATGTGCAGCGCCACCGTGGGGGCCACCCCGGTGAGCCGGTGCACCATCGCCGCGTCGGCGATCTTCTCGTACGGGTCACGCGGCACGCCCTCCTGCGCGAACACCTTGAAGCGGGTGCCGGAGTTGGCGTACGCCCAGGAGGCGGTCTCGATGCGCTGGGCGCGCAGGGCCTGCGTGACCCGCGCACGGGTCGGCGCGTCGGGGTGGGTCATGGAGTTTCTCCCGTCTGCGCGGCGAGCTGAGCCGCAAGTTTGAAGACCTCGTCCAGCGGCCGCACGGCGCGCTCGGGGGTGTCGTGGTCGAGGTCGAGGAGGAACGACGACATCTCCGCCCGCCGGCGGCGTGGTGCCGGGGCACCGGCACCAGCCGCGGCGGTCAGAAGTCGAACTGGTCGATGTTGTTCTTGTCGAAGACGGTGGGCGGGCCGAGGACGACCACGCCGTCCTTGCCGACGGTGTACTCGCCGAGCTTGCCGGCCGTGAACTTCTCGCCCTCGGCACCGGTGATCTGCCCCGACGCCAGCGCGGCGCCGGCGTACGCCGCGAGGTAGCCGAGGTCCGCCGGGTTCCACAGCGAGAACGCGTCGACGGTGCCGTCCTTGACGTACTGGCGCATCTGGTTCGGGGTGCCCAGGCCGGTCAGCTTGACCTTGCCCTTGTACTGGGAGCCGCTCAGGTAGCGGGCGGCGGCCGCGACGCCGACCGTGGTCGGCGAGATGATGCCCTTGAGGTCGGGGTAGGACTGCAGCAGGCCCTGGGTCTCCTGGAACGACTTCTGGTCGTCGTCGTTGCCGTACGCGACGGTGACCAGCTTGATCTTGCTGTACTCGGGCTTCGCCAGCTGCTGCTTCATCAGCTCGATCCAGGCGTTCTGGTTGGTCGCGTTGGCGGTGGCGGAGAGGATCGCGATCTCACCCGCGCCACCGATCTGCTCCGAGATGAGCTTGACCTGGTTCTCGGCGATGCCCTCGGCGGTCACCTGGTTGACGAAGATCTGCCGGCACTCCGGCTTGGTGTCCGAGTCGAAGGTCACGATCTTGGCGCCCGCCGCCTTCGCCTGGTTGAGGGCGCCGCAGATCGCGTTGGGGTCGTTCGCCGAGGTCACGATCACGTCCATGCCCTGCTGCGACAGGGTGTTGATGTAGCTGACCTGGGAGGACGCGCTCGCCTCGGAGGGGCCGACCTCCTTGAACTCGCCCTTGATCTCGGTGACCGCCGTCTTGCCGCCGTTGTCGGAGACGGTGAAGTAGGGGTTGTTCACCTGCTTCGGCAGGAAGGCGATCTTGAGGCCCTCCTTGATCGACGCGTCGGGTTTCGCCGCGCCGCTGGCCTGGTTGCCGGCACCGGTGTCGTTGCCGGAGTTCTCCCGGGTGGTGCCGCCGCAGGCCGTGGCGCTGAGCAGCAGGGCGGCGAGGGCGAGGCCGGTGGCCCCGAATCGGAAACCTCTGCGGTGCGCGGACATCGTTATCCCTTCCGGGGGTTGGTGGTGGGGGAATCAGGGCGCGACGGGGTTCGCGCGCTGCCGTCGACGGTGCAGCCGCGCGCGGACGTCCGCGACGGCGTTGGGAAGCACGACGGAGGCGACGAGCAGCGCCCCCGTGACGATCGTCAACGCGTTGGCGTCGACGTCGGCGAGTTGAAGCGCGTTGCGGAGGACACCGAGGAGCAGGACTCCGGCGACCACGCCGAGCAGACCACCCCGGCCGCCGAAGATCGACACACCGCCGAGCAGCACGGCGGTCACCACGGTGAGTTCGAGACCGGTGGCGTTGTCGCCCCGGGCGCTGGCATAGCGCAGCGTCCAGAAGATCCCGACCAGCCCGCAGACCGCGCCGGAGGCGACGAAGAGCCAGAACTTCGTCCGCGCCACCGAAACGCCGGCGAAGGTGGCGGCCTGGTCGTTGTTACCCATCGCGTAGAGCGCCCGCCCGGCCGAGGTCGCGTGGAGCACGACACCGAACACCAGCGCCAGCAGCAACACCGGCAGCACCGCGACGGGGATCGAGGTGCCGGGGATGTCCCGTACCGCCGCCGCGGTCCAGCTCGCCGGGAAATCGGCCACCGCCTGGTCGCCGAGCACCACGAACGACAGTCCCCGGTACAGGGCGAGGGTGCCGATGGTCACCGCCAACGAGGGCAGGCCGAAGCCGGTGACGAACACGCCGTTGACCGCGCCGAGCACGGCGCCGAGGATCACCACCAGCACGCAGATCAGCTCCAGCGACAGCCCGCTGGACAGCCACAGCTGCCCCATCACCGTGCTGCACAGACCCACCGTGCTCGCCACCGACAGGTCGATCTCGCCGGTGATGACGATCAGCGTCATGGGCAGCGCGAGCATGGCCAGCGGCACCAGGTCGAGCAGCAGGAACTGGACGTTGCGGCCGGTGGCGAAGTTCTGCACCGACACGCTCGCCAGCAGCGCGGCCACCACCAGGGCCACCACGACGGCCGCGTCCCAGGAACCGAGCACGCCACGCAACCCGGCCAGGCGGCCCGTCTCCCGCTCGGTCTCGGCGCCGGACGACGGTGCGGCGTACAGGCTGTCATGCGCCATGGGCGCTTCTCCCTTGGAGCCGGGCCGCCATCCGCAGGGCCAGGAGCCGGTCCAGGCCGATGGCGGCGAGGATGAGCGCGCCGACGACTGCCTGCTGCCAGAACGGGTCGATGCGCAGAACGGCCAGCGAGCTGCCGATCGTGGTGAGCAGGACAGCGCCGAGCGCGGCGCCGTACGCGCTGCCGCTGCCGCCGAAGATGGCCACCCCGCCGACCACGGCCGCCGCGACGACCTGTAGTTCCAGGCCCGTACCGGCGGCCGCGTCGAGGGTGCCGAACCGCGCCGCGTGGAGCACACCGGCGAGGCCGGCGAGCGCCCCGTTGGCGACGAACACGGCGAAGACGCGCCGCCCGACGGGGATCCCGGAGAGCCGGGCGGCCGCCGGCTCCGAGCCGATGGCGTAGAGCTCCCGCCCGCTTCGGTAGGAGCGCAGGTAGTAGCCGACGACGGCGACGACGATCACCGCGGCGAGGAAGAGCAGGGGTACGCCGAGCATCGTCTGGTTGCCCAGTCGCAGGAACGACCGGGGCATGTCGGCGGCGTTGATCTGGCGGCCGGACGCCCAGTAGTAGTCGACGCCCCGGAAGGCGTAGAGGGTGCCGAGCGTGATGACGAGCGCGGGGACCTTCGCGACCGCGATGAGCCCGCCGTTCACCGCGCCACACACGGCGCCCAGCACGACACCGAGCAGCACCGCCACCGGCCAGGGCGTGCCGGGCGCGGCGAGGAAGAGGGACCCGGTCGAGAAGGCGACCAGGCCGAGGATCGAGCCGACGGACAGGTCCACGTTGCGGGTGACGATGACCAGGGTCTGCCCGACCGCGAGGATGACCAGGATCGCGCAGCCGAGCAGCAGGTCCTTGACACTCTGCCCGCTCAGGAATCGGTCGTTGCGCAAGGTGGTGACCAGGATCAGCGCGCCGAGCGCGAGCAGCAGGCTCAACTCGCGTACGGCGAGCAGCCGTTCGGTGATCCCCCGGCGTTGCCGGCCGGCGCCGGAGCGCGGGTTCTCGGTGCGGCGGTCCGGCGTTCCGGTGTCCGTGAGACTCATGCCGGCACCTCGCTCCGCCCGGGTCCGACCACGACATCGCACTTCGCTCGCCGGCGCCCGCTCATGCGGTCGCTCCTTGACCGGTGGCGGCGAGCATGACCGAGGTCTCGTCCGCCTCGGCCCGGGACAGTTCGCGGACCACCCGTCCCTCGTGCATGACGAGCACCCGGTCCGCCATGCCGAGCACCTCGGGCAGTTCGCTGCTGATCATCAGGATGGCCAGCCCCTCGTTCGCCAGTTCGGAGAGCAGTCGGTGGACCTCGGACTTGGTGCCGACGTCGATGCCACGGGTCGGCTCGTCGATGATCAGGATCCGCGGCTCGGTGGCGAGCCACTTGGCGAGCACGACCTTCTGCTGGTTACCGCCGGAAAGGGTCGCCACCGGGGCGGTGAGCCGGGACGCCTTGACCTGCAACCGTCGGGTCCACCGCTGGGCCTCGGCCCGCTCGGCTCCCCCGATCAGCAGCCCCAACCGGCTCAGCGCGCGACGGCGGGCCAGGGTGGCGTTGCGCTCGACCGACAGTTCCATCACGAGGCCCTGTTGGCGGCGGTCCTCGGGGACCAGCGCCAGGCCGGCGGCGATGGCCCGGCGCGGGCTGCCCGGTGGCAGGGTCCTACCGGCGACGCGTACCTCACCGGCGTCGTAGTGGTCCACACCGAAGACGGCCCGGGCCACCTCGCTACGGCCGGCGCCCACCAGCCCGGCCAGGGCGACGATCTCACCACCGCGGACGTCGAACGACACGTCGGAGAAGACGCCGGCACGGCTCAGCCCGCTGACCTCCAGCAGGGTCTCCCGCAGCGGGGCGTCCTGCTTCGGGTAGAGCGAGGAGACGTCCCGGCCAACCATGCGCCGCACCACCTCGTCCACGGTGAGCTCGGCGGTCGGGTCGGTGGAGACCCAGGCCCCGTCGCGTAGCACTGTGATCCGCTGGCAGAGGTCGAAGACCTCGTCGAAGCGGTGCGAGATGAACAGCACGGCCGCGCCCCGCTCGCACAGTGACCGGGCCACCCCGAAGAGCCGTTCCACCTCGACGCCGGAGAGCGCGGCGGTCGGCTCGTCCATCACCAGGACCCGGGCGTCGAAGGAGAGCGCCTTGGCGATCTCGACGAGTTGCTGGTCGGCGATGGACAGCCCACGCGCGGGACGGGTCGGATCGATGCGGACGCCGAGTCGCTCGAAGAGCCGCTCGGCGTCGCGGTTCATCGCGGTCGTGTCGATGCGGCGCAGGCCGCGCAGTGGCTGCCGGCCCATGAAGATGTTCTCCGCGACCGACAGGTCGGGAAACAGGGTCGGCTCCTGGTAGATGACGGCGATGCCGGCGGCCCGGGCATCCGCGGGTCCGCGCAGTTCGAGCGGGCTGCCGTCGAGAGTCATCCGGCCGGTGTCCGGGGCGTGGGCTCCGGCGAGGGTCTTCACCAGAGTGGACTTTCCGGCCCCGTTCTCCCCGACCAGGGCGTGCGCCTCGCCGGGGTGCAGCGCGAGGTGCACGCCGCGCAGCGCGGCGACGGCGCCGAAGGACTTCGTCACGCCGTCCAGTACCAGCAGCGGAGCGCTGCCCGCTCCCGGTGCTTCCGGGCTCATCCGACCCCCTCCTGAATCGTTTCACGGGTCGTGCATGGACGGTAGGGGCAGGCATTCGTGACCGTCAAGACCCCGCTGGGATTTCCCCGCCGTTGCCGGAACCCGCCCCGACGTCCCACTTCTCGTCGGGCCAGCCCGGCCCGACGTGGGCCGCCGACGACGGGGCAACTGGATGAAACGTTTTAGCCGCTATAGACTCCCCGACGTCGACCCGGGGCCCGGGGCCACCGCGTGGCGTCTCCGCTCCACCCTCCGGGGACCAGGTGGCGTGCTGCGGTGTCCGCGGTGGGTGAGCGGGACCGTCCGATAACAAGGCGGGACCACCCAACAGACGCTCACCATGCGCACTGAGAGGTGACGGAACGATGGCAGGGGCAAGCATCAAGGAGGTGGCCCGCCACGCCGGCGTGTCCCTCGGCACGGTGAGCAACGTGCTCAACCGGCCCGACATGGTCTCACCCGGCACCCGCCAGCGAGTGCTCGACGCCATCGCCGAACTCGGTTACGTACGCAACGACTCCGCCCGCCAGCTGCGCGCGGGCCACAGCCGTACGGTCGCCATCGTCGTGCTGGACGTGACCAACCCGTTCTTCACCGACATGGTCCGCGGGGCGGAGCGGGTCGTCGAGGCGACCGGCGCCATGCTCATCGTCTGCAACAGCGGCGAGGACGGCGCCCGCGAACGCCGGCACCTCGAACTGCTGGAGGAGCAACGCGTACGCGGCGTGCTCATCACCCCGGTCGGCGACGGGCCGCAACCCCACCTCGAGAAACTCATCGACCGTGGCATCCCCGTCGTCCTCGTCGACCGTGGCACCGGGCGGGCCAGCCGCTGCTCGGTGGCCGTCGACGACGTCCTCGGCGGCCGGCTCGCCATGGACCACCTGCTCGACGAGGGTCACCGCCGCATCGCCTACGTCGGCGGGCCGCTCTCCATCGCCCAGGTCGCGGAGCGGCACGCCGGGGCCGCCGCCGCCCTGGAGGATCGGGGGGCGGGCGCCGAACTCCGCGTCGCCGCGACCACCAGCCTGACCGTCGCGGCCGGACGGCGAGCCGCCGAGGATCTGCTGGCCCTGCCCGCGCGGCAACGACCCACCGCCCTCTTCTGCGCCAACGACCTCCTCGCCCTCGGTGTGCTCCAGGAGCTCACCGCGCGTGGTCTGCGGGTGCCCGCCGACATCGCCATCGTCGGCTACGACGACATCGAGTTCGCCGCCGCGGCGGCGGTGCCGCTCTCCTCCGTACGCCAGCCCCGCGAACAGCTCGGGCGCACCGCGGCCGAGCTGCTGCTCGAGGAGGCCGAGCACGGCGAGGCACACCAGCACCGGCACGTCGTCTTCCAGCCCGAGCTCGTCGTCCGCCGCTCCAGCGATCAGCCCCGGCGCACCCGACGCTGACCGACCCCGGCCGCCGGCAGCGGTGACACCGACGCGGTGGTAGCCGACCCGGTGTGCGGCGACGGGCAACACGCGCCCGACCCGATGCTCCCCGGCGCGAAGCCGGACACCGCGTACGGCAGGCGGATCGCCTCCGCGGCCGGGCCCGGCGTCACGGCATGGACGCCGGGCCCGGCCGCAGGGGCTATCGCGCGACCGTGAAGGAGTACGAGCCCGCCCCGACGCGGTAGACGGCATGGTCGGCCTCGACCCGCACGAAGTCGGCCCGCTCCGGCGCGGCGGTCACGTGGCCGCCGTGCAGCGGCACCCGGACCTCCGCGGTGGTGTTGGTGGGCACGGTGACCGCGAGCCGGAACCGACCGTCGGTCCTGGACCACTCGGAGCGGACGAGCCCGGCCGGCGTCCGGTAGCTACCCTTCACGAAGGTCAGATCGCCGACGACCTTCGGCTCGATGACCAGCTCCCGGTAGGCGACGCTGCCGTCCGCCGCGCGGATCCCGGCGAGCCCACTGTGGAACCACTCCTCGATCTGGGCGAGGATCATGTGGTTCTTCGAGTCGCCACGGTTCCACCGCTCCCCGATGGTGGTCATGCCGCCCGGATTGGCGGTGGTGGACGCCATGAAGTACCCGTAGCTCGGCTGGTCGTCCTCCTGAAGCAGGTCCCACAGCACGTCGTCGCGGCCACCGGCGGCGAGAGCCCGGACGGTGGGGCCCATGCCGATGGTGCCGCCACTGAAGTGCGGCCCGTCCCCGTCGGGGTGGAACGCGTAGACCAGGTCGACGAGGGCGTCGAGGACCGCCGCGCGTTCCCCGTCCGGGACGAGCCCGGCGTCCAACGCGAGTGCCTGTGCCGTCTGGGTGGCACCGGCGGTACCACCGTCGCCGTCGGTGGTGTAACGGCGCAGCTGGGTGTTGTAGAAGTGCGCGTTGAACGCCGTCCTGATGTCGTCGGCCAGCGTGCGGTACCTCTCCGCGTCCGCCCGGTGGCCGGTCAGCTCCGCCATCATGGCCAGCTTGGTGATCATCACGTGGTAGCCCCAGGTGCCGGTGATCCGGCCTGAGGTCTGGTCGGCCGACACCCAGTCGGCGAGGGCCGCGTCGACGATGTGCGCGTCGGCGCCGGTGCCGACCTTCTCCCGCTGGATGTAGTCGGCGAAGTCGACCATCCGGTCGTAGTAGCGGGTCATGGTCTGGGTGTCGCCGTACAACTCGTACAGCATCGCCGGCACGAGAATGATGGCGTCGCCCCAGTTGATCTCGTCACCGAAGCGGCCGCTGTAGCCCCAGTCGTACACCGGAGTCTTCAAGGCCACGTTGCCGGACATGGGCGTGTCGGCGACGGACTGCCCCTCCACCAGATGGTGCATGGTCGTGCGCAGGTACGCCGCGAGCTGCTCGTTGCGGTGGATGGCGCCCATCGGCATGGTGTAGTCCGCCGGATACGACAGCTTCTCCCGGCCGGGGCAGTCGGTGAACACCGACATGATGTTGCTCATGAAGGAGTACCGGGACATCGTGTGGATGCGGTTGACCCGGGCGTTGGAGGTGACCACCTCCCCGGCTGTCGGGGTGTCCGCCTGCAACCGCAGGCCCCGGATCGTGTCCTTGGTGGGCACGTACCCCTCCGGCAGGCCGGTCACCTGCACCCACTGCATCCCGAAGTAGTTGAACTCGGGGTGCCAGGTCTCGCCGCCCCGGACACCGGCCGTCGTGTACGTGTTGAACAGGTCCCGGCCCCGGCTGCCGCCGCCGCCCATCAGCGACGCCTGGTCGACGGTGCCGTCGGCGGCGAGCGACTCGGCCGGGGACATGCGGACGGTGGTGCCCGCCGGCACCCCGTCCCGCAGGTGCAGCTCCGGCCACCCGACGAAGTTCTGCCCGAAGTCGAAGACCCAGGTGCCGGGCGCGGGATTGCGTACCGACAGCGGGGTGAACCTCTCGACGACCTTGACCGGCTCGGCCGCGCGGGCGACGAGCTTGGTGGCCAGGTTGGGCGGTGGGGCGATGCCGGCGTCGATCCAGCCGGTGTTCGTGCCGTCGCGGCGTTTCGCGGTCGGCGAGAGGTCCGCCCCCGGACCGTCCCAGCCGGGTTGCTCGCGGCGGGCGTCGTGGTCCGCGCCGGAGTACCACGCGTCGGTGACGAGTGGCCCCAGGGCGGTACGCCAGCTGCGGTCGGAGACGATGACCTCGGTCGCCCCGCCAGCGTACGAGATCTCGAGGCGCGCGATGAGGCGCGGGGTGACCGCGGCCCCGGCGCTGGCGTCAGTCGCGGCGATGTTGTTGCCCGACCCGGTGACCAACGCGCCCGCGGCGTGCGGTCCGGCCAGGCCGGGGGTGAAGGCGATGCCGGTGCCGGTGGGGCCGGCGGTGCCGATCGCGGTGATCGTGCGGGATTCGAGGCGGTCGCCGCCGTCGCCGGTGTCGATGTTGATGCTGCCGCCGACGTGGTAGTTCGCCACGTTCGTGACCTGCACCGTGGTGGCCCCGGCCGCCGCGTCGGTGGCTAGGGCGCCGCTGCCCTTGAGCTGGCTCTGCCACCAGGAGTACGGCGCGGTACGGCCGACAGCCGGGTTGGTGACGCTGCGGCGCACGTACGCCGGGCCGTTGCCGAGCTGCACCCCGAGCGTGTTGCCGCCGGTGCGCAGCTCCTTGGCGACGTCGTAGGTGCGGTACTCGCTGGAGAGCTGGTAGTTCGAGTTGCCGGGGGCGAGCACCTCGTCGGTGAGCGTCCGGCCGTTCAGACTCGGCTTCTGCAGGCCGACACCGGACAGGTACAGGCGGGCGTCTTCGATCCGCGCCCGGCGGTCGATGGTGAACTGGCGGGCGAAGATCGGCATCGGCTGGTTCTCCGCGCGGCCCGGATACTCGATCCAGCGGGCCGGCGCCCAGTCACTCTGCCGCAGCAGGCCCATCTCCCAGGAGGACGCCTCGCTCCAGCCCGAGGGACGCTTGTCGGCGTCCCAGACGCGTACCCGCCACACGACCCGATCACGGGACTCCAGGGGCGCACCCGTGTAGCGGACACCCGTCTGCACCTCGGATTCGACCCGGCCGGAGTCCCAGACCAGCCGCCCGCGATCGAGGTCCGACTCGCTGGCCGCCGCCTGGACCTGGTAGGCGGTCTGCCTGTCTCCCGGGCACGCCTGGCGGGCTCGGGGCCGGTGACACGGATGCGCCGCGGCCCGGGGCGTCTCGACGATCTGCCAGGCGAGCGTCGGATCGGGATTGTCGATACCCAACGGTTCGTCGTACCTGCCGTCGACCTGAAGGTTGACGACCCGGACGTGAGGGGCGCCACCGCCAGGTCCGGCGGCGGCCGGTGTGGCGGCCGATGCCTGCGACGCGATCAGGATCAGGCAGGCGCCCGCCCCCATGAGCCCGCGCGCCCGATGTCTCACTCTCGACACGATGCTCTCCCTCCCGTCGACGCGCGGGCGCCGACGCTCCGTCTTTCGCGCATCAGGCGGTCGGTGCGGAGCTGCTGACGAAGTGCCAGGTCCCCGAGCCGACCGTGTGCACCAGGTAGCCCGCTTCCATCCGCCGGGCCGCCACCAACCCACCGGGCGACGCCTCGACGTCGCCCGCCCGCGCCGCGGGCACGTGGACCTCGGCCGTGGCCCCCACCGGCACCTGCACGGTCAGCTCGAACCGGCCGTCACGGTGACCCCAGGCGGTCGAGGCCCGCCCGCGTACCGTGTTCACCGCCACCGACGCCGAGGACAACTCGGCCCGCGCGTCGGGCCGGACGACGAACCGGGCCCATCCGTCGGCGACCGGCCGCAGGCCCGCGACGTGCTCGTAGAGCCACTGCACAACGGTGCCGTGGAAGTAGTGCTGGCGGGAGCGGGTCGATGTCGGCCACATCTCCCACATGGTGTCGGCGTCGTTCTCCACCCAGTAGCCCCAGCTCGGGTACGTCCGCTGCAACGCCACCCGGGCGGCCACGTCGGCGTGGCCGTGCGCGGTCAGCACGGGCAACAGGACGCTGGTGCCGAGGCAGCCGGTGTTCAGGTGCCAGCCCCGGTCGCGGATGTCCGCCACCAGGTTGTCCACCACCGCCCGCACCAGTTCGTCGGGCACCAGGCCGAACGCCAACGGAACGGCGTTGGACGTCTGCCGGTAGCCGGGATCACGGTCGGTGCGGTACAGCCCGCGCCCCCGGTCCAGGAAGGTCTCGTTGAGCCGGTCCCGCAGTCCGGCGGCCGCCGCGCGGAACCGGGCGGCCTGCGCGTCCTGCCCGATCAGCTCACCCACCTCGGCGGTGGCCAGCAGCGCCCGATGCAGGTAAGCCGTGGCGGTCAGCCGGGTGTCCTCGGGCGGATTACCGCCGGTGCCCGGCGACAGGTAGTCCCCGAGCGCCGTCACCGCCAGCCCGTCACTGAGGCGATCCAGCTCCCACTCCAGATAGTCGGTCACCGCCTGCCAGTGCTCCTGCGGCAACCGGTCGTCGCCGTACCAGCGGTGCATCTCACGCAGCAGGTAGGGGTAGACGGTGGTCCACTCGGGCGCCGGGGCCAGCTCCTGGTATCCCCAGCCGCCGCTGGGCACGATCACCGGCACCTGGCCGGAGGCGACCTGGGCGTCCCGCAGGTCCCCGAGCCACTTCGTGAAGAACCGCGACAGGTCGAGCTGACCGGCCATCGTGGCGGCGGCGACCTGCGCGTCCCCGGTCCAGCCGTTCTTCTCGTACATCGGGGTGTCGGTGGGGATGCCGTGCAGGTTGCTGCGCACCGTACGGCGCATCATCCGCTCGAACTGCTCGAACAGCGGTTCGCTGCACCGGAACTCGCCGACGTCGCGGACGTCGGAGTGCACCACCCGCATGGTCACGGTGTCGGTGCGGGCCGCCCCCGGCAGCCCGTCGAGCTGTACGTAGCGGAATCCCTTGTACGAGAAGCGTGGCTCCCACACCTCCACGCCGCCGCCCCGGGCCACGTACTCGTCGAGTTGGAAACGGGCGCTCTGGACGTTGCCGTTGGACGCCTCCACCGTCCCGTCGGCGCGCAGCTTCTCGCCGTACAGAACGCGCACGACGGTGCCGGCCGGCGCGGTGACCCGCAGCCGGACCCAGCCGGCCGTCGTCCGGCCGAAGTCCGCCACCCAGACACCCGCGCGCGGGGAGTTCAGCGAGGTCGGGGCGACGGACTCGACGACCCGGATCGGTTCGTGTTCCTGGGCCCGCAGCGTGCCGGCCGGGGTGTCCAGCACGCTCGCCCGGTCCCAGCCGGAGTCGTCGAACCGGGCCGTCGACCAGCCCGGCAGCTCCAGACGGGCGTCGTAGATCTCCCCGGCGTAGAGGGAGTTCGACACCGTCGGGCCGGTGGTGACGCGCCAGTTGTCGTCGCTGACCACCTCGGTGCGTGACCCGCCGGGATGCTCGACGACGAGCCGGGCCAGCACTCGCGGCTCGCCGTGCCAGGGCGGTTGGTGCCAGCGCCACACGTTGCGGGTGGTCATGCCGTAGAAGCCCCGGCCGAGCTCCACGGCGAGCGCGTTGCGACCTTGCACCAGCAGCTGCGTGACGTCGTGCGTCACGTACAGGACGGTGTCGTCGTAGTCGGTGAACCCCGGGTCCAGCACGGCTGTCCCGACCCGCTCGCCGTTGAGGTGCAGCACCTGGTAGGCGAGGCCCGCCACGTACAGCCGGGCCCGGGTCACCGGCTTGTCGAGCTGGAACGCGCTCCGCAGCAGCGGCGCGGGCCGTTCCTGCACCGGCGGTTCGACACCGCTGCCCCACGGCCCCTGGCCGTACGGCGCGAGGACCACCACCGGCGACCAGGCCGAGTCGTCGTGGTCCACCTGTTCCCAGCCCGGCTCGACGCTGCCGGTCGTTCGCCAGGCCGCATCGGTGACGAGCACCAGTTCGCCGCCGTCCGTGGTGCGGACCACGAGCTTCGCGATGAGACCACCGGGGTTGACCGACGCGCCACCACGGTTGGTGGCGATCGCGGCCAGCACCAGGTCACCGCCGACGGCCGCGCGGGTCAGCTCGGTGACGTCCGCGACCCGGGCGGTACGCCAGCCGTCGGTCTGCTGGGGCGCGGAGAGGACGAGCCGGCCGGAGAGGTACGCGGTGAAGTCGTCGTCGGCGCTCATGATCAGCCGCGCGGAGCTGACTCCGGTCCCCTGAGGCAGGGCCAGTCGGCCGCGGAACCAGCGCGGACCGGCGGGGGCGTTGCCGGTCGTCGCGCCCGGCCCCCAGATCCAGGACGCGGCGGTCAGGTCCAGGGCGTTCGGCTGCGGAATCTCGACCTGCCCGCCCCACGGCCCCTGGCCGTACGGCACGAGCACGGCCACCGGCGCCCAGCCGGTGTCGTCGTGCCCCGGTTCCGGCCAACCGGCCTGCTCGACGTCGCAGCTGCGCCAGGATTCGTCGCTGACCAGCACCGACCGCTCGCCGGCGGTGGAGGTCACGACCAGCTTGGCGATCAGGCCGGCGGGGTTCACCGACGGGCCCGGGCGGTTGGTGGCGACCACGGCGAGGGTGAGCGGCCCGCCGGCGTCGCGGACGAGTTCGGTGACGTCGGCGGCCTTGGCGCTCTTCCAGCCGTCGCTCTGCTGCGGGGCGTGCAGCACCTGCTGCCCGTCGAGGTACGCGGTGAAGTCGTCGTCGGCGGTCACGACGAGCTGCGCGGCCACGATCCCGGTGCCGGCGGGGATCACCAGCCGGCCACGGAACCAGCGGGTACCGGCCGGGGCGTTGGCGGCGGTGGCCTCCGGCGACCAGATCCACGAGGCTCCGGCGAGGTCCAGCCGCTCAGCCGCGTGGTCCGGTTCCGCGGAGCTCGTGCAGAAGTACCAGGATCTTGGTAACGAACTCTTGCCGTACCGCCAGGAAGTGGACCGCCGGCTCCCCAAGGACCTGGC
>NZ_JBEXFP010000025.1:0-89432 GCF_040606825.1 Micromonospora sp. NPDC005367 | reverse complement strand
CGGGCCTGCTCCCGCCGTACCTCCGCCTGCCGGGCGGCCAGCCACGCCGCTTCCCGGGCCCGTGCCCGCCGCCGGCGCTGGTCGGCGATGGCCCGCTGCCGCAGGTGCCCGACGTACGCCACCAGCAGCGCGCCGGTGACCGAGAAGCTGATCCAGAATCCGGGGCCGACCACGAGTACGCCGATCAGCTCGACGCCGTTGAGCAGCAGTAGCGCGGCGAGCACCCGGCGCCGCCGGTATACGGCCGGGGTGTGGCGGCGGGGCGGCGGCCGGCGACGGGCCCGGTTCGGGGCGGGCGGCACGGCACGCAGCCGGCCTGTTCGGCGGGCAGAGGCTGGTGGCGCCGAGACCGGCTTACCAAGACCGCCCGTAGCCGCATTCTCACTGAGGGTGACGACGAGGTGTCGCGGCGGGCGCACCGGCCGCCGTCCCGGCACAGTACGGCGGCGGCGCTGGCGCTGGAGCACCCGCGCCGTCGACTGCGCCCGCTCCGCCACCAGCCGCTCGGTGGCGTCGTACCGGCGGACCAGCGCCGGAGCGAGAGCGAGCAGGCCGGCGGCGGCGAGGACGGCGAGGAGCACCGAGGTCGGCACCCTCACCCCTCCCGTCACCGAATTCGGAGCAATCGCGGCTCGACCGCAGGATCTTCAACCGATCGGTGCCGGCGAAGTCGATCGTACGACGAACAGCGCTTGCCACATCTTGCAGTTACTTGAGGTTACGGGCGACGGAGCGTGATGCCGACGCGCCGCGCCGATCCCATCGGCGGGACAGCGGCGCTTGTGCCCGTGCCGGACCCGGCACGGGCTGGACGGTCACCTGGTGGCGGCGCGGACCCGATGCCAGCGGGCCAGCAACCCACCCTCGGCGGCGGCCTCTTCGCTGGTCATCGCATATCCGATGTGGTCACGCCAGGCGCCATCGATGTGCATGTAGCGCACGTGGTACGCCTCCTCGCGGAAGCCGAGCTTCTCCACGACCCGGCGGGACGGCCGGTTCTCGGGCCGGATGTTGACCTCGACCCGGTGCAGACCACCCGGGCCGAAGGCATGGTCGACGGCGAGCGCCAGTGCGGTGGGGATCACTCCGCGGCCGGCGACCCGGTGGTCCACCCAGTAGCCCGCGTACCCGGAGCAGAGCGCCCGCCGCACGATGCTGCCCAGGTTCAGGTGCCCGACGAGCCGCTCCCGCCCGTCCTCGCGCAGGCAGACGGCGAAGGGCATCCCGTCGCCGACGCGCGCCGAGCGTTGCTGGTCCCGATGTACCCAGCGGAAGGTGGCCGGCGAGTTCAGCTCGTCCCAGTCACCGGGCAGCGACGACTCCCAGGGCGCCAACCAGCTCTTGTTGGCGCGCCGCACCTCGGACCAGGCGACGGCGTCCGAGCGCCGGTATGGACGCAGCACGACGGGACCGTCCACGAGGACCGCGGGCCAGCCGGGTGCCCGCCCGGCTCCGAAGAGGCTCACGGGGCGGACCCTACGCCCGGCACGGCGCCGCCCGCGCGGGCACTCCGAACAATTGCGTGGTGCCGCATGGCTCGCCGCCGCGCCCGGCCCGGCCCGCGGACGCGGGTGGGGCCTGCGGGAGTGCTCACCGACGGCGATCCAGCAGGAGTACGTCCACGGTGGAGCCCGCTGCGGCGGTGGTGACCCGTTCGCCGAGCACCAGCAGGCCGTTGGCCTCGGCGAGCCCGGAAAGAGTGAACGGCCCTCCGCTGAGCGGCTGGACCGTGTAGCCGCCGCCGCGCCGCTCGGCGACGTGCGCGGGGCGGAACTCGCGCAGCCCGCCCGGCGACGAGACGGTCTCCAGCAGGTGCGCCCGGACGCTGGGCCGGAACACCGGCTCCGCTCCGGCGAGGAGCTGGATCGCGGGGCGGGCGAGCACCTCGAATCCGATCAGCGCCGCGCCCGGGTCGCCGGGGAGGCAGACCACCGGCACCTCCTCGGCGCCGACCGTGCCGAAGCCGAGCGCCGTGCCGGGGTAGAGCGCCACCTCGGTGAAGGTGACCGGGCCAGCTCGGCCGCCCTCCCGGCGGGAGAGGATCCGGCGGACCATGTCGCCCGGCCCGGTGCCGGTGCCACCGGTGGTGATGATCAGGTCGGCGCGCAGGGTCTGGTCCTCCAGCAGCCCGCGCAGTCCCTCCGGGTCGTCGTCGCAGATGCCGACCCGGTATGCCAGCGCACCCGCCTCGACGGCCGCCGCGGTGAGGGCGTGCGAGTTCGCGTCCACCACCTGGCCGGGTTGGCTGCCCCGGCCCACGTCGACCAGCTCGTCCCCGGTGGCCACGACGACCACCCGCGGGCTGGGCCGGACCACCACGTGCCCGATGCCGGTGGCGGCGAAGACCGCGACCAGCGCCGGCGTCACGTACGTGCCGGCCCGGGCGAGCAGCGCCCCGGCGGGCAGCTCGTCGCCGGCCCGGCGCAACCCGTACCCCCGCTTGGGGGTGCGGTAGATCTCCACCGCGGCCATGCCCTGGTCGGTCCACTCGACCGGCACCACCACGTCGGCGGCGACCGGCAGCGGTGCCCCGGCGGCGACCGAGAAGCAGGAGCCGGGGGTGAGCCGGACCGGCCGCCAGCTCGCCGCGCCGAGGTCACCGACCACGTTCAGCCGGACGGCCCGCCCGGCGGCGGCCCGCCCCGCGCCGGAGATGTCCTCCCAGCGCGCGGCGTAACCGTCGACGGCGGACTGGTCGAAGGCCGGGAACGCGTGCGGCGCGACGACGTCCTCAGCGAGGACGTTACCGTACGCCTGGGTGAGGTCGAGGTCGAGCGGAGGCAGCGCGCGTAACCTGCGCAGCACACTGCCCAGGTAGTCGGCGAGCGGCGTCAACTCGTTCGCGGCCGCCTCGGCGTCGGCCGTAGCGGTCATGTATTGGAACCGCCCGACACGTTGGAGTTCACGAAGTCGGTCAGCCACTTGCGGAACTCGGCCCCGAAGTCGTCCCGCTCGACGGCGATCTGCACCACTGTCTGCAGGTAACCGAGCGGCATGCCGGTGTCGTAGCGGGTGCCGCGGTAGACGATGGCGTGCACCGGTGTCCCTTCCGTACGCAGCAGCTCCATCGCGTCGGTCAGCTGGATCTCGCCGCCGCTGCCCGGCTTCGTACGCCGGATCGCGTCGAATATCTTCCCCGGCAGCACGTACCGGCCGAGCACCGCCAGGTTGCTCGGGGCCTCCTCCGGGTCCGGCTTCTCGACCATGCCGGTGACCTGCACGACCTCGCCGATGTCGGCCAGTTCGGCCTCGGCGGGCGCGACCGAGGCGATGCCGTACCGCTTCGTCTCGGCCGGGTCGACCTCGAAGAACGCGAGGACCACGCCGCCGGTGCGGGCCTGGAGCTCGATCATGGCCGGCAGCAGCGGCTCGTCCATCTTGACGAACTCGTCGCCCAGCAGCACCGCGAACGGCTGGTCGCCCACGTGCGACTCGGCGTACCCGACGGCGTGGCCGAGGCCGAGCTGTTCGGGCTGCCGGACGGTGTAGATCTCGGCCAGCTCGCTGGGGCGCTGCACCGCGGCCAGGATCTCGGGCTTCTTCTCCAGCCTGGCCTCCAGGTCGGGGCGGCGGTCGAAGTGGTCCACCATCGAGGTCTTACCCCGGCCGGTGATCAACAGCACGTCGTTGATGCCGGCCTGGGTGGCCTCCTCGACGATGTACTGCAACACCGGCCGGTCGACCACTGGCAGCAGTTCCTTGGGCACCGCCTTTGTGGCCGGCAGGAAACGCGTGGCGAGACCGGCGGCCGGGATGACAGCCTTGACCGCGCGGGAGCGGCCGGTCGCGGCGGCCGTCGTTGAGGAGTTCGCTGAGTGCACCGACATGCCGCGAGACTATCGGCCACGGCTCTGCCGCGGCGGGTGTGGCCCGGAAGACGCGCCGCCTCCGGCGGCAGAGCGTGTGGGGCCGAGGCCGGCTCGGGCGGCATCCGGACCGGTGACGGTCGACCCCACCGGCTCAGCTGCGCTTCCGTCTCCCGCGGGCACCTCGTCCGTACAGGTCGGTGCGGCCGCCTCCGCGCGGATCGGCGCGGCCGGCTCGGGACGGACGGGCGCGGTGGCGCGGCCCGCGCGGGGCAGCCCGTCGGGCGGGGTGACCGCCGCCGCCGGCACCGGCAGCTCACGAGCCGCCGTCTGCCGTCGGGCGCTCACCCGGTAGGTGTCCCGGCCGGCGGCCTTCGCGGCGTAGAGGGCGTCGTCGGCGGCCTCCAGCACCTGCTGCCCGGTGCCGGCGTGGTCGGGGTAGACGGCGATACCGATGGAGACAGTCACCCGTACCGGGACGGGTGATCCCGTGTGCGGCTCGACCGGCATCGACGTGTCCCGGATCGCCGCACCGAGCCGCTCCGCGACGATCGCCGCGCCGCGGGCGTCGGTCTCCGGCAGCAGCAGTACGAACTCCTCACCGCCCTGCCGGAACGCCAGGTCGACCTCGCGGATCTCGCCACGCAACCGGCGGGCGAACTCGGCCAGCACGGTGTCTCCGGCCGCGTGCCCGTAGGTGTCGTTGACGTCCTTGAACCGGTCGAGGTCCAGCGCGAGGACGCTCAGCATCCGGCCGAACCGGCTGGCCCGCTCGACCTCGCGTCGGATCGACTCGCGCAGGTAACGGTAGTTCCACAGCCCGGTCAGCGGATCGGTGAGCGAAAGGCGCTGCGCTTCCTCGTGCCCGCGTACGTTCTCCACCGCCACGGCCGCGTGGCTCGCGAAGGTGCGCAGGGTGACCAGGTCGTCGTCGTCGAACTCGTCCGCGCCGAGGCGGTCGTAGAGCGCGAGCACGCCGAGCGCCGCGGCCGGGTCCGTACCGCCCGCCGCCCGGCCGCCGGGCAGCTCGACGGTCGGGAAGTCGCCCGCCTCACTCTCCGCGTCGGTGGGCCCGGCGACCGCCGACCCGGACCCGCCACTGGACGGCACGGGAACACCGGAGGGGACGGCGGCACCCGTGGCAGGCCCCGGGCCGGCGGGGGTGGCGAAGGGAACCGCGATGTACGTCCGGCAGCGCGGCTCCCCCGCCGGTATGTCGGCCGGGTCCATCCGGCCCCGCTGCGGCACCCCGGTCGCGGCGACGGCACCCACCATCCCGGTGCCGACGGGTACCCGCAGTGTCGTCGGCTCGTCCTCCTCAGGCCAGCGCCCGTCCAGCCCGTCGGTGCACTGGGCGACCAGCATCCCGCCCGGCTCGACCAGGAGCACTGCGCCGGCCCGGGCCCCGGTCGCCGCGATCGCGCTGTTCAGGATCACCCGCAGGATGCGTTGCAGGTCGTGCGTACTCGCGAGGGTGTCGCCGAGGACGGCGAGGTGCCCACGCAGCTGGTCGCGGCTGCTGGTCAGCGCGGCCACGTAGGAGCCGGTCTCGCGGGTCATCCGGTTGAACGCGCCGGCCAGGCGACCCAGCTCGTCGCGGGTGCGTACGGGAACCCGGGCGGTCAGGTCGCCGTCCGCCACCCGGTCGACCGCGGCGGCCAACTCGACCAGCGGTCGGGTGGTGACCCGGGCCAGGCGCCAGGCGGCCAGCACGGCGAGCAGCGCGGCCAGCATCACCGCCCCGACCAACGCCGTGTTCAGATCGGGCGGCTGTTCGCTGGGGACCGAGAGCACCAGCGGCAGCGGCTGACCGGACGAGGGACCGATGCGGCGGACGTACCGGCCGTCGGCCGTTTCGGTGATCTGCTCGTCGTCGAGGGTGCCGGCGGCGGCCAGCACCGCGTCGCGTACCTCACTCGTCTCGGTCGTGTGGGTGACCCGTGCGGGCCCGGCGCCGTTGTCGAGCAGGGTGACCGCCACGCCGGTCACCGCGGCGAGCCGGGCCACAAACGCCGGGTCGACCGGCTGCGCGGCCGCGACCGTGCCGAGCGTCGTCCCAGCACGGTCGCGCAGGTCGACCCGGACGGTCAGCGCGCGGACCGGTCCGCTGGTCGCCGCGCCGGCGCACTCCTGCCACGGACTCGCCGGCGCACCGGGCGTGGTGTAGGTGATCCGCCCGGCGACGTCGCTCAGCACCACCCCCGCGGCCAGGCCCCGGCTCACCACCTGGGCCGCGGCGCCCGCCGGGTCGCCGCGGCCCAGGGCAACCGCGTCGGCTGCGGCGCGCAACTGCTGGCATAGGGCGTCGACGGAGGTACGCACGGCGGCGGCCGCCACGGCGAGCCGCTCGACGGAACGGCTGCGGTCCACGGTGTGCAGGGTCGAGGCTACGAAGAGTGCGCCGAGCAGGACCGGGCCGAGGACCACCGCGAGGAAGGCCGCCGTCAACCGCCCGCGTAGCGTCACTCGGTTCCCCCCGAAAGTTCCGCCTTCCTTGTTGCGATGCTGACACAGAGCAACCGTGGGAGAGGCGTTGCGTCAGGAGTGTTGCGTGCCGGATTTTTCTTATGGAGCGGAAGTGACTCGTGTGGCGAAACGGGACATGCGTATCGCACTGCTCGCCCGCCGCCGGCAGCTGAGCGCCGAGGCCCGGGCGGCAGCCGCGTCCGGCATCCAGGCCGCACTGGTCGCGCTGGTACGCCGGCTGCGCCCGGCCCGGGTGACGACGTACGTCCCGGTCGGCTCGGAGCCGGGCGGTCCGGAGCTGCCGGAGGTGCTGCGCGCCGCGCTGCCGCCCGACGGGGAACTGCTGCTGCCGGTGCTGCTACCCGACCTCGACCTGGACTGGGCCGCCTACGCCGGGCCGGACTCCCTGGTCGCGGCCGGTCGGGGGATGCGCGAGCCCGCCGGGCCACGGCTCGGCGCGGATGCGATCACCGGCGCCGGGTTGGTGGTGCTCCCGGCGCTGGCGGTGGACCTGAGCGGGCTGCGACTGGGCCGTGGCGGCGGATCGTACGACCGGGCGCTGGCCCGGCTGCCCGAGACGACCCTGACCGTGGTGCCGCTGCACGACGGTGAGCTGGTCAGCAGCCTGCCGGCCGAGCCGCACGACCGTCCGGTACGCGCCGTGGTCACCCCCGCCGGGGGTCTGCGTACGCTGGATGCCGCCCCGCCGTCCGGGCTGGGCACGCCGCCGGGTGTCGCGCCCCACACGTCCACTGGACGAACCGGGGGCGAATGACGCAACATTGGCACTCGAAGACGTCGAGTGCCAACCGGCCGAACCCGATCCGGAGGAGAAAGTGCCCACGTATCAGTACGCCTGCACCACGTGCGGCCACCAGCTCGAGGCGGTGCAGTCCTTCTCTGACGCCCCGCTGACCGAGTGCCCGGAGTGCGCGGGACGGCTGCGCAAGGTATTCAACTCGGTGGGCATCGTGTTCAAGGGCTCGGGCTTCTACCGCACCGACTCGCGCTCTTCCGGCTCCGACACCGTGTCGGCCTCGTCGGACAGCGGCAAGTCGACGAAGTCCGACTCGTCCTCCAGCACGTCGAGCTCGACCACCTCGTCCGGTTCGAGCGGCTCGTCCGCGAACGGTTCGTCCTCGAACGGTTCGTCCTCGTCAAGCAAGGCGCCGGCCGCGAGCGGCAGCAGCACCTCGTCCTGACCGGGTCGGCGTCCAGCGACCTCAACGCGCCGGTACACCCCTGATCGGGGGCGTACCGGCGCGCTCGTAGCCGCCCTCCGGCCGGTCTGATCCGGGCCGCGAACCGAGCGGCCGTTAACAAATCCACGCCTCCCACGGGAGTTATCCACAGGCCACTCCGTTGTCCACAGGCTGTGGTCGACGGCGGGCACCGCCGGCAGTCCGCTCCTAACCTCGCTGCCCAGGGGGACCGCGTCGGTCCCCGATGAGGGGCGGAGGCGGGATGGCGGACACCGGCACGGCGGCCGCACTACGCCCGGTACGCCGACCGCGCCTGCCGCGCCGCGGCACACTGCTCCGCGCCGCGTTGGTCGCCGGGCTGCTCGGCCTGGCGGCAGTCGTACTGCACACACCGCCCGGATGCCCGCAGGCCTCCGTCCCGGCCACGCCGGCTGCTCGACCCGGACCGGCGACCGGCGGCGTCCCGTCCACGGCGGCCATCCCCACCCCGGCTGAGCGGGGCCCGATCACGGCGACCACCGACCCGCACCGGCCCGGCGAACGGTTGCCGCTCCCGGCCGGCAGCGTGGGCGTACCGGTCCGGTTGGCCGAGCCGGCCGCCCTCGCGGTGGTACGCCCCGGCGCCCGCGTCGACCTCCTCGCCGCACCGGCGGGGGGCCGAATCGGCGAGGCCAGCCTGCTCGCGAGCAGCGCGCTCGTGCTCGACGTGATGGGGGCGGGCGCGATGGACGGCTCCGGCGCGCTCTACCTCGCCCTCAGCCCCGGCCAGGCGCAGCGGACCGTCGGGCAACCGGAGGGCAGCCGGTTCGCCGTCGTGGTACGCGGATGAGCCCACCCGGCCGGCGGAGCAACCGGCACGCGACCGAGCCGCGCGACGAGATCCGCGCGGCGCGATGCAGGAGGAGATCAGCCCCAGTGCGGAGGCCGCTCGGCGAGCAGCCAGTCGTCGTTGCCGGAGGCATGCTCACCCCAGCCACGGTCGGTGTCGTCGCTCGTCTGCTCGGGCAGCACCACGAATTCGTCGCTCAACTCGACGGTGCGATCGTCGTCGCGGCGGAAACCCGGGTCCTCGGTGCTCACGAGCCGTAAGGGTAACGCAACCCCGGCCGTGCGCCCCGTTCGCCGGTCCCGGCCTGATCGACTCGGTCATCCCCGGAAGTCGTGGTGTCGTCGCGGCGGGACCCGACGTCACTGATCTCGGGTCGATCAACGGCCGCTGCCGCGTCCTGAACCGCGAACACGCGCGCCCGCGCCGGACACGCACTCGGGGCGACCGATCTGTCCGGCCGCTCGGTGGCGTCCTCCGGCCGAGCACGGCATGCGTTGGTAGCGTCGGACGGCGTGACGACCCCCATCGGCGGCAGCCCCCCGGACGACTTCTGGCGGCGCCCCCCGCCCGGCGGCGAAGGCCTACCGGACCGGGCGACGGCGTCGATCACCGGCGAGCACGCGTCACCCGGCGCGGGCGTGGGGCCCGGCGGCACGACCTTCGGCGGTTACACCGGCCCGCCCCCGAGTACGCCGCCGCCCGCGGGCTGGCGTCCCCCCGTACACCTGCAACCGGCCGCACCGCGGTCTCTGCCCCCGCAGGACATGGCCGCGCTGGACATGGCCGAACAGCGTGCCCGGCGGGTCACCTACTCGATCGGCGCGGTGGCCGGCGCGGTGCTGTTGATCCTGGTCTGCCTGCTCTGCTCCCGGATCGTCTTCTGAACCGGCCGGGCGAGGCCACCCGGGCAGCGACCGCCGATCCGTCGGGCGGCCCAGCTCGGTGTCAGAGTGTGGTGCCCCAGACGGTCTCGGCGCCGGAGTGCCCGGTCAGCCAGACGTAGATCAGGGCGGCGACCGACAGCCCGACCACCGCTACCGACAGCACCGGGGTGATCAGCGCGGGCAGCTTCGGCACCCGCCGGTGACCGCTGGTCGACACCAGCAGCAGGAGCACCACTATGCCGAGCGCCACGACGATCCGGAACAGGACTTCGCCGTAGCCGGAGTGATCGGCGATCTGGTCGAGGATCGGCCCCTGGAAGCCCCGCGCGACCAGTGCGTCGTCCAACGCCTCACCCGACTCGACCGCGAAGAACGCGGTGACCGGGGCGAGCACCGCGAGGATCGCGACGGCCCAGTCCAGCCGGCGTCGCCAGCGGGGCAGCACGACGTACGCCACGGCGAGCAGCGCCAGCAACGGCACGAACACGACGACCGCGTGCACAACCAGGACATGGACCGGAAGGCCCAGAATCTGCTCGAACATCGGTACCTCCGGAAGGCATCACGGTCGCGGACTGCCAAGCGTACGAGTCGTCGCGGGCCAGACTTCTCGATCGCTTACACGCAGCCACCGCGGATCCGGTTCACCGAATGCCCGACCGAACCCGGTTCCGCCGGTCATCGGTGCAGCTGTTGTCGACGGCGGTGGCGCGTGTTGTCATGGGCAGATGTCGCATGGTGAGGAGTTGCTCCGGTCGAAGGGGCTGCGGGTCACCCGGCCTCGCCTCGCCGTGCTCGACGTACTCTCCGGCGGCGGTCACCTCGAGGTCGACGAGATCACCCGCCGGGTGCGGGAACGCCTCGACTCGGTCTCGACCCAGGCCGTGTACGACGTCTTGGGCGCTCTCACTCGGGCCGGTCTGTCCCGCCGCATCGAGCCGGCCGGCAGCCCCGGCCGGTACGAGGCCCGGGTCGGCGACAACCACCACCACGTGGTCTGTCGGGGCTGCGGCGTGATCGCCGACATCGACTGTGCGGTCGGCAGCGCTCCCTGCCTCGACCCGAACCCCGCGCACGGCTTCGAGGTCGACGAAGCGGAAGTGACCTTCTGGGGGCTCTGCCCGGCCTGTCAGGCCCGCCGCAACTCTGAGGAGTGACGTATCGCTGCCCCGGCGTGGCACGCTTGGTCGGTGGACTCCGATGACCTCGGCCTGTTCGGTCCCGGATCGGTCACCTGGAAGGTGCACGCGGAGCCGGTCCTGCTCGTCGCCGGTCTCCGCTCGCTCTACCTCCAGGCGCTGCACCCGAGGGCGATGGCCGGAGTGGCGCAGAACAGCGACTACCGCACCGACGCGTGGGGTCGCCTGGTGCGCACCGCCACCTACGTCGCGACCACCGTGTACGGCACGACGGCTGAGGCCGATGCGGCGGGCCGCCGGCTGCGCCGGCTGCACGAGCGGTTGCACGCGACCGACCCGCTGACCGGCGAGCGCTTCCGGGTCGACGAGCCGGACCTGTTGCGGTGGGTGCATGTGGCCGAGGTGGAGTCGTTCCTCGACACCGCGCGTCGGGCCGGGGTGCCGCTGACACCCGCCGAGGTCGACGGCTACTACACCGAGCAGCGCCGGACGGCCGCGCTGGTCGGTTTGGATCCGGCCACCGTCCCCGGCAGCGCCGAGGAGGTCGCCGACTACTACCGGACCGTCCGGCCGGAGCTTCGGATGACCCGGGAGGCCGCCGAGACCGCCCTCTTCCTCACCGCGCCGCCGGTGCCGTGGAAGCTGAGCCTGCCGGTCCGGCTGGGCCTGACCCTCGGACCGCCGAGGTGGGCGTACTTCGGCGTCGCCGGCACCGCCCTCGCCCTGCTGCCCGCCTGGGCCCGCCGGATGTACGGCGGTCTGGGGCTGCCCACCACCGCCCTGTCCGCGGACGCGACCGTGCGGGGGCTCCGCCTCGCGCTCGCCGCGCTGCCGCAACGCTGGCTGGAGGGCCCGCTGCAACAGGCGGCCCGGGAGCGGGCGGCCCGCTCGGTCGGCACGTCACCGACGCCCTGACCGGTCACGCACCCGCAGGGTTCGGACCGCGAGCGGAACCGGGACCACCGGCGTCACTCCTTTGCGGGCGCCCCCTCGGCCGGGCGTTCGACCGCGGCCCAGGGGTCCTTGCCCGGCGTCTGGCTGCCGGCCGGGCAGCTGCGCCGGTAGTCGCACCAACCGCATCGGGGGCTCGGGTCCGCGGGGAAGGCTTCGTCCGGATCCGCACCGCCGGCGATCGCCTTCTCGGCGGCCATGATGTCGCGGGCGGTCTCTTCCGCCCGGCTCAGCTGCCGAGCCAGCGACTCGACGGTGTGATCGTGCCCGGCGACCGTGCCGGTCGGCAGGTGGTGCAGCTCGACCCGGCGACACGGCCGGCGGAACGTCCGCTCGGCCGCGTACGCGTAGAGCGCCAACGCCTGCGAGCCTCGGGCGTCGTCGGCGTCGAGCCCGGTGCGGCCGGTCTTGTAGTCGACGATGACCAGTTCAGGGCCGTCGGGGCCGGGGCGGGAGTCGATCCGGTCGGCCCGGCCGTTGAAGGCCAGCACCGCCGTCTTGACCGCCACCACCCGCTCGACGCCGAGCGGATCGACATCCGGCTCCAGCGTCTCGACGTACGCCTCCAGCCAGCTCAGCGCTCGCCGGTAGGCCGCCCGTTCCTGCTCCTCGTCGCGGTAGCCCTCGCGCACCCAGGTGCCCCGCAACAGCCCGGCCAGCGCCTCCGGACGACGCCGCTCGGGTGCCAGCGCGTACCAGTTGCGCAGCGCGGTGTGCACGCTCGCACCGAGGGAGTTGTGCGCCCACGGAGGCCCCTTCGGCGGGGCGGGACGGTCGACGTAGGCGTAGCGGTAGCGGCGGGGGCAATCGACATAGGCACCCAGTTTGCTCGGCGTGCAAACGAAGAGCCGCTCGGGCATTCCCTCGAAACCGAGCTGCTCGGCCTGCTTTGCTCGGGGGCGGGGCGCGCGGCCACCGGTGGAGGACGGTCGGCCTGCTGAAGAGGGTCGTCGCACACTCGAGATCCTGCCATCGGCGTACGACAGTCCGGCAGCCCGCTCAGACCGTGTTCGCGAAGTGCCGCACGAACGCGGCGACCGCGTCGGCGATGAGCTGCACCGCGATGGCAGCCAGCAGCAGGCCCGCGATCCGGGTGAGCACCTCGATCCCGCCGGGCCGAAGGATCTTGACGATCCCGCCGGAGAAGCGCAGGACGATCCAGACGGCGATCATCACGGAGATGATGCCGGCCGCGATGGCGGTGTAGTCGCTCAGGCCCTCCGCCTGTTGGACGAAGAGCATGGTCGCCACGATCGCGCCGGGGCCGGCGAGCAGCGGCGTACCGAGCGGCACCAGGGCGATGTTCGAGGTGGACTGGCCGCTCGGCTCGTCGCCCTTGCCCGTCAGCAGCTCCAACGCGACCAGCACCAGCAGCAACCCCCCGGCCGCCTGGAGCGCCGGCAGGTCGACGTGCAGGTAGTCGAGGAGTGTCTGTCCGGCCACGGCGAAGACCACGATCACACCGAGCGCCAACGCGACCGCCTGCCAGGCCGCGCGGTTCCGGTCCCGGGCCGGGAGCGGACCGGTCAGCGCGACGAAGATCGGCATCATGCCCGGCGGGTCGGTGATCACCAGCAAGGTCACGAAGACCTCACCGAGAAGCTTCAGATCCACCTGATCAAGGTAGCCGCGCCGCTACGGGCCGAAACGCGGATCAGCCGGAAGCGACCCCGGTCACTCCGCCGGCCTCCGCGACGAGCCGCTCGTACGCCTCGGGGGCGGTGGTGAACGCCCCGAGCCGGACCGTCTTGTGCGTGCCGTGGAAGTCGGAGGAGCCGGTGACCAGCAGCCCGAGTTCGGCGGCGACGGCGCGGACGTGCGCCCGTTCCTCCGGTGAGTGGTCCTCGTGGTCGACCTCCAACCCGGCGAGGCCGGCGGCGGCCAGCTGGGCGATCAGCTCGTCCGGCACCACCCGGCCCCGGCGGCTGGCGCGTGGGTGGGCGAAGACCGGGACACCGCCGGACGCCCGGACCAGCCGGACGGCGTGGAAGACGTCGATGTCCTCCTTGGGCAGCCGGTAGCGCTCGCCCAGCCAGTCCGGGCCGAACGCCTCACTCGTGGTGCCCACCAGACCGGCCCTGATCAGGGCCTGGGCGATGTGCGGCCGCCCGACGGCGCCGCCGGCCGCGGCGGTCAGGATCTCCGCCCAGTCGACGTCGATCCCGTCGGCCCGCAGCAGGTCCACGATCCGCTCGCCGCGTGCCTCCCGCGCGGCGCGTACCCGGGCCAGCTCGGCGACCAACTCGGCATGACCCGGATCGAAGAGGTACGCGAGCAGGTGCAGCGGCACCGGCGGGTCCGCGCCGGACCAGCGGCAGGAGAGTTCGGCGCCGCGTACCAGACTCAGCCCGGCCGGCAGGGCGGCCAGCGCCGGTGCCCAGCCGGCGGTGGTGTCGTGGTCGGTGATGGCCACCACGTCGAGCCCGGCTTCGGCGGCGGCCCGTACCAGCTCGGCGGGGCTCAGCGTGCCGTCGCTGGCCGTCGAGTGGGCGTGCAGGTCGATCCGGCGGGCCGGGCCGCTGTCGGAGATCATCGCCCGACGCTACCGTCCCGCCCGACCGGCAGGACCGCCGCCGCGGCTACGCGCAGACCCGAGCACGAGCGCCTCACGTACCTCCGACGGAGCCGGTCACGACCACCGGGCGGTTCGAGGCATCGGCACCCGGTACCGCAGCGGGAACACCGGCCGAGCCGGCCCGCACCCGCTCCGCCGTGAGCCGCACCAACCTGCCCGAGTCGTCGATGTAGGAGGCTTCGTCGACCTGGTTCCAGGCCACCGCGCCGGTCAACGGCGGCCCGGCGGGCAGGGCCGTCAGGGGCTCGTCCGGCCCGGATGGACGGGCGACGCCCATCCGGGTCAGGTCGACCAGGAGGGCACCGGCCTTCCCGTCGGCCTGCCCGTTCGCCAGCAGCCACCGCCCGTCCGGGGAGACGGCGCCGAGCCCGTCCAGGATGAACGCCGGATCGCAGGCCGTCTGGAGCGGGGCCAGCGATCGGGACGGGTCGAGCAGGGCCAGACAGGGACGGCCGGAGACCTTGTCGAGGACCTGGCCGACGAGTCGGCCGTCGGGCAGGGCGCCGTAGACGTTGAGCGTGTTCTTGTCGGATGCGGCCTGGAGCGGGGCCGCGGCCGGGCTCCAGAGCACGTGCCCGGGGCGGGCCGGGTCGAGCCGCACGAGGACGGAGTCCCCGACGAAACCCACAGGTGCGGCGGTGGCGGGCGCGGGTGTGCGTACCGGCGCGATGAGTTCGCTGCGGACCAGGCCGGCGGTTGCGATCTCGCCGCCGTCCCGCCAGGCGACCTGCCGGCCGTTCGGGGCGATCGTGATCGTTTCCGCGCCGTCCAGCAGCACCCTCGATGTGCCGTCACGGGAGACGGCCCAGAGCGTCCGGCCGGCCGGGGACGGGGCACCGATCACCAGCCACCCGGCGTTCTCCGGCAACCACTGGGCCCGCTCCGCCGGACCGATTCCGGCGAGCGCCACCCGCTTGCCGCCGACGCTGAGGATCGCGCCACCGACGAGCACGTCGGCTTTCGCGTCGGGGTCGGCCGATGGCCCGTCGACGGTCCCGGCATCCGAGGGCAGTGGCTCGGGCCGGGCCTGGTTGGACGGATCACCGAGCACGACCGTGGGGGGCTGGGCCGGTCGGCGGGTCACATCGCCGAGCTGAACGACCCCGGCGCTGACCGCCACGGTCGCCACGGCGGCCATGGCCAGCCCGGTCATCGTCCGTTTCCGCTGCGTCCGCCGGGCACGGCGGATCGCCGCCCCGGCCGGGTCCGCCGCGAGCGGCCGGGGTGCGGCGACCTGCTGGGCGAGGCTCTCCCGAACCCCGCGCTCCAGCTCGTCCTGCGTCACATGGAATGGACGCGTCGGGAGGTCGCTCCGGTTGTCACGGGCGACCGGGTTCACCCCTGCTCCCCCGCGACAGCCGGCACCGGAACGCCGGAGAGAACGGCCACGACGGGTTCCGAGTTCGCGTCGTCGCGTCGCGTGAGGCGTTGCCGCTGCTTACCGGCTGGTCGGTCGCCGTCCTCGAACGGGGGCGCGATCTCTCCTGGCGCCGGAGACGCGGCGACGCCCGCGGTGCCGGCGGACTCCTCCACCGGGCCGGCCGCGGTCACGATCGGCCCCGACTGCTCAGGGCGGGTCTGCGTGGTCCTCGACCGAGGCGCGCGGCTCGGCCGGGCGGGCTCGGCGGCCTGCTCCGACGGCAGTGAGAGCGCGACCTCGGCGCCCATCCGCCGGCGCAGCGTGGCCAGGGCACGCGAGGTCTGGCTCTTGACCGTTCCGGCCGATATGCCGAGCAGGGCCGCGGTCTGCGCCTCGGACATGTCCTCGTAGAACCGCAGCACCAGAACCGCACGCTGCCGGGTGGGCAGGGCACGCAGGTGTCGCCAGAGCAGGTCCCGGTCCAGCTGCCGCTCGATCTCGTCGGCACCGGCCTGCTCCGGGAGCACGTCGGTGGGGCGCTCACCGTGCCAGCGCCGCCGCCACCAGCTGGTCGACGTGTTGACCAGGACGCGCCGAGCGTACGGCTCGACCGCCTCGATCCCGCCGAGCCGCCGCCAGGCGAGGTAGGTCTTCGTCAGCGCGGTCTGGAGCAGGTCCTCAGCGGTGGCCCAGTCGCCGGCGAGCAGGTACGCGGTGCGCAGCAGAGCGGCGGAGCGAGCCGCGACGAATTCGCGGAACTCCTCCTCCGACTGATCCCTGCCGGCCACTGAACACCTCCTGAGAGCCCGAACCAACCAGGCTGCCACGGGCGGTAGGCTCGGGTCGAGATCCACAGGTGTGCAGTTCATCCCACCTTTCGGGGGAGTCCGTCAGGCGCCGTCGTCGGCCTTGGCCTCGTCCGCCTCCTTGCCCAGCCGGGCTTCGACCGCCTGCGGCTCGTACATCTCTTCGACCACACGTAGATAGAGCTCGTTGGGGTTGGGCAGATTCTTGATCTCCCGGAGCGCCTGTTCCTGGCCCGCGGACTCCAGCACGAAGGTGCCGTAGTTGAGTGCGCGGCCGGTCGGGGTCTGCTCGTACTTCATGTCGGTGACCCGTACCAGCGGCATCATGGCGACTCGCCGGGTGATGATCCCGTTGACCACCATCACGCGCTTGTTCGTGAGGATGAAACGGTCATACCACCAGTCGGCGACCCGCCAGGCCACCCAGCCCATCACGGCGAACCAGAGCAGCACCGCGACGGTGGTGAGCGCGCCGACGTTCTGCCCGGCGAGGAAGCCGGAGAGGTAGCCGAGCACGAACGTGGCCGCGATGCCGACGAGGATCGGCGTGGCGAGGTGGATCCAGTGCCGCTTCCACTCCCCCCGGTAACGCTCGGTCGGGAAGAGGTAGCGGGCGACCAGCGAGCTGGGCTCGTCCTCCAGCGGCAGCACCCGCCGGGGGGTGTTGCCGGCCGCGTCGGCGCGCAGCCCGGCCAGCTCGTCCTCCGAGATCGGCGGAGGCTGGTAGCCACCCTCCGGATCGCGGATCCAGGCCCGGCCGGACCGGCCTTCACCCGCGTAGCCGGGGCCGTCGCCGTAGCCGGCGTCGTCGGAGAACGACGGACCATCCGAGAGACCTGCGCCGGAGCCGTAGCCGGGACCCTCTTCCGGAGGGACCCGGGGGATGGGCTCCGTGTCGCGTTCCCGGCGCTCCCGATCGGGATCGTCAGGGTCGAAGGGCGGACCGGGCGGGCTACCCATCGGCGATCAGGCCACCAGGCTGGTGAAGAAGTCGCCGAAGCCCTGGGCGATGTCCATGATCCCGCCGCCAAGCGACTTGAACACGTCCGCCGCGGAGTTCGGCCGGTAGGCGACAAAGAAGATCAAGAATGCGATACCGGCCCAGGTGAGGACCTTCTTGACCATGGCGGGCCATCCTCTCGCGCGGCGCCGGGTCCCATTACCGCAGCGGCACCCAGAGTATCAGTGCGGTGTCGTACAGTGAATATCTGCGTCCGTTCTCCGTCATTCCGGGTCGGGTTGTCAAGCCTTCCCGTGCAGATATGGAGATGGTGCGCCGTACACGAGCTCGGGTGGAGTCCACTCAGTCAGGTCGTGCAGCACGACATCCTCCGCGAGCAGGTGCCCCGCGCTCGCCGGCCAGGCTATCGCATGGAGCCACAATCCCCGAGCTTCGCCGGCGTACGCGCTTCGATCCGCCGGCGAGTTCACCAACCACAGTGGAGTCGGGTGCCCGGCAACCTTGATCCGGGCCTGACCGACGTGTCCGGGATGCCCGGGCCCGGGTTCGCTGAGCGCCTCCGCCAGTTGCGGTCCCGGATCCGGTCCGACCATGGCGGCGAAGCGGTTGCCCAGCCCCACCCCCGGCTCCTCGGCGATGAAGAGCAGGTCCGCCGGGCCACCGCCGAGCGGGGCCGGACCCGCGCAGGCCACCGCCGTCGCCCGCACGCCGGTCCGGTCGTCTCCCGCGTACCCGACGCCGGTCATCGTCCAACCGGCTGGCAGCGGCCACGGGCACCACAGCGGCGTGGCCGATTCCCGGGGCGGATCGGCGTCCGCGGTGATCCGCTCCACCACGCTGGCGACGATCTCGGCTCCGATGTGCTCGGGCACGTGCAGCGGCGGTACCGGCCCGCAACCCGCGCACCGTGATTCGGAGTGCATGAGGTCGGGTGGCCGGACAGGCCCACCGCAACGTGGACAACTCACCGCGACGCTCACCTTCCCACCGTCACCCCACGCGGCGGAGCCGTCAAGCCGAGCGGCCGTATCCGTCCCATCGCGACAAGGATCCCCGCGACATGCCGGGATCTGTCATTCGTCCGTGGGCGTGGCGGATACCGGGCAGCCGGTCGACCAACGTGCGGGCGGGTGAGCGCCTCGGTCCGGCCGCCCTCACGACACCCGGGACGGCAACCCTCACCCGGCGGACGGGTCAGTCCGGGGGCGGTCCGGCATGTGTCCTGATCCAGGCGTGCATGGCGATGCCGCTCGCGACCCCGGCGTTGATCGATCGGGTCGAGCCGTACTGCGCGATGGAGAAGACCTGCGTGCAGGCGACGCGCGCCGGCTCGGAGAGGCCGGGTCCCTCCTGACCGAAGAGGAGCACGCAGCGCCGGGGCAGCGTGGCCGTCTCCAGCGGACGGGAGCCGGGCAGGTTGTCGATGCCGACGACCGCCAGGTCCAGCCCGGCCGCCCAGGCCACGAACTCCTCGATCGTCTCGTGGTGCCGGACGTGCTGGTAGCGGTCGGTGACCATCGCACCGCGCCGGTTCCACCTCCGGCGTCCCACGATGTGCACCTCGGCGGCGAGGAACGCGTTGGCGTTGCGTACCACCGTGCCGATGTTGAAGTCGTGCTGCCAATTCTCGATCGCCACGTGGAAGTCGTGCCGGCGCTCGTCCAGATCCGCCACGATCGCCTCCCGGCGCCAGTAGCGGTAGCGGTCGACGACGTTGCGCCGGTCCCCCGCGGCGAGCAGCTCCGGGTCGTACCGCGGGTCCTCCGGCGGGTCACCCGTCCAGGGGCCCACACCGACGTCGAGCTGGTCACCGGTCACGAGCACCAGAGGGTACGGCGATGCGGTGCCCCCACCCGGAGCCGGGGTGGGCGGTTCAGCGCAGGCCCAGTGCGTCGCCGAGGCGGTCCAGGAGGCGCCGGTCGGCCGGCGACTCGCCGACCGGCTGCACCCGGCCGGGTGGAAGCGCCCGGCAAACCCGGGCGGCCACCGACTGCACCCACTGCCGGTACGCGGCCGAGTCGGCGGGGTCGGCCCGCCGGTCGAGCACTCGCACCGCCGCCCGGCACGCGGCGAGCAGGTCGACCAGGTCGGTGCTTCCGTTGCCGGGCACGGGTTGACCGTCGGGCCGGGCGTAGATCGTGCTGACCACCGCACGGACGAGGTCGCTGTCGAAGGAACGACCGGCGGTCAGCGCCTCCAGGCCGGCGAGCCCTTCGGTCACGCCGCGGCGCGGCCGGCCGGGGCCGGGCGCGGCGGCGGCCGCGAGGACCCTGCCGGGCAGGCTGGTGAGCAGATCCCACTCGGCGGCGGAGTAGACGGCGGTGGTCAGCGGCGCGGCGCGGTGGCCGACCGAGGATGGCTCTCCGCCGGCGGGGTGGCTCATGCCGCCGCTCCGCTTCGCTCCGCGGCGCCATGGGGCACCGACGCGCTGAGCCTGACGGTTCGCTCGCTGCGCTCGCTCATCGCGGAACCTCCGGCGTCAGCATATGCCCCGGATCGCGAAAAGGGCCCCTTCCTCACCGGAACACGAGGAAGGGGCCGAAGCTCCGCGGGACCACGCTGCGCGCCGGGCCGGCTGTGCGGTTCCCCGCGAGCTCAGGACGCGAGCGGACCGGCGCTGTTCGGTCGGGTCAGCGCGGCTCGGGGAAACTCGGTCGCTCCGGGTCCACGCCCTCGGGCACGTCGCGGAGGGCGTACTCCCGCTTGGGGACCATCACGCGGCGGCGGAACACGCAGACCAGCGTCGCGTCCTGCTTGTAACCGCGCGTCTCGACCGAGACCACGCCCCGGTCTGGCTTGGAGGCCGACTCGCGCTTGTCGAGCACGGTGGTCTCGCCGTAGACGGTGTCGCCGTGGAAGGTCGGTGCCACGTGCCGGAGCGACTCGACCTCCAGGTTGGCGATCGCCTTGCCGCTGACGTCGGGTACGGACATGCCCAGCAGCAGCGAGTAGATGTAGTTGCCGACCACGACGTTGCGCTTGAACTGGGTCACCGACTCCGCGTAGTGGGCGTCCAGGTGGAGCGGGTGGTGGTTCATGGTGAGCAGGCAGAACAGATGGTCGTCGTACTCGGTGACGGTCTTGCCGGGCCAGTGCCGGTAGACCGCGCCGACCTCGAACTCCTCGTAGTAACGGCCGAACTGCATCCTGGTCCCCTTCGACGGGCGGCGATGGAGTTCGGCACAGCATGCCTTATCGATCGCTAAGGTGCTGCTCGAGACGGGGGCCAGGCGGAAATGTCACACGGGCCACATCCGAGGGGGACGCAATGAGCGGCGGGGCCCTCCCCGGCACCCGCCGCCCACGCTCTGATGCGGAAGATTCTGCCGTACGCCCGTCCGGTTGCAACAGAGAGCCAGATCACATTTACCTTTTTGTAACAACACTCTTCGTGTTCGCCCACCCTCCCGGGAGCGATCTCCGTGCATGAGATAGCTCCTTGTCAAGCCCCCACTTACCGATTCGCACCGGTCAATCGTGCCGACACTTCCGGGAGCGCTCCCATCACGCTTCGTCACGCAAATGCATGTGGCAGTTGCGATCCGCAGGACGGACACTGACAGACGCAGGTCGATAACCTGTCGTACGGGGACACATCCGGCCGCCCGCCGTTTCGCCGGCCGAGAAGCGGGAATGCGATGCGGTCAACGCTGGTTCTACGGATCGTACGGATAGCGCGCTGATCGGAGACTTCAATGGCAACCGTCGAGCTGACCACGGCGAACTTTGACGAGATGACCGGCAAGGACGGCATCGTCCTCGTCGACTTCTGGGCCGACTGGTGTGGCCCGTGTAAGCGGTTCGCCCCCGTCTACGAGCGCTCCTCGGAGAAGCACCAGAACATCGTCTTCGGCAAGGTCGACACCGAGGCGCAGCAGGAGCTGGGCGCCAAGTTCGACATCCGGTCCATCCCGACCATCATGGCGATCCGGGACGGTGTGATCGTCTTCGCGCAGCCGGGCGCCCTGCCCGAGTCGGCGCTGGAGAACCTGATCGAGCAGGTCGAGGCGCTCGACATGGACGACGTACGCCGGCAGCTGGCCGAGCACAAGCACTGAGCCACCGAAGATCACGGTCGACGGCCGGGCCCCTCAGCCGGGGGCCCGGCCGTCTGCCGTCTGCCGTCTGCGTACCGGCCGCGGCCGCCGGAGCACCGGACGCCGGGTGCCGACGATCGGCGTACCGGTCGAGGGACCTCGACCGTGGGAGGGACCCGTATCGACCGTTCCTTCCCGTAGGGTCACGATCCGATGGAGACCTTGACCCACCGGGGACGGACGGCCCGGGTCGGTGCCACGGCGCTCGGCCTGGCCGTCCTGCTGGCCGGCACGCTCTGGGGCACCGACGACCACTTCCCGTTCGGCCCCTTCCGGATGTACGCGACGTCCAACCCACCGAACGCGCCCGCCCCGGACACCCGGGTCGAGGGGGTCGACCGCACCGGCGCGGTGGTGGGTCTCGGCGAGGACGCAACCGGAATCCGCCGAGCCGAGATCGAGGGCCAGCAGAGCCGGTACGTCGCCGACCCGGCGCGGCTCGCCGAGGTGGCCGACGCGTACGCCGAACGGCACCCGGAGGCGCCCGCGCTGGTCGAGGTCCGGATCGTGATCCGCTGGATCGGCATCCAGGACGGTCGCCCGACCGGCCGGTACACCGACGAGACGGTGGTCAGCTGGCAGGTGCCCGCATGACCCGCTGGTTGACCGAGCCGGTGCCGCGTGGCCGGGTGGCCGCCTTCCGCACCCTGATCTACCTCTTCGTCGCTGCCGACCTGGTGTTCTTCACGCCGTGGGTGCGTACCCGGGTCGATGTGCCCGGCGATCTCTACCAGCCGCTGCTGGTCGGCCGGCTGGCGCACCTGCCGACACCCACCCCCGCGCTGGTCGCGGTGATCTTCTGGACCCTGCTGGGGCTCGCACTGCTCGCGG
Organism: Micromonospora sp. NPDC005367; assembly: GCF_040606825.1. Classification (NCBI taxonomy): domain Bacteria; kingdom Bacillati; phylum Actinomycetota; class Actinomycetes; order Micromonosporales; family Micromonosporaceae; genus Micromonospora; species Micromonospora sp. NPDC005367. The sequence continues at coordinate 67,525 of NZ_JBEXFP010000025.1, read as the reverse complement.
CGACCGGACGCGCACCCCGGCTGCTCGGCTGGTCGGTCTGCGCGCTCTACCTCGAGTGGATGATCATCGCGATGAGCTACGGCAAGGTCGACCACGACCGGTTCGGCCTGATCGTCGCGCTCGCCGTGCTTCCCACCGTCGGGCGGGCGCGGCACGGTGACCCCACCCGGTCCGAAGCGGCCGGTTGGGCGCTGCGGGTCACCCAGATCGCCGTCGTCTGCACGTACTTCCTCGCGGCCTGGGCGAAGCTGCGTTTCGGCGGCCTCGACTGGCTGACCGGTTCGGTACTGGCCCGGGCGATCATCAGGCGCGGTACGGACCTGGCGGACCTGATCGCTCAGGTGCCGTACCTGCTGATCGTCGCCCAGTTCGGCATCATCGCCTTCGAGCTGGCCAGCCCACTGGTCTTCCTGGTGCCGGCCCGTTGGCGGCTGTGGACGGCCGGCTTCTTCTACTCGTTCCACGTGGTCACGTTCTCGACCATCACCATCTCGTTCGCGCCGCACCTGGCCGCGATGGCCAGTTTCCTGCCGCTGGAGCGGGTCCGCCCGATCCACTGGCTGCGCCGGCTCCGGCGCCGCGGCTCACCGCCCACCCTCGGCCAGCTCGGCGAGCATCCCCTCGCAGCTGCGGACGACGACCTGCGCCCCGCGCCGCTGGGCCAGCCGGAGCAAGGGGTCCTCGGCACGGTCCCGCCAGCGCCACTGGGCCTCGGCGGCGGCCTCCCAGAGCCGCCGCACGCCCGCGTCGTGCTCGACGCCGAGCCGGGCGGCCAGGCCGACCCCGTCACCGCCGACCAGCCGCCGCGCCTCCGCGGCGACCTCGGCGTCGAACCCGAGCCGGGTATCGCGTAGCGCGGCGAGCAGGCGCAGCTCGCGAAACTCGTGGGCACCGGCCAGGATCTGCTCCACGTTGGCGAGCAGCTCGGCGGTGCCCCGCCCGGGCTCGGCCCGCAGCAGCGCCTCGACGGCGGCCAGCGCCGAGCGGGACTTGAGCGTGTCCCGGCGGTCGACGAAGAACCGGTTGACCGACTCGCGCAGCTCGGCGAGGCCGCTGCGGCGGATCAGTTCACCGGAGAGCGCCGCCCGGCTGTCGCAGCCGGTCCGCACCAGGGTGGTGGCGAGCCGCACCCCGAACAGGCCGAGCCGGTCCAGCAGCCCCGCCCGCACCTCGGCGTCCAACGGCACCGGCAGCTCGCTGCGGAGGAAGCGGTCGGCGGAGAGCAGGTACCCCTCAAGTTGTGGCCTCGGCACCGTGGCGAGCTGGGCGAGCGCCGCGAAATCGGACTCGCTGAGCACCCGTCCGGCCAGCCCGATCAGGCCGCTGCACGCCACGACGGTGACGCTGAGCGCGTTCACCCGCGGATCCCGCTGCTGGCGTCGGGCGAGCTGGCGGGCGGTGAGCAGCGCGTCGATCTTTCCGCCCCCGGTCTCGTCGGACCGGGCGAGCACCATGATCGTGTTGATCGGGGCGGCCTGTCCGACCACGCTGTCCCGGCCGGACTCCAGCACCCGCAGGTCGGTGCCCCGGCCGTCCCGGGTCAGGTAGAGCACCGCGTCCGCGTCCCGCAGCACCCGGTCCATCACCGGCGACCGGCCGTGCTCCCCGGGGCCGCTGATCGCGGGCGTGTCGAGCAGAGTCACCTGCCGCAGCGCACGGGTGGGCCAGCGCACCACGATGTCGCGCAACTCGCCGGCCCGCCAGCCGACGAGATCCACCCGCATCCCGGTCGCCGACTTCACCATCGCCAGCTCCTGCGGCGGGTGGTTGGCCGAGTACGCGGTGGCCTGTGGCTGCGGACCGTCCTCGTACCAGGTGAAGACGCCGCTGCCGTCGGCCCCGACCACCGGCGCGACCTCCTCACCCATCATCGCGTTGAGCAGGGTCGACTTGCCGGCGCGCCACGGGCCGGCGAGCGCGACGTGCAGCGGCTGCTCCAGCCGGGCGAGCTGGTGCCGCAGGTGTCCGGTGGCCCGGGGATCGTCCCGGTACAGCTCCAGGGCCTGGTGCAGCAGTCCCCAGACCGCCTCGTCCAGACGCAGACCGACGGTCATGCCCGTGGCTCCAACGGCACCGCCGCCGGCCGGGCGGCGGTCAGCTGCTGGGCCTGGTCGTAGAGCGCGGCGAGGCGGGTCATCTTCAGCTTGATCTCGCGCTGCCGCTGGTCGCGGACGGCGGCGTCGGTGTCGGCGGCCTGCTTGGCCGTACGCAGTGACTGGACGATGGCCTCCTGCAGCTCGTCGGTCAACGCGGCGAAGTGGTCCCGCAGCATCCGCTGCACCTGGCGGGTCGCGTCCCGGCAGTCCTTCACCACCCGTACGAAGTAGTCGTCGACGTGGCGCTGGACCGCCGTCTTGACCGTGGCCTGGCGGCGGCGCAGCAGCTGCCTGCTCTCGTCCCGGATGCTCTTGCCACCGAAGAGCGCGCCCGCGCCGATCGAGACCGGGTTGATCATCGGCATGCCGGCCAGCGTCAGCGCCAGACCGAACATCAGCAGGCCTCCGTACGAGCCCTTCATGCCCGTGATCACCTTCTGGCTGACCGTGAAGCGGTCGATGTTGGGCTGCTCGAACTCCGGCATCCGGTCGGCCAGGTCCTCCGGCACCGTCATCGACCAGGGCGGCAGCACGTCGTAGCCGTACCGGGCGAAGTGGCCGGCCACCCGCCTGGCGACGAAGTCACAGCGCTGGACCAGCCACTCGTGGTTGGCCTCGGCCGCCTCGGTCAGGTTGCGCGCCAACCACTCCTGGAACGTGTCCCAGGCGACCAGCGGATCGGCGGTGTCGAACGCGTCGTCGACCTCGCGCAGGATCTGGCGGGTGCGGTCGCGCAGGTCGTACTCGATGTCGGACAGCAGGTCGGCCATCTCGTCGTTGAGCGCGTTCTGCCACCGTACGGAACAGCGGCGCAGCTCCTCGACCTCACGTTGGGCCGCGTGCAACCGGGACATCGGTCCGGACTGCTCCTCGGCCTGCTGGCTCTCCAGCTCGGCGCGCAGTGGCGCGGCGAGCTGCTCGACCACCGTCCGGGCGGTCAGGCCCACCGTGGCCCGGGCCAGCACGTCGGCCTTACCGGCCAGGTCGCGGTGCAGCCGGGCGATCAATGCGGGAAAGCCGGACTCGGCGTTGAGAGCGCGGTCGTCGGCGGCGGCCGCGCGCAGCCGCAGGGCCGCCGAGACCGGGATCAGGGCCGCCGGCACACCGGCCTCGGCGAGTTGCCGCTGGTTGCGTTCGGCCACCGCCCGCCAGTCCGGCACCAGGTCGGTCTTGCTCTGTACGACCAGCACGTTCGGATGCGACCGGGTGACGTGCAGCAGCACGTTCAACTCGGCCACCGAGAGCTCCCGGGTCGAGTCGGAGACCAGCAGCACGGTGTCGGCCCGGTTCAGCGCGGCCACCGGTGCCGTGCCGCCGTGCGCACCGACCTCGTCGGCGCCGGGGGTGTCCACGAGGACCAGTCCGGCGGCGAGCAGCGCCCGCGGAAGTCCGATCTCGACGTACGCGGGACCACCGCCGGGCCGGCGGCCGCACGTGCCGGCGACACCCGCCGGAATCCGGTCCACCGGCACCGGGGTCCGCTCCACATTGCTGGCCGGCGTGGTCCCCGGCGACCGGCCGGGCGGCGCCGGCGCGGCCTGGACCACGACCGCCGCGGCGACCTCGGCGTGCTGCACGACGGTCGGCAGAACCGTGGTGCGGCCGTCGCCCACCGGGCAGACCGCCGCGTTGACGATCGCATTGATCAGTTGACTCTTGCCCTGGTTGGGCTCCCCGATGACCAGTACCCGCAGGGTCGGGTCGAGCAGTTGCGCGCGCTTCTGCCGGACCGCTTGCAGCAGATCGCCACGTCCGTGTTCGCGGCACGTACGGGCGATCTCGTCCAGCACGTCCAGCCAGATCCCCGCCATCACCGCACCAAGTGTGCGGATTTCGGCTCAATTATCAAGAGGGCCGCCTAAAAAGGGGAAAGGGCCGGGCCGCCAACGGCGACCCGGCCTTCCCGCTCCGACCGAGGGAGGTCAGAGCAGCCCGTCGGTGATGCCCAGCAGACCGCCGCCGTGAGACGCGGATGCGTCCCCGTGGACCCCGGCGTCGCCGGTCACCCCGTCGGTGACGCCACCGGTCACGCTGCCCACCGTGCCGGTGACGCCGGAAAGAAGCCCATCCACCTGGTGCGTCACGCCGCCGACCGTGCCCGGCACGTCGACCGGCGCAACGATCCCGCTGCCGCCGTCGTGCAGGCCCAGCCCGCCCAGGGTGTCGTTGACGCCGAGCGAGTCGACGAGGCCGCCGACCTGACCCGTGGCGCCGGAGAGAGTCCCGCCCAGCAGACCGTCCGAGCCGCCGAGCAGGTGCTCCGGGGTACCGAGCAGTCCGTGGTCGGTGGCGTCGAGCACCGAGTCCGGGCTGCCGACCGTACCGGTCACGTCCCCGGCCACCGGATCCGCGGCGGAGTCCACGACGCCGACCACGTCCGCGTCCAGCGTGTGCGCGACGTCGTGCACCCCGGTCAGGTCGGTGCCGATGCCGCCGGGACCGACGCCCAGGCCGATGCCGGGGAGCACCGTCACCCCGGCGGCGACCGACGCCGGGTCCACCGCGATGGCGCCCAGTACGCCCGCCTTGACGTCCACCCCGTTGTAGCTGCTGGTGACCGAGAGCTGCTGCGCCACCGTCTGCAACTGACCGACCACGTCGGTCGCGTCGGTGACCAACGGCTCGGCACCGAGCTCGCCGATCACCGGGGCGACCGGAGCGAGCCCCTGCACCGGCGCGTAGTCGACCACCAGCGGCACCACGTCCTGCACGTCAGCGGCCGTGATGTCGGTGAGGCCCGCGGCCCGCAGCGCTCCCTCCGGGTCGAGGTCGAACGCCGACCGGGCGTCGGGGTCGGTGAGCAGGTTGAGCACGAAGTCGTGCAGGGTCTGGTCCATGTGCCGGTTCTCCTCGGATGTGGGCGTCGTCTCCCGCCGTTCGTCGACAGCGACGCTATGACCACCGTCCGGCACCGGGCATCGGGGAACGGCCCGCAATCCGTGGTGCCCGGTTAGGGCCTCCGTCCCATCGGCCGTTAGGGGGACTGGGGGAACCGAGGCGGCCAGATTTAGGGGCCCGATGCCGCAGCCATGTCTGGTACGAACGTAGGAGCCCACGGGGATTTGCCGGGGGTGGGCCGTGCACCCCGCGGGAAACCCGCGGAATGCGGCCGGCCGACTCCGGCGAAGGAAGAAAGCACATGCCGTACGTCCTGGGGATCGACATCGGGAGCACGACCACCTCGGCCACCCTGGCCCGCCGGCGCGGCGCCAACTGGACCCGCCCCGAGGTGGTCACGCTGGACAGCGGTGCCGCCACCGTGCCATCGGTACTACACCTCGGCGCCGACGGGACGCTGATGGTCGGTGAGTCCGACACCGACGACGGCAGCCGGACGGCCCGGGGCTTCCTGCACCGGGTCGGTGACGACGTGCCGCTGCTGCTGGCCGGAGAGGCCTGCCCACCGCAGCTGCTCACCGCCGTACTGGCGACCTGGGTGGTGGAACGGGTCCTCGCCCGCGAGGGCGAGCCGGCCGACGCGGTGGTGCTCAGCCACCCCGCCGGGTGGGGACGGCACCGCCGCGAACTGCTGCGCAACTCCCTCTGGGAGCTGGGACTGACCAACGTGACACTGCTGCCGCGCACGATCACCGTCGCCGAGAGCCACGCCGCCCGAGGGTTCGGCGGCAGCACCGCAGCGGTGTACGCCCTCGGCGGGGACAGCTTCGAGGCGGCGCTGGTCCGGCGCAACGCGCACGGCCGGTACGAGACCCTGGGCCTCCCGCAGCCGCTGGACTGGATCGGCGGGGCCGACTTCGACGAGGCGCTCGCCGAGCACGTACGGACCGTGCTGGCCCGGGAACTCGCCGGCGCCGGCCGGCGGGAGACGTACGCCACCCTGCGTGCCCTACGGCCCGAGTGCGAACGGGCCAAGCGGGAACTGACCGTGAGCGCCGAGACCGACGTGCTGCTCACCCTGCCGAGCGGCCCGGCCCGGGTACCGGTGACCCGGATGGAGTTCGAGGAGATGATCCGGCCCGCGGTGCAGGCCACGGTGGACCTGCTGCTGCGCACCGTCCTCTCCGCCGGGCTGCGTCCCACCGACCTGGACGCCGTCCTGCTGACCGGCGGATCCACCCGGATCCCGCTCGTCGCCGAGCTGCTCACCGCCATGTTCCCGGTGCCGGTCGAGGTCGAGCCGGACCCGCAACTGACCGCCGCCGTAGGCGCGGCGCTGGCCGCCTGCCAGGTGGTGTCGCCCCGGCCACGGCCGCCCGAGCCGGCCCGTACGCCCGCCCCCGACAACGACCCGCACCACGGCCTGCTGCCCGGACCCCGCCACCACCCCGCGGTTCCCACGCCACGACGTCCTAACCACGACCGGCTGCAGCACGGTGAGCCGCCACCCCGACCCCCGGTCCGGGTCACGCCGCTGGAGCTGCCGAGGCCGTCCCGCCTCGCACTGGCCCGAGGCCGGGGACGCGAAGGATGACCACGATGACCACGAGCGCCCTCGCCGGGAACCGGCTGATCCTCGACCGCGCGGCGCGGAACCTGCTCGACCGCGTCGCCGCCGATCCGGCAGCACCGCTGCTGCTCGCGGTGACCGCCCCGGACGGGCACGGCCGCAGCGCGTACCTCGCCGAGCTGGCCGGGATCCACCGGCGCGCCGGCGTCACCGTCGACGCGGTCGCCCCGGAGCGAGCCGACGCAGCCGACCCGGACGCCGTCCTGCTGGTCGACGACGCGCACCTGCTCGACGACACCCGACTCCGGGCACTGCGCGAGCTGGTGACCGGTCGGCGACACCGGCTCGTCGTGGCCTACCGGCCGTGGCCACGATCCGCCCCGCTGGTCGAGCTGGCCGACTCGGTACGACGGGACGGACAACTCATCCCGCTCACCCCGTTCGCCCGCGAACAGACCGCCGCGTACCTCGCCACCGTGCCCGAGCTCGGCCGGCGGACCGACCTGACCGAATTCGTACACGGCCAGACCGCCGGGGTGCCCCGCGACGTCGAGCGGCTGGCCCGGGCACTGCGTGGGCAGGACCTGCGAGCCGGCGTGCCGACCGAGCCGCCCCGGCAGGCCGTCCTCGAGTTCGGTCCGGACCTCGACGACCTCTCCCCCGACGTCCGCCGGCTGCTGCTCGCCGTCGCCGCCGGCGTACCGCTGCCGGTCGACCTGCTCGGCGCGTTGCTCGGCCGCGAGCCGGCCGAGGTGGACGCCCTCGTCGCCGCGACCCGCGCCGCCGGCCTGCTCGGCGCGGACGGCCGCCTCGCTCCGCTGGTACGCCGGGCGGTGACCGCACTCAGCCCGGCCGCCGAGCGCACGGCGGTCTGGCGGCGGCTCAGCGAGGTCCAGCTCGCCCGCGGCGGTTCGGTGCTGCCGCTGGTCCGTGCACTGTTCAGGGCCGGGGTGGCCGGGGACTGCCCGGCCGCGACGCTGGAGGCCGCCGCCGAGGAGGCGCTCACCACCGAGCCGGCCCTCGCGGCGGAACTGTTCGCGGCGGCGTCGGCCGCCGGACGGCCGGTAGCCGACCGGCAGGCGGTCGCCGCGGCCCTCGCCGGTGATCTCGACGTCGCGCTCCGCCTCGCCGACCGGCTGCTCGCCTCGGCGACGTCCACCGAGCGCGCCGAGGCGGCACTGGTCGCCGCGACCGCGCTCGCCCATCGCGGCCAGGTCGGGCGCAGCGTAGAGCTGTACCGCTGGTCGGGAGCGGCCCCGGCGGCGGCGTTCGCCGCCGTCGGCGCACTCGCCGCCGGCGACCCCGCAGCCGCGGCCGCCGCCCACGCGGACGACCGTGGCGGGCCGCCGACCCTGCACGCGAGCGCAGCCCGGCTGATGGCCGAGGGGGTACGGGACAGCCTCAGCGGGTCGCCGACGGCGGCCCTGTCCACCCTCGTGCAGGCGACGGCGCTACTGGAGCCGGACGGCCGAGCGGTGCTCCTGCCCGACAGCCCGGCCGCCCTCGCCGCGCTGATCGCCGTGCACACCGGTGAGCTGGACATCGCGGAGCGGGTGCTCGACCGGGCGGTGGCCAGCGGCATCGGCGGCCCGCTGATGGCGCGCCGCCACCGGCTGCTTCACGCCTGGATCCTGATGGTCCGCGGTCGTACGGCCGACGCCGCCGCCCGACTCGGTACGGTCACCGGGCACGGCCGGCCGCTCGAATCGCGGGACCTGCTCTTCGCTACCGCCCTGGAACTGGGCATCGCACGGCGCAACAGCGACCTCGGCGCGCTCCAGCGCGGCTGGGGGCACGCCCTGGAAGCCGTCGTACGCCACCCGGTGGACCTGTTCACGCTCCTTCCCCTCGGCGAGCTGGCCATCGCGGGCGCCCGCCTCGGCGACCTGGACCGGCTGGCACCGCACCTGCACCGGGCCCGGTCGTTGCTGGCCCGGCTCGACGAACCACCACTGTGGAGCACTCCGTTGCACTGGAGCGGGCTGCACGCGGCGATCCTCTCCGACGAGCCGGGCGCCGCCGACGAGCACGTGGCCGCGTTGCTGGCCGCCGCGCCGCACAGCCGGTACGCCACAGTGGTCGCCGCGGCCGCCGCCAGCTGGGTCGACGTGCTGCGTGGCGTGGTCGACCCGGTCCCGGTGGAGGCCGCGGCCCGCGGCCTGCACGACGCCGGGCTCTGCTGGGACGGGGCCCGGCTCGCCGGGCAGGCCGCCATCCGCACCTCGGACCGTCGGGCCATGACCACCCTCCTCGACTGCGCCCGGACGCTCCAGGGCCGGTCCGTCGGGTCCCGGCCAGGTCGGCCACCGGTGGCCGGCAGTGACGGGCAGGTCGCCGACGCGCTGGCCACGCCGGCCGCGCACCGGCTCAGCGACCGCGAGCGGGAGGTGGCCGAACTGGTGCTGGCCGGGCTCACCTATCGGGAGATCGGCGACCGGCTCTTCATCTCGGCGAAGACGGTGGAACACCACGTGGCCCGGATGCGCTCCCGCCTCGACTGCGCCAACCGCGCGGAACTGCTGGCGCTGCTACGCACCATCGTGGCCCAACGCCCCGACACGGCGGCCGGGCAACCCTGGCCCGGACGGCCGACCCGATGAGCGAACCCGCGACTACTACGGCTGGACAACCGATCCGGCGCCTCTTCGCCGCCACGGCGGTGGCGCTGCTCGTGCTCTGGTCGTACGCCGCGTACCTGACCGGCGCGGACGCCGCCGACCTGCTCCGCGTCCGGGCTCTGGCGGAGACCCTCGGCCAGCCCACCGACCGGCTGATCCGCGACCTGCAGACCGAACGGCGCCTCACCGCCGGCACGATCGCCGGTGGGCCGCAGGAGCGGTCCGCCCTCACCGGCGCACGCACCGACACCGACCGGAGCGTGACCGCCCTGCGCGACGCCGCCGGCGGTACCGACCTGCGGCTGCTCACCGCCGGAGCGGTACGAGACCGCGCCGACACGCTGCTGCGCCGGCTCGACGGACTGGCCGACCTGCGCGCCGACGCGGACGCCGACCGAACCGAGGCCGTCACCGGCTACGACCAGCTCATCGACGTCGCGTTCGCGGTGTACGGCCCGGAGTGGGGTGGCCGCGAGAACCGGCTGGCCGCCGAGACCCGGTCGATAGTGGCGCTCACCCGTACGCGGGAACTGCTCGCCCGGGAGGACACCCTGCTCACCGCCGCGCTGACGGCCGGCCGGACCAGCGCCGACGACCGCCGCCGCCTCGCCGAGCTGATCGAGATCCGGCGGTACGCGGGCACCGAGGCCGTCGTCGGGCTGCCCGGTGTCGATCAAGACGCCTACCTGACCCTGGTGCAGGGCCCCCGGTTCGCGGCACTCCGTTCGCTGGAGGATCGGCTGCTGCACCCGGCTGGCTCCCGCCCCGAGCCCGGCGTCGATGAGTGGCAGACCGCGTCCGCGCCCGCCCTGGCCGAACTGCACGACCTGGTCAGGTCCACGGCCCGGCAGAGCGTGGAACGGGCCACGCCCGGTGCGGCCCTGCTGGTCGTGCGTACCGGTGCCGTGCTGGGCCTCGGCCTGGTCGCGCTGGTCGCCCTGCTGCTCGCCGGGGCGCGCGCCCTCCGCCGGCTCTCCGCCGCACCCGAGCACACCCGACCCGCCGCACCGGCCCGGGAGCCGCGCCGGCCTCCCGTCGGCGGTCGTCCCGGAGCAGCCGCCGGCAGTGACAGCGGGTCGGCCGGGCACGCGGTGCTCGACGGCCGGAACGACCGCGCGCCCGGCCGACCCGTCACCGGGGCTCGGCACGCGACGGGAGGTCCGGCGGCCACCGGGTGGGGTGAGCGCGGCAGCGGCACCGTGAATGCCGCCGGTCCGGGCGGCGCGGGCGGCGGTCCCGTGTCCGGGCGGTGGGACGAGCACACCGTCGCGGCGGCCACCCGGGAACTGTTCCTCCGCCTCACCCAGCGCAACCAGGTGCTGCTGCGCGAACAGCTCAACCTGCTCGACCTGATGGAGCGGCGCGAGCACGACGCGGAGGAGACCGCCGAGCTGTTCCGCCTCGACCACCTCGCCACCCGGCTGCGGCGCAACGTCGAGAAGCTGGTCACTCTCGCCGGGGCCAGGCCGTCCCGACGCTGGCGCCGCCCGGTTCCGCTGCTCGACGTGGCCCGCGGCGCCGTCGCCGAGGTCGCCGACTACCAGCGGGTCCTCGTCGCTCCGCACTGGCCGTGGCACCTCGCCGGACCGGCGGTCACCGACGTCATCCACCTGCTCGCCGAGCTCGTCGAGAACGCCCTGGTGTTCTCCCCGGCGGAGACCACGGTCCGGATGGCCGGCGAGCACCGGCCGGGCGGCTGCGCCGTCGTCGTGACCGACGACGGGCCGGGCCTCGCTCCGGCCGCCCTCGCCGCAGCCAACCTCACGCTGACCGATCCGCCGATGGCGGGTCCCCCGTCCGGCCGCACCGGCCTGTACGCTGCTGCACTACTCGCTGCCCGTTGCGGTGCCCGGGTCTCGCTGCAACCCGGTCCTCGCGGCGGAACGGCGGCGATCGTGCTGCTCCCGTCCGCCCTGGTCACGCCGACGGGGCCGGATGCCGCAGCGCCCGGGCCGGGTGGCCCCCGGTCCGGTCCGTCGGCTCGCCCACCGGCCGGCCCCGGCTCCACCGGCGACCTGCCGGTCCGGACCCGCTACTCCGGGTCCGGTCAGTCGGGGCCGGGCAGGGCCGGCACCGACACGGTTGAGATACCGGCACCCAGCGCAGCGAGAGGACGCTCATGACGCATTCAGTGGTCACCGCCGACGGCCTGACCGAGGCCCTGAACGATCTGGTCGACCGGGTGCACGGCGCCGAGTTCGCGGTGGTGCTCTCCCCCGACGGGCTGCTGCTCGGCGCCAGCCGGGGCGTCCACGACGAACTGGCGAATCAGCTGTCCAGCCTGGTCGCCGGGCTGGAGGCGCTCGGTTCGGCCGCCACCCGGGTCTGCGTCGGCGGCGCACTGCGGCAGATCGTAGTGCAGATGGCTCGGGCGTTCCTCTTCGTCGCCACCACCCGCAACGGCGCCATCCTCACCGTCCGCATCGGAGCCGACGCTGAGGTCGGCGACATGGCGTACGAGGTGGCGCTCTTCGTGGGGCAGGCCGAGCAGCACCTGCCGGTGTATCTCACCCCGGCCTCCACCGTGACGACCGGCGAGATCGATGCAGCCGACCGAAGCCGCTGACGAGGCGTGGTACGACGACGACGCCGGGCCGGTGGTCCGGCCGTACACCATGACCGGGGGCCGCGCGGCCCCCGACCGGGGCCGGTTCGACCTGATCACCCTGGTCGTCGCCCGAGGCCCGGCTCCCGCGGCCGGACGGCTCTTCCCGGAGCAGTCGGCGATCGTCGGGATGTGTCGTCGACCGCTGTCGGTGGCGGAACTCGGCGCAGAGCTGGACCTGCCGGTCGGCACCGTCCGGGTACTCCTCGGTGACCTGCTCGCGGCGGGGCTGATCGAGACACACGAGCCACCGACGCTCGCCGAGCTGCCCTCCGAGGAACTGCTCAGGGAGCTGCTCGCCGGGCTCCGCGCGCTCTGAGCCGACGCCACCGCGACGCCGCGTCGGACCATCTGAAGGGGGAACTGGGCAGTGCCGGCATCACCGCCGCGGCCACGGCGGACCGTGGCGATCATCGTGCTCGATCGGATCGTGGCCCTCGCCGCGTCGGTCCGGCGTACGGTCATCGACCGGAGTACGGGATCACGTGCCACTCGGATCGCCGTGGTCGCCTCGCTCACGGTGCTCGTCGCCACGGCGATCCCGGTCGTCCTGGTGCTGCGCACACCGGAGCGGTTGGCACCGGTGGCCCTGGACCCACCACCCGGACCCGGGCCGGCGGCCGCGCCCGAGCCCGGCACCCCAGGCGCGGAGGCCCGCCCCGCAACATCGCTCGCCCCCACGCCGAGCCACCCGGCCGGGACGGCGAGCCCCTCCGCCGCGACGCCGTCCAGTGCCGCCGCGACCACGTCCACCCCGGCTCCGGCACCGCTGCACGCCGACTTCTCGATCGACGAGAGCGCGCTGCTCAGCTACCGAGCCACGGTCGACATCAGCAACCCGGGGACCGTGCCCGCAGCGGACTGGACCCTGGTGGTCACGCTGCCCCGGGAGTCCCTCAAGGTCACGGCGGTCACCGGCGCCCGCGTCACCCGCGACGGCGCCACCTGGACCTTCGTGCCGGACGGCGGCGGGCAGGTGCCGGGACGAGGCTCCGTGCAGGTGACGTTCCGGGTGGCCGGCGCGCTCGTCAGCGCGGCCCCGACCGCCTGCACCATCGACGACACAGCCTGCACCGGCCTCCCCGGCTGACGGCGCCACCGGTCGCCGGGTTCAGTCCCGCTGCGCGGCCGGCACGGCGCACGCGGCGGTCCCGCCGGGCATCCGGTCGCGATTGCGCGCCACCCAGCGGTACGCGGGCCAGGCCGCCGCGCGTACCGGTGGGAAGCGCAGGGCCGCTCCCGCGACCCGCCAGAGCAGATTGCTGTCGCCGAGCAGCCGGGCGATGGCGTCCGGCCCGGCGGCGCGTACGCCGTCCGCGCCGACCCACTGCACTGCCTGGTCGCACTCCGCCTCGGTCAGGCCCAGCGCGGTCAGGTCGGCGAACTGCCACGGCATCACCCGAGCCGAGGTGGGGATGCGCCGCTCGATGAACTCGGCGCAGCGGGTGCAGAACGCGCAATCGCCGTCGTAGACGAACGTCGACCTCTCCATGCCTCCATCCTCCACCCGTAGGCCGTGCCGGCGTCGACGAGGTGGCCGGCGACACGACGGACACGCTTGCGCAGCGCTCGTACGTGTGTTCGAATTGTGGCCATGCGCTGGGACAACCTCGCCGCTCCCCCGGACGAGGGGGCTCCCGAACGGGCAGCGCCAGCGACGCCACCCCTGCCGCTGGCGCTGCCCGGCGCGACCGTCCGCACCTTCGACACCCCCGGCTTCGCCGGGATGACCTTCTACGAGGTGCGGGCCAAATCGATCATCAATCGCGTGGCGGGCAACTCGCACGTCCCGTTCGAGTGGACGATCAACCCCTACCGGGGATGCAGTCATGCGTGTGTTTACTGTCTGGACGGGGCCACCCCCATCCTCATGGCGAATGGGCGCACTAAACCACTTCAGGACCTGGAGATCGGCGATCGCATCTATGGCACCGAGCGTCGTGGTGCCTATCGCCGATACGTCGTAACCACCGTGCTGGCCAAGTGGTCGACCGTGAAGACGGCCTACCGGGTCACGCTGGCCGACGGGACCACACTGATCGCCAGCGGCGACCACAGGTTCCTCTCCGATCGCGGTTGGAAGTACGTCACCGGTGCCATGCAAGGTTCGGCGCAGCGCCCATACCTGACCACCAACAACCGACTGATCGGCACCGGGCGTTTCACCGACGGTCCGAAGGATTCGCCCGACTACCGGCGGGGCTATCTGTGCGGCGTGGTCAGGGGCGACGCCAGCCTGGGGAGCTACCACTACGCAACCGGGTCGGTGCACCGATTCCGCTTGGCATTGGCGGACGAGGAGGCGCTCCGTCGCACCGAGCACTACTTGGCCGAGGCCGGGGTTGAGACGACTCGGTTCTCCTTTTCACCCGAGAGCCCGCAGCGACGCGCCATCTCCGCGATCCGCACATCGCGGCGAGGGCACATCGACGCGATCCGCGAGCTGATCCAGTGGCCCGCTCATCCCGGCGAGGACTGGCGACGCGGGTTCCTGGCGGGCATCTTTGACGCAGAAGGCAGTTGTAGCCGCGGCGTCTTCCGGATTGCCAATGGGGACGACGAGATTCTTGATAATCTGCGCGACTCGTTGGCCCACTTTGGATTCCGAGCCGTCCTCGAGGATCGAGGGCTACCCAACCGGGTCCGGTCCGTGCGACTGACAGGCGGCATCGCCGAACGTCTGCGGTTCTTCCACCTGACCGATCCGGCGATCATCCGTAAGCGCACGATCGAGGGCATGGCGCTCAAGTGCCAGGCGAATCTGCGGGTCACCAGCATCGAACCGCTCGGCCTGGAGCTGCCACTCTGGGACATCACCACCGGCACGGGCGACTTCATCGCCAACGGGGTGGTCAGCCACAACTGTTTCGCGAGAAACACTCACACCTATCTCGACCTGGATGCCGGGGCGGACTTCGACCAGAAGGTGATCGTCAAGGTCAACGCGGGTGAGCTGGTCCGGCGGGAGCTGGCGGCGCCGCGCTGGCGGGGCGCGCACATCGCGATGGGCACCAACGTCGACTGCTACCAGCGGGCCGAGGGTCGCTACCAGCTGATGCCGCAGATCATCTCTGCGCTGCGCGACTTCGCCAACCCGTTCTCGATCCTCACCAAGGGCACCTTGATCCTGCGCGACCTTCCGCTGCTCCGGCAGGCCGCCGAGGTCACCCAGGTCGACCTCTCCTTCTCGGTGGGCTTCGTCGCCGAGCGGCTCTGGCGGGCCGTCGAGCCGGGCACCCCCAGTCCGCGTCGCAGGCTGGACGCCGTCCGGACGCTCTCCGACGCCGGGTTCTCCGTGGGCGTACTGATGGCACCGATCCTGCCCGGTCTCACCGACGACGACGAGTCGATCGACGCCACGGTGGCGGCGATCGCGGCGGCCGGGGCGACCAGCGTGACCCCCATCCCCCTGCACCTGCGCCCCGGCGCCCGCGAGTGGTACGCGCACTGGCTGGCCCGCGAGTTCCCGCACCTGGTGCCGCGCTACCGCGAGCTCTACCGCGCCGGGTCGTACGCCCCACGGACCTATCAGCGGGAGCTGACCGCGCGGGTGCGGATCGCCGCGCGCCGGCACGGCCTGTACCGGGGCGAGCAGGGCGAGAACCGCAACGTTCCGGAGCCACCGCCACCGCCGGCCGCCGAGCAGCTCACCCTGCTCTGACCGCACATGGGCGAAGGTCGGGTCCCAGGGCTACAGTCGCCGGGTGCGTACCGCTCAGCAAATTCTCGCCGACTCCGCCGTGATCGCCGTGGTGGGCGCGTCCCGCGACCCGCTCAAGGCCGCGCACAGCGTGCCCTTGCAGTTGCAGCGGCACGGCTGGCGGATCATCCCGGTCAACCCGAGCGCCGACGAACTGTTCGGGGAGCGGGTCTACCGCACGCTCGCCGACATCCCGCACCCGGTGGACCTGGTGAACGTGTTCCGGCCCGCCGAGGAGGCGGCCGAGGTGGTCCGACAGGCGGTGGCGATCGGCGCCCCGGCCGTGTGGCTGCAGCTCGACATCATCTCGCCCGAGGCGCGGCGAATCGCCGAGGAGGCGGGCATCGAGTACGTCGAGAACCGCTGCCTGGCGGTGGAGCGCGCCGTCGGCGCGCTCACCCGGCTCGGCTGACCAGGCCGCACCGCACAGCCCCGGCCGACTGCCCACGCCCGGTCGGAGCTTCGCGAGCGACGGCGCGCAGCGGCGGTCAGAGCTTGTACTCCTTGAGCAGGCCGCGAGAGATGATCGTCTTCTGGATCTCCGAGGTGCCCTCACCGATCAGCAGGAACGGGGCCTCCCGCATCAGCCGCTCGATCTCGTACTCCTTGGAGTAGCCGTAGCCGCCGTGGATCCGGAACGCCTCCTGGACCACCTCGGCGCAGTACTCGGAGGCGAGCAGCTTGGCCATGCCGGCCTCGACGTCGTTGCGCTGGCCGGCGTCCTTGAGCCGGGCCGCGTTGACCATGAGGGCGTGCGCGGCCTCGATCTTCGTACCCATCTCGGCGAGCTTGAACGCGACGGCCTGGTGCTTGGCGAGCGCCTGGCCGAAGGTGCGGCGCTGCTGGGCGTACGCGACGGCCAACTCGAAGGCCCGGATCGAGATGCCACAGGCCCGGGCGGCCACGTTCACCCGGCCGACCTCGATGCCGTCCATCATCTGGTAGAAGCCGCGGCCGACCTTCTCCGCGCCGCCGAGCACGGCCGAGGCGGGTACGGTCACCCCGTCGAGCACCATCTCCGTGGTCTCGACGCCCTTGTAGCCCATCTTCTCGATCCGGCCGGGGATGGTGAGGCCGGGCGCGGTCTCGCCGAAGCCGGGCTCCTTCTCCAGCAGGAAGGTGCTCATGTTGCCGTAGACCGAATCGGCGCCGGTGTCGGTCTTGACCAGGGTGGCCACCACCGAGGAGTACGCCCCGTTGGTCAGCCACATCTTCTGGCCGTCGATGACGAACCGATCGCCGTCGCGGACGGCCTTCGACTTGATCGCGGCGACGTCGGAGCCGCACTCCGGCTCGGACATCGAGAACGCGCCCCGCGTCTCGCCGGTAGCCATCCTCGGCAGCAGCCGGCTCCGCTGCTCCGCCGAGCCGTGATGGGAGATCAGGTACGCCACGATGAAGTGCGTGTTGACGATGCCGGAGATCGACATCCAGGCCCGGGACAGCTCCTCGACCACGAGGGCGTAGGTCAACAGCGACTCGCCGAGCCCGCCGTACTCCTCGGCGATGGTGAGGCCGAACAGCCCCATCTCACGCATCCCGTCGATGATGTCGTTCGGGTACTCGTCGGCGTGCTCCAGCCGCTGCGCGTGGGGGATGATTTCCTTGTCGGCGAACTCTCGAACGGTCTCCAGGATCGACCGCTGGACATCGGTCAGGCCGGGCGTCTGGGCGAGTCGAGCCATCTCAGCCTCCGGGGATCGGAGCATTACTCGTGGGTAACTGAACGCTCGGTCAGTATCGGTCGCCCTCGCGACGAGGCCAAGGTGACCAGTCCACACAACCGCTGTGAAAAGGTTCACCGCTGGGGGTAGCGTCCGGCAAGAGGGCCTATGACCCGGTGCCGGCAGGAGGAGGAGATCGTGACGAACCCGCCGCCGTCCGACCCGTCCGGTCACGAACAGCCACCCTCGCCGTACGAGCCACCGCACGACCAGCCGCCCGCCGGGCCGCCGCCGGAGCGCTCGCCATACGCGGCGCCGTCGGACGAGCCGTCGCCGTTCGGTCCACCGCCGGAACGCCCGCCGTACCTGCCGCCCGCCGACGAGGCGCCCGCCCCACCCGCACCCGACCAACCGCCGTTCGGTCACCCGGGCGGCTACCCGCCCGGCCCGCAGTGGGGGCAACAGCCGCCGTACGCCCCGCAGCCGCCGTACGGGCAGTACGGGCCGTCTCCTTCCGGCCCGGTCCGCACCAACGTGCTGGCGATCCTGTCGCTGGTCTTCGCGTTCGTCTTCGCGCCGGCCGGCATCGTCCTCGGCCACCTGGCCAAGCGGCAGCTGCGCACCAGCCGTGAGGAAGGCGATCAGCTCGCCACCTGGGGATTGATCCTCAGCTACGTCTTCACCGCTCTGGGCCTGCTGGCCTGCTGCGGCTGGCTCGCCGTGGTGATCCTCGCCAGCAACAACGGCAACAACTACTGATCACCCGCCGGCCTCAGCGGAACTCGGCCTCGCGGACACTGTTGCCGCCGTCGACCACCAACATCTGGCCGGTGATGTACGACGCCGCGGGCGAGCAGAGGAAGGCGATCGCGGCGGCCACCTCGTCCGGTGTGCCGGGTCGTCCGACCGGCGTGCCGAGCCCCTGCTTGATCTCGGCCATGGTGGACGCCGCCGTGTAGATGGTGCCCGGCGCCACCGCGTTCACGGTCACCCCGTCGGCGATCGCCTCCATGGCGAGGGCCCGGGTCAACCCGACCACGCCCGCCTTGGCCGCGGCGTACGCCGCCTCGGTGGGCAGCGCGTTGACCGGTCCGGCGGTGGCCGACAGGTTGACGATGCGTCCCCAGCCCCGCTCGGCCATCCCGCCGATGAACGCCCGGCTGCACAGGAACGCGGTGGTCAGATTCCGGTCGATCTCGCCGCGCCACTCGTCGTACGTGAGCTGGGCGACCGGGCGAAGCACCTCGGGACTGGCCCGACTCGCCAGGCCGGCGTTGTTGACCAGCACCTCGACGTCGCCGAGCTGCTCGGCGACCGCGTCGGCCAGCGCGCCCACCTCGGACTCGTCGGTCAGGTCGGCGACGAACCCGGTGACTCCCAGTTCGCTCGCCCGTTCGTGGATCCGGCGGGTGGTCGACACGATGGCCACCCGGGCTCCGAGGTCGGCGAGACGGCGGGCGGTCGCGAAGCCGATGCCGTCCGGGCTGCCCGCCCCGGTCACCAGCGCGACCCGGCCGTCGAGCCGCATCGTCACCGGCTCCGGCAACTCGGCCGGTAGGTCCTGATCGGCCACGTTGGTCGGTGCGGTCGCGCGGTTACGCCGGGCGAAGCCCGGACGGCTCGCGTCCCGTCTCGGTCGGCTGCCGGAGCGGTCCGCGGCTCGCGCGTCGATTGCCATGCCTGGATCCTGCCCGTTCGCGGCGGTACGGGCAACGAGGCACCCGGGCCGGGGGCATCGGTTTTGCCCGGTGCTGGCTACCCTGGCGGCACACGCAGCCAACGGAGAGAGCGCATGACCTATCCTCCACCGCCCGGTTGGCACGATCCGGCGGGACCGGGCCAGCAGCCGAGCCAGCCAGCCGATCCGACGCTGCCGATGAGCGGCCCGCCGGTACCCGCCCAGCCGAGCCCGGTCGACCCGTACGCGCCGGCGGACCCGTACGGCGGTCAGCAGCCACCCGCCATGACGTCGTACGACCCGTACGCCGCACAACAGCCGCCCGCCGTCGCGCCGTACGCCCAGCCCGGCCAAGCGCCCGCCTACCCGGGTTACGGTTATCCGCCCGCGCCGCCGACCAACGGGATGGCGGTCGCCGCGATGGTCATCGGCATCACCGGCATCATGGGGCTCTGCGGGTACGGCATCGGCGGCATCATCGGCGTCGCCGGTGCGATCCTCGGCCACATCGCCAAGCGCCAGATCCGTGAACGGGGTGGGAGCGGCGAGGGCATGGCGACCGCCGGCATCATCATGGGCTGGATCTCCACGGCCATCGCGGTGCTCGCCACGATCGGCATCATCGTCGCGATCGTCATCGCGGCGAACCAGAACAGCTGACCACCGCGGCGGTCGTGCCGGTCGGGACGTCCCGGCCGGCACGACCGCCGGTCACCGCTGGGGTGGGGTGAACGAGGACGTGCGGGTCATTCCGGCGGCCCGCCCCTTGGCGGCGATGACCAGGGCCATCTTGCGGGACGCCTCGTCGATCATCTCGTCACCGAGCATCACCGCGCCGAGCCGGCCACCCGCCTCCGAGGTGTAGTGCTGGTACGCGTCGAGGATCAACTCGGCGTGGTCGTAGTCGGCCTGGGCCGGCGAGTAGACCTCGTTCGCCGCCTCGATCTGGCCGGGGTGCAGGACCCACTTGCCGTCGAAGCCGAGCGCGGCCGAACGGCGGGCGACCTCGCGGAACCCGTCCAGGTCCCGGATCTGCAGGAACGGACCGTCGATGGCCTGCTTGTCGTGCATCCGGGCGGCCATGAGGATCCGCATCAGGATGTAGTGGTAGGGGTCGCCGGGATAGTCCGGGATGAGCGCGCCGACGGCGAGCGACCTCATGTTGATCGAGGCCA
The DNA here is from genome assembly GCF_040606825.1 of Micromonospora sp. NPDC005367. Lineage (NCBI taxonomy): Bacteria > Bacillati > Actinomycetota > Actinomycetes > Micromonosporales > Micromonosporaceae > Micromonospora > Micromonospora sp. NPDC005367. The sequence continues at coordinate 47,581 of NZ_JBEXFP010000025.1, read as the reverse complement.
TGAAGTCGGCCGGACCGAAGATGATCGTTTCCACCCGCGGCGACGCGGCGGCGATCTCGTCCACGTTGACCAGGCCGGCGGCGTTCTCGACCTGCGCCTCGATGCCGATCCGGCCGACCTCCAGGCCGAGCGTCTTCTCCAACTGGGTGAGGGTCAGGTCCAGCCACTGCACCTGACCGGCGTTCTGCACCTTCGGCAGCATGACGCAGTCCAGGTTGGCGCCCGCGCCTTCGACCACGTCGATGACGTCCCGGTAGGTCCACGGGGTGGTGAGGTCGTTGACCCGTACGACCCGGGTCTTGCCGGCCCAGTCGCCCTCGTTGAGCGCGGCCACGATGTTCTTGCGGGCGTCCGGCTTCGCCAACGGCGCGACCGCGTCCTCCAGGTCGAGGAAGACCTGATCGGCGGGGAGCCCTTGGGCCTTGCCGAGCATCTTGACGCTGGAACCCGGTACCGCCAGGCAGGACCGGCGGGGGCGACCGACAGCGGCCATGGATGGCTCCTTCCGGCGTGGCGGGAACGCCGACGCCAGCCGAGAAGACTGAGGCTTGACGATCCCAAAGGGGGCTACGCCACGGTAACGTCGCGCCATGACCGGGGTGAACGGAGCTGTGGAAGATCTCACTGGGCGGAGCCTGGTGTTGGTGACCGGGGCCAGTTCGGGCATCGGCCTGGCGGCCGCGGTCGACCTGGCACGCCGAGGTGACCGGGTGGTACTGGTCGGCCGGGACCCGGCTCGCCTGAAGGCCGCCGGGGACCGGGTCCGCGACGCGTCCGGAGAGACGCCGGAGCTGTTCCGGGCCGACTTCGCCGTGCTCGACGACGTACGCCGGCTGGCCGAGAAGCTGCGCGCCGCGTACGACCGGATCGACGTGCTGGTCAACAACGCCGGCGCGATCGTGCTCCAGCCGGTCACCACGGTCGACGGGTACGAACTCTCCATTCAGGCCAACCATCTGGCGCCGTTCCTGCTCAGCAACCTGCTGCGCGACCGGGTCGGCCGGATCGTGGTGACCGCCTCCGGGGCGCACCGAAGCGGCGCGCTGGACCCGAGTGACCTCAACCTTCCGCTACGCCGCTACCGGGCGTTGACGGCGTACGGCACCAGCAAGCAGGCGAACATCCTCTTCACCGCCGAGGCTGCCCGGCACTGGCCGGAGATCCACGCGCACTGCTTCCACCCCGGTGTGGTGCGCACCCGGTTCGGCAACGAGAGCCGGCTGGTCGCCGCCGGGATGCGCCTGCTGCCGTTCCGCAGCCCGGAGAAGGGCGCGGAGACGCTGCTCTGGCTGGTCAACACCGATCCGGTGCGACTACGGAACGGCGGGTACTACTACAACCGGCGGCTGCGCCGTCCGCTGCGCAAGGCGGCCGACCCGCAGCTCGCCGCGCGGCTCTGGACGGCCAGCGCCAATGCCGTCGGCATCGACGCCTGACTCGTCGCGGGATCCCGCCGGTGCCCGTCCGCTGCCATACTCCGCGCCATGACGACGGGAATCGAGAGACCCGCACCGACCCTGCGCGTCGGCGGCGAGGACAGCGAATTGGCGGCCCGCATCGACCGGGAGCTGACCGCCTTCAACAACGCCGCCACCGGTGCCGACGACGAGGCCGGGCTCTCCGTCCGGGTCACCGACGGTGACGGTGAACTGGTCGCCGGCCTGACCGGCTGGACCTGGGGCGGGCGGGCCGGCATCGACACCGTGTGGGTCCGGGCGGATCGGCGACGCGACGGTTGGGGCGGCCGGCTGCTGCGGGCGGCCGAGGAGGAGGCGCGACGCCGGGGCTGCACCGAAATCTCCGTGTCGTCGTTCTCATTCCAGGCGCCGGACTTCTACCGGCGGCACGGCTACACCGACACGGGTATCCGGGACGGCATTCCCGGCGGCCACGTCGACCACCATCTGTGGAAGTCGCTGGTCGCCGACCCGGCCGGCACCGTGCGGTTGGCCGTGCTGGTCGAGCTGCCCGACGTCGAAGCCGGCCAGCGGTACGAGGACGCCGTACTCGCCCTGCTCGGCCGACACGGTGGACGGCTCGAACGGCGGCTGCGCACCGACGACGGCCGGACCGAGGTACACGTGATCCGGTTCGCCACCCCCGAGGGTCAGGAGAGCTTCCTCGCCGACCCGGAACGGGTGGCGCTGCGGGCCGCGCTCGGCGACGCCGCGCCGGTCAGCCAGGTGCTACCGGTCCACGACGTCTGACATTGCGATGCGGGACGGGTCACCCGGCCGGGTGACCCGTCCCCACACCTCCGGCCGGGCGATCGCGGCCTGACAGCAGCCTGTGCAAGAGGGATCGTCCCGCGTGACATGCCTCCGGCGCGTCGCTCCCTGCGGCGGTATTACACGCTCGGGTAGACCTGGAGTCGATGGTGTGCGGTGTCCGCCACCAGCACGTTCCCGTCCGGCAAGGCGCAAAGCCCACCCGGCCGCCCCATCAGCTGTTCACCGGCTGGATCTGCGGCCGCGTCGCGGCGTTCGGCGATGGTGTCGAACTCGGCGAGCCGCTCCCGCCCCCACGGTGACAGACGTGCCGCCCCGTACCACACCCCGACGCGCCGCAGCCGTTGATCGAAGCGATGGATGCACCGGTGCGCCCAGTCGGAGACCACGAATCCGCCGTCGGTCATGGGGAGCACCGCGCTTGGCCGCAGGAACGGCTCGCCTCCCGGCGAACCGAGTACCTGTCGGCACGTTCCCTGCGGGTCGAGGACCTGGATTCGGTCATTGCCCCAGTCGGCTACCCAGAGGTTCCCCTCGGTATCGGCGTTCACCATCCACGGCCGCCGGAACTGGCCCGGCCCCAGGCCGGTGGAGCCGGCGACGGTGATCGGTGCGCCGTCCCAGGTGAGCCGCTGCAGCCGGTCGTTGCCGGCATCGACGACCCAGATGCCATCCGGGTCGGCCGCGATCCCAGCGGGGTGATCGAACAGGCCAGGTGCCGTGCCGGGACCGCCGATCCGGCTGATGAACCGCCCGTCGCTGCCGAACACCGTCACGGTGTGGCTGTGCTCGTCGGTGACGGCGATCCGACCTGTCCCGTCGGCGGCCAGCGCCACCGGGGCCATCAGCTGGCCGGTCTCGGAGCCATGGCATGCGAACTCCGCGACCACGTCGGCATCGGGGTCAGGTCGGTCCAACACGCTGACCCGCACGGCGCGGCCGTGCGGCGAACTCCAGGAGGTTGAGCGGTTGAGCACCAACAGGTGTCCCGTTGCCTCGTCGACGCAGGCGTCGACCGGGTGAGCGAACCCCCGGGACTTGTTGCCCCATACGCCGATACTGACTGCGGCCGCGGTCATCACGCCACCGCCCGATCCAGCCGTAGGTCTCCCAGCGCCTTGCCGAGCACCGCCGCAGGGTCGACATTCAGGAACTGCTGAAGGATCGCGGTGTACACCTCGCGCAGGTCCAACGATGGGCGCAGGTCACCGTCGATGCTGTCCTCGCGGCGCAAGCTGGGCATGTCACCGTAGATGCCGCCGGCCACGCCGTTGCCGACCAGGAATGCGACTCCGGCTCCGCCGTGGTCGGTCCCGCCGCGGGACTCGGCGATACGGCGTCCGAACTCGGAATGGATCAGGACCAGGGTACGGTCCAGTGGATCGCGCTGTGCCAGGTCGTCGAGGAACACGGTGACGGCCTCGCTCAGATCGGCCAGCAGCCGGTGCTGCGTGGCCAACTGGTTCTCGTGCGTGTCGTAACCGTCATGGCTGGTGTGAAAGACCTGCGCCCCCACACCGGAAGTGGCGATCCGCGCGATGACCTCGAGGCGCGCGGCGATGGGATTGAACGGCGGGTACTGCACATCGGTCTCGGCGCGATCGGGAACCGCGCCGAAGGAGCGGATCCCGCGTATCGCCGATACCCCGACCTGCTGGGCCGAGTCCCACGGGTCGGGGAGCGCACGGCCCTGGTACAAGCTGGCCGCGAGGGCCGCCAGCTCGGCATGAGCGACACCCCCAGCGTCGCCACCACGGTGGTCGGCCGGCGGAAGCAGGCCGTACCCTCCGATCGACTCCAGCGACGCCGCCATGACGCCGGGAGCGGCCAAGGCCAGCGGCATCGACCGGCCGATGTTGGTCAGTAGCACCGGGTTGTCGTGCTGCGGGTCCAACACCGACGCGACTCGGCCCAGCCACCCGTCACTGCGGACCTGGTGCGGTTCGGCGGTGTGCCACACGTCCAGGGATCGGAAGTGCGACCGGTCTCGCTCCGGGTACCCCACGCCCAGCAGCACGGCCAGTCTGCCCTGCTCGTATAGGTCGTGGAATCCGGTAAGGGCGCCGTGCAGGCCCAGCGAGTCGTTGATCGGCAGCACGCTCGGGCCACCCGACACGTCCTCACGGCCCGGACGACGCAGAGCCGGCAACTCGGAATCCGGCTGCAGGGCAAGGGTTGGGCGGACTGCGATGTAGTGCGGATCCGTGAAAGGCACAACGGTGTTCAAGGCGTCGTTACCGCCGGCAAGGTGTATCACTACGAAACTGGAGGACATGGCCTTCCTTTCAGCAGTACTGGAACTCGGGCAATGCGACGGCAAGGGTCATGGCCCGACCGCTGGTCGGTTCTCCGTCGTCGCCGAGGCGCCCGATGGCCCGCGCCAAGGAGTCCCGCGACTGCTCCGACACGTCATCAAGGTCAAGCGCCGCCAGGCAGGCGTCCAACACGGGAAGACCGGTCTGCTCAGCGCGGCTCACCAGCAACGCCGACGCGCCGACCATTCGGGCGGCGAAGTTGATCCGCTCCAGCAGGTTGGAGCCCTGGAGCCACACCTCGCCACTGGCCCAGCCGGCAACGTTGGGCGGCGTCAGCAGGCGTTGCCCCATGAGGGCGGCCACGTCGACGAGTTCCCCGAGCCGGTGGTCGGGAACTGACCAGGACTGGGCGGTCCGGGCGAGTCCCACAACAAGCTCGACCGGCGACTTCACCTGCACGCGGCGTACTTCCGGGTCGAGGAAGCGGCGGCTGGTGAACAGGGTTCGCAGCACCGCCCGAATGTCGCCACCGGTCACAGTGAACGTGTCCGCCATGGCAGCGACGGTCTCGGGGTGCGGGCTCCGCTCGACGAAGAAGAGGTACAGCCGGGTTGCGATGTATCGGGCCGTAGCGGACTGCGCCATGATCGCCGCTACGACGTCGTGGCCGTTGGCGACATCTCGGCCCAGCATCTGTTGCGGGCTTCCGTGGTGGCGCTGCGCGTCGTAGTGGAACCACATCGGGCGAGCCCCGAGGTGGAACGCCGACGGCCCGGGACGGACGGACCACCCGGTGAAGGCCGAGGCGCTGGCGTGCACATCCTGTTCGTCATAGTTGCCGCGCCCCATCGAGAACAACTCGAGGAGCTCCCGGCCGAAGTTCTCATTGACCCGGTCGGCCGCACTGAGCTGGTTGTCCAGCCACACCAACATCGCGGGGTCCAGTGACAGCCGGACCAGCAGGTCCGCGAAACTGCCCAGGCCGTGCCGGCGGAACATCGCGAACTGGGCTGCCTGGTCGACGCCGGCGATGCCGTCCTTGAACGCGGTGGCGAACAGCCCATGCCAGAACAGCGCGATCTTTTCCCGCAGGGGGTGTCCGCTGGTGATCAGTTGCCACATGACCTCGGGAGCGGCCATCGCGGCCTCGATCGGCAACTCGGTTGCCGGGAGATGCCGGTGTACGAGGTACCGCTCGTCCTCGGCGGGCGGCGGCGGGCTCAGCAGCCGTTCGACGGTGGCCCGGTAGCCGAGCACCTCCGCCTGGTCCAGCTCGGCGGTGGTCGGCGTGAAACCCGCCCGCCGCAGCAGGTGGGCCAGCTCCGCCCGCGGTTTCCCGGCAACAGTGTGGTGGGCATGCGTGTGCGTCACTGCACCTCCCGCGTGGCGTTCGGGTCGTGCAGCCACTTGGCCATCAGTTCGAGTCCCTCGATCCCCGCCTGGGCGGGGGAGAACACCCGGTCGGGCAGCACCAGGATCCGGTCGTTCGCGATGGCGGGAACATTGGCGAGTGCCGGATTCTTCAGGAATCCGTTGGTGAGCTTGTCGAGACCGACCCCACCGGAATCCAGCGTCACGATATGGGTCGGTGCTGCCTTGACGAGCTGTTCCGGATCCAGATAGCCACTGCTGTCGAAGCCTGCGTCCTCGATCGCGTTCGCTGCTCCCGCGAGGGTGATCAGGTCATGGTTGATGGTCCCTGGTCCGGTCGCGTACGGGCCGTTGTCGAGCCACATGGAGATGAACACGACCCGTGGCTTCACCGTGCTCCCGGCGACGGCCTGCTTGACGGCATCCAACCGGCCACGCAGCTGACCGACCAGTTCGTTGGCCTTCTGCTCGGCGCCGAGTGCTTCACCGATCAGGGAGATGTCTGCCAACGCGTCAGTGGTGACGCTCGGGAAGTGGCTCAACACGAGGGTGGGCACGCCGGCCTGCTGCAGCACCTTGAGCGCGTCGCGCTCGGTGTCGTGAGCCAACGTGATGAGCACGAGGTCAGGGTTGAGCGCGAGGATCTGTTCGGGATCATCGGCCACCGTTCCGACGGTGTGCCCCACCTGGCGCGCTTCAGCGGCGAACGGGCTGTGCCGGTCGTCGGTGGGCCACTCGGGGACGCCGATCAGGCGATCCGGGCCGACGAGGGAGAGCGCGATCTCCGCGGCGTTGGTTGACGCCGCGACGATGCGCTCGGGGCGGGACTTGATGGTGACGTCCCCCACGTCCGTTTTGATCGTCCTGGGGTAGCCGTCGGCGGCCGCCGGGTGCTGGTCCTCGCTCGCGCTGGCGCCCGCGCAGGCCATCAGCGCTGACGTCATGATCAGCGCCGCGACCAGCGCCAGAGCGCGGCGTACGGCGGTTGGTGCTCTCATGGGATTCCTTTTCGGGTATTCACTAGGACTTGTTGTTCGGGGTCGGGATGTGACGCAGTGCCGTCACGGTCTGCGCACCGGTGTCGGGACTGGGGCGCACAACGCTGTGCACGTGGTATGCGTCGCGCAGCAGGTCCGCGTCCAAGACCGTCTCCGGTGGCCCGTCGGCGCTGACGCGTCCGTCGACGAGCAGGACCAGCCGGTCGCACATCCGCGCCGCCAGGTCGAGGTCGTGAACCACGACGATCACGGCGAGCTGCTCGGCGGCCAGGTCCCGGACGAGCTCCAGGACCCGGAGTTGGTGGCTCAGGTCGAGTGCGGACGTCGGTTCGTCGAGCAGCAGGGCGCGGGGTTGCTGCACCAGCGCCCGCGCGATCGCCGCGAGCTGGCGTTCGCCGCCGGACAGGGTCGTCACGTTCCGGGACGCGAACGCGGAGATGCCCACCTTCTCCAGTGCCGCTGCCGCATGGGCAGCGTCCACGGCACCCTCCGCCTGGAAGCGCCCCAGGTGAGCGTGCCTGCCCAACAGGACGTAGTCACGGACGCTGAAGTCGAACTGCATGACCGGGTGTTGCTCGACAAGTGCCAGCTGCCGCGCCAGCAACCTGGGCCGCGCCCGGGCCACGTCCACTCCGGCGATCGTGATCTCGCCCTCGTCGGGGATGACCACGCCCGCGATCGCGCGCAGCAGCGTGGACTTGCCGGCGCCGTTGGGCCCGATGATGCCGACAACCTCCCCGGCGGAGACTGCGACATCGACCGCGTGGAGGATGCGGGTGGCACCCTGACGCAGCCCCACGCTGACGGCGTTGACGATCATCGAAGACCGCCCGAGGTCCCGCGCCGCCGCAGCACCAGGGCCAGGAAGACCGGCGCCCCGAACAGGGCGGTGACGATGCCCACCTGCAGGCTGGTGGGGCTGAAGGCGACGCGCGCTATCAGGTCGGCCAGGACCAGGAACGCCGCGCCTCCGAGTGCGCTGGCGGGCAACAGGATCCGGTTGTCCGGGCCGATCACGAGGCGCAACGCGTGCGGGACAACCAGCCCCACGAAGCCGATGACCCCGCTGACAGCCACCGCCGCGCCGGTCAACAGCGAAGTAAGCCCGAGGATCACCACCCGTTGGCGGGCCACGTCGAGCCCGGCAGCACGGGCACCGTCGTCACCGAGCAACAGGACGTTCAGGTCTCGCCCGAACACGGTCAACAACAGGCAACCTGCCACCACCGGGACTGCGGCCAACTGGACGTGCTGCCACGTTCTGGCGCCGAGCCCGCCTTGCAGCCAGAACACGATGCCGCGCAACTCGTCGTTGTTCGTCGTTGTCGCCACCATCACCGAGATGAGCGCACCGAAGAAGGCGCTGACCGCGATGCCGACCAGCAGGAGGGTCACGGGGCCCTGGTCCCGGCGCAGGGCGGCAACCATGAAGACGAAACCCATCGCGGCGACGGCACCCACGAACGCCGTAGCCGGCAGCATCCAGGGGGTGAGCGCCGTCCAGCCGAAGTAGATCGCCGCGACGGCGCCGAGCGCAGCGCCGGAGGAGACTCCGATGACGCCCGGCTCCGCCAGTGGATTCCGGAAGACCGCCTGCATGGTTGCCCCCGCGATGCCCAACGCGGCACCCACCAACGCGCCGACGAGCACCCGCGGCAACCGGATGTAGTTGATCACGGTGGCGTGCTCCCCACCGGCTCCGCCGCCCGGCAGAGGCAGTCCGAGATCGTCGGCCAAGGCAGTGACCACCTCGAGCGGGGGAATCCGGACCGGCCCCAACGCCACACCGGCGACGACAGCGACTGCCAGCCCGCAGGCCAGCACACCGCACACCACGAGTAGCCGGACGACGAACCGTCGAGGCAGTGTCGCTTCCGCCTCGGAGGTCGCCGGCTCTCGGTCGCGTTCAGGAGCGCTCTTCAGCCGGAGGATCGGCCGGATCTCGGCTGCCTTCGCCATCAGAGTTCGACCCGAGCGGCGTGCGGATCGCGTACGGCGGTTTCGGTGCTGCGTCGGCCGGTCGTCCGCATGCCCTCGACGGGCATCGCCGTTCGGACGTTCCCGCCGAGCGCGGGCGCCCGGTGCCGCCGCCTCTGGGTTTCGGGTGACGGTCGGCGCGCATGCCTTGGTCGAGTTCGGAAGACGGACTTGCCGGACATGGGTTCACGCGTGGTGACCCGGTGGTGCCCTGACATACTCTCACCCTGGCCGGAAATGGCAATCATTTTCAAGTAACGTAGCGATAGCGGCTGGCCAGCGCAAGTCGTGCTCGACCAGGTCGGCGCCGGGTAACGGTCGCCGGCCCCGCCGGGCGGGCCGGCCACACGACGGCTCGCGCCCGTCCGACGACCGCCGGGCCGCGTGGACTAGTCGGACAGATGCACCGGCAGGCTCGTCACCACCACGCCGGGCAGGGCTCGCAGGGCCCGGCGCAGGCGATGCTCGGCCCGGCTGTGCAGCAACCGCTGCCACGGTCCCCGCACCACCACCTCCGGCACCACGACGGTGAGCAGGACATCGGGGCGGGAGGCGTGCAACGCCTCGAGGTAGTGGGCGAGCGGTCCGATCGACGTCCGGTAGGGCGACACGATCGTCTCCAGGCGCACATGGTCGCCCCAGGCCTCCCACTGTTCGCGGAACCGGTCCGCCTCCGGGTCCTCCGGGGCGATGTGCACGGCCAGAGTCGGCTGGCGCAGCGACGCCGCGTACGCCAGCGCCCGCAGCGACGCCCGGTTCAGGCGGGCGACCGGCACCACCACGAGGTGACGTACCTGCTGCGGAAGCTCCTGGGCCTCGGCCGGCGCACCCGGTTCGGCCGCGCCGGGCAGCGGCACCGCGGTGAGCGCCGGCCCGGGACGCCGGCCGTCCGGCGGCGGATGCAGGGCCAGTGACCGTTGCAGCCGCCGGTAGTGCCGGTGGATGGCGAGCGCGAGCAGCACCAGCAGCGGTACGGCGACGACCACCGCCCAGGCGCCCTCGGTGAACTTGGTGATGGCGGCGGTCACCAGCACCAGACCGGAGAGGAACGCGCCGAGCGCGTTGATCGCCGCGCGCCGGCGCCAGCCTCGGTCGCGTCGCCGGTGCCAGTGCACCACCATGCCGCTCTGCGACAGGGTGAAGGCGAGGAAGACCCCGACCGCGTAGAGCGGGATGAGCGCCTCGGTACGGCCACGGAACACCAGGAAGACCACTCCCGCCGTGACCGCGAGCGCGACCAGCCCGTTGCTGAACGCCAACCGGTCCCCCATGTGCAGGAACCGGCGCGGCGCGTGGCCGGCCCGAGCCATGAAGAAGAGCAGCCGGGGGAACCCGTTGAACGCGGTGTTCGCGGCCAGCAGCAGGATCAGCGCGGTGGCCGCCTGCACCAGCGCGAACCAGGGTCCGGTGGGGAACGTGGCCCGGGCGAGTTGGGACAGCAGGGTCCTCTCCGGGGTCGGTACCAGCCCGCTCAGGTGGATCAGCACGGTCAGCCCGATGAAGAGCACGACCAGCATCCCGACCATCCAGCTCAGCGTCGTACGGGCGTTGCGCCATTCGGGCGGGCGGAACGCGGGGACGGCGTTCGACACGGCCTCGATGCCGGTCATCGACACCGCCCCGGACGCGAACGCACGCAGCACCAGCAGCAGCCCCAGCCCTTCGGTGGCCGGCACCGGCGGCGGCGGGAGCGGAGCGAAACCCCGCGCGCCGGCGCGCACGTAGCCGACCAGGAGCACCGCGAGCAGCGCGAGGAGGAAGGCGTACGTGGGCCAGACGAAGAGGTTGCCGGCGGCCCGCACCCCGCGCAGGTTCCCGGCGAGCAGCACGAGGATCGTCAGCAGCCCGAACGGCACGGTGTACCGGGCCAGGCCGGGCAGCGCCGAGGTGACCGCGTGCACCCCGGCCGCCACCGACACCGCCACGGTCAGCACGTAGTCGACCATCAGGCCGGCTGCGGCGGCGAGCCCCGGCCGGACGCCGAGGTTGTCCAGGGCCACCACGTACGAGCCGGCGCCGTGCGGGTAGGCGACCACGGTCTGCCGGTAGGACAGACCCACCGCGACCATGAGCACGGCCAGCACGGCGACGAGGGGTAGCGACAGGCCGAGCGCGCCGCTGCCGGCGAGCACTAGCACGGCCAGCATCGCCTCCGGCCCGTACGCCACCGAGCTGAGCAGGTCGGAGGAGAGCACCGGGAGCGCCACCAGCTTGCGCATCCGCTCGTAGAGCACCGCCGCGCTGGTCAGCGGCGGGCCGAACAACGCCCGCCGGCATCGGGACAGCGCCCGACCTGCGCGGGTGCCGGGAATGTTGGCCGGCTCGGTCGCCACCAGTTCGCCCGGCTCCGCCGCCGTGAACATGGCGATCGGCGCGAGCCGACCGAAGTGACCGGGTAGCGGCTCGGCTCGGCTCCGTTCGATCGTCGGATCAAGCGGCAGCCGCGCCGGGTCGGGTGCAGCGCCGTCCGGGGGGACCCGCCAGTGCTCGCCGAGGCGGCGTAGCGCCCCCAGCTCCTCCTGGTCCAGCGGTGGGAACTCGGCCGAGGGCGTGACCGCCGTCCCCGGCCCAACCTCGCGCCCTGCACCACCCCCGTTCCCGCGCCTTCGCATACCCGCCCTTCCGTACGCCCCTTCCCCGCACTTTCACGGAAAGTGGCCGTTTCGGCGGCGGAATGGCAACTCTTCCAAGGAAAGTGCGCCCCCGGGTCGTCAGCGGGGGGCGGGAAGCGGGGTGGCGTCCGGGGGGACGGGGGCGGGGGCGGCACGGCGGGCCGCGCCGAGCACCACCACGACCACCCCGGCGAGCAGCAGCGCCAGACCAGGCAGGGCGAGCGGTCGGGGCAACTGGCCGAGCCAGACCCAGCCGATCAGGGCGGCGCCCGGCGCTTCCAGCAGGATCAGCACACTCACCGTGGTGGCGGAGACCCGCCGCAGCGCGTAGTTGAACATCGAGTGCCCCAGCAGCTGGGCACCCGCCACCAGGGCGAGGATGGCCAGCCAGGTGCGGCCGTCGAAGCCGGTCACCGGTACGCCGCCGGCCAGGCAGACGACCAGCAGGATCAGCGAGCACACGCCGTAGCAGACGGTGGTGTACGTGGCGGTGCTGACGCTGACCCGGGCCCGTTCGCCGAACGCGGTGTAGATCGCCGCGAACGTGCCGCCGGCCACCGCGAGCAGGTCGCCGGCGAACGCCCGGCCGGAGACGGCGAAGTCGGCGCCGGTGGCGAACACCGCGCCGGCGACCGCGACCCCGATGCCCGCCCACACCACCGGCGGCAGCCGTCGGCCCTGGCCGCGAGCTATCAGCCCCTGCCACACCGGCTGGGTGGCGCCCAGGGCAGTCGCCGCAGCGACCGAGGTCAGCTGGGCGCTCGGCATCCAGGTGGCGAAGTGTCCGGCGAGCGCGACGCCGGAGAGCACGCAGTACAGGCCCTCACGCCGGCCGGCGCCGACGGTGAGCGCACGCAGCTCCGCGCGGCGCCGGACCGCCGAGAACGGACCCAGCAGAGCGACCGAGAGCAGGTTCCGCCAGAACGCGACGGCCAGCGCGGGTGCGGCCGCGAACGCGATCAGCGGTGCGGATGACGAGACGGCGACCACGGCGAGGGCGAGCGCCCCGACGGTCATCGGGTTGCGCGGCGGGAGGTGCTGGGCTGGGGACACGGGGAGCAATCCTCACACGACCCGGATGGACACTTACCGTCAGCGCTCCGTTACGATCACGCGGTCCGCGCCGGCGACCCCCTCACGCCCGGAGGCGCTTCCCCATGCCCAGGTTCCAGGCGGTGCTCTTCGACTTCTTCGGCACGCTGACCCGATCCGTTCAGCGTGGCGCAGGCCACCGCGGGACCGCAGAACTGCTCGGCTGTCCCACCGACACGTTCACCGCGGTGTTGGACCGGACGTTCTACCAACGCGCCAGCGGCCAGTTCGGCAATGCCGAGGCGACCCTGCGTTGGGTCTGCGCGCAGGCCGGCGTACACCCGTCGGACGGCGCGGTCCGCGCGGCCGTGGCGTCCCGGCACCTGGCGGTACGCGCCGACACCCGGCTCCGGCCCGACGCGGTGGCGACGCTGGCGGGGCTACGCCAACGTGGACTGCGCACCGGCGTCATCAGCGACTGCACCCACGAACTGCCGGCCTTTCTGCCGGACCTGGCCATCGCCCCGCTGCTCGACGTGCGGATCTTCTCGGTGCAGGTGGGGCGCTGCAAACCGGATCCGGAGCTCTACCTGGCGGCGTGCCGGCGGCTCGGGCTGGCCCCGCAAGATTGTCTCTTCGTCGGCGACGGCGGTAGCCAGGAGCTCACCGGCGCGGAGCGGGCCGGGTTGACCGCGGCCCGGCTGGCCGCGCCGGACCTCGCCGAACACATGGTGTTCAACGCCGACCTCGACTGGCGCGGCCCGGTGCTCGGCTCGCTGAGTGAGGTGCTCGACCTGGTCGACGACGGCGACCGGTTCGAGCTACCCACGGCACGGTACGAGCCGATCACCGCCGGCCGGCCGCCCGTGTGACGCTCCCGCCGCGGACCGCTGCCGCTTGACGGACGAGCCGGACTGGCCGGGCCCGACACCGGACGCCACCGGCCGGGACGGCGACGGCGATCGCGGGAGCGGCCCGACGGTCAGCGGCGGCGGACCCGGTGCAGCCGGAACGGCCGGCGGGTCGCTCGCGCGGCCGGGGTGTCCCGGGGCGGTTCGGCGAGCGAGCCGGTCGGCAGCGCCTCGCCGGCGACCGGGTCGCCGGCCGGTGTGAGCCGGGTCAGCGCGCAGCCGTCGTCCGCCCAGCGCTGCATCAGGTCGGTGGCGGACCCGGGCGCGTTCAACCGTTTCGCCGCGACCAGTGGCGCGACGGTCTCCCACTCCTCGGTGCCCGGCAGCACCCGATCGACGCGGGCCGGCCAGGTCACGATCCGCCCGCCGTGGTCGCCGCGCATGGTGACGTGCGCCGCGGTCGCGTCGGCCAGGCCCGGCGCCGTCTGCTCACCGGGACCGCTGATCACGAGCAGCGCGCCCTCCAGCGGGGCGCACCAGAGCGCCCGGGCCGGGCCGTCGGACGCGCTCACCCACACCACCGCGGCCTTCTTGATCACCTCGTCGACCAGGGGCGTGCTGCGCCGCCCGTCCTCGTCCGTCACAGCGCTCTCCTCCGTTGTCCGACCCGGGTCAGCGTTGCCGTACGCCCCGTTCAGCCGACGAACGGTGGCACCATGATCTCGCCCCGGGCCACCGGGACGACCTGACCCGCCACCGTGGTACCCACTGCCGCGCCGTTCGCCGCCGTGACCGTGCAGGCGAGCGCCGACGGGCGGTTGATCTCAATGCCCTGCCGGACGGTGTAGCTGGAGCGGCCGTCGGCGGGAAGCAGGCCGCTGGCCACCAGCCAGACGCCGAGCCCCAGCGCCGCCGAACCGGTCGCCGGGTCCTCCGGAACCCCGATACCGGGCACGAAGACCCGGCTGTGCGCAGCTTCCGTCGACGGGTCCCAGGAGAAGACGCAGACATGGTCCACACCGAGCCGCTGCGCCGCCGCCGAGTCGACCCGGGCGCGGGCCACCGCGTCGGGGCGGACCGGCAGATACGGGAACTCCAACCCGCACCCGGCGACCCGGGGCGCCGGGCCGGCGTGGTCGGCCGCGGTGAGACCCGCGATCGCCAGCAGCGGTTCCGGGTCCAGTTCAGGCCCCAGGGTCGGTACACCGCCGGTCAACGTCGCCCCGGTCTCGGTGACCTCGATCGGCATGATGCCGGCGATGCACTCCTGTGCGACCTGGCCGACGCCGAACACGCCCCGTCGGGCGGCCACCACGGCGGCACCGACACTGGGGTGGCCGGCGAACGGCAGTTCGTCCGTCGGGGTGAAGATGCGAGCCCGGTAGGTGGCGCCGGCCTGTGTCGGCGGCAGCACGAACACCGTCTCGGAGAGGTTGAACTCCAGTGCCAGTGCCTGCATCTGCTCGGTGGCCAGGGCCTCGGCACCGAACACCACGGCTAGCGGATTTCCGGCGAACGGGCGGTCGGTGAAGACGTCCACGATCTCGTAGGACAAGGTCGACATGTTGCTAAACCCTAGGCGCTTAGGCTGGTGGTCGTGACATCCCCGACCCGCGTCTACCTCGCCCGGCTCGCCGGAGTCGCCGTCTTCGATCCGAACGGTGACCTGGTCGGCCGCGTCCGCGACGCGATCGCCCGACTCCGGCCCACCCAGCGACCGGAGATCGTGGGCCTGGTGGCCGAGATGCCGATGCGCCGCCGGATCTTCCTCTCCATCAACCGGATCACCTCGATCGACGCGGAAGCCGTCGTACTCGGCACCGGCACACTCAACCTGCGCCGCTTCGAGAAGCGCCCGAACGAACTGCTGGTGCTCCAGGAGCTGCTGGACCGGCGGGTGCAGCTGGACCCGGGCGGCCAGTCCGGCGCGGTGGTCGACGTGGCGATGGAGTGCAGCCGGGGCGGCGAGTGGAACCTCACCCGGGTGGCCGTACGCGAGCAGACCGGACGGCTCGCCCGCCGCGGCCACCTGCACCAGGTCGAGTGGGAACGGGTACGTGGGCTGACCGGGATCGCCGACGCCCGGGGTACGGCGAACCTGCTCGCCGTGCTGGAGGACATGCGCCCGGCCGACCTGGCGAACGTGTTGCAGGACCTGCCGGACGCGCGGCGCAACGAGGTGGCCGCCGCGCTCGACGACGAGCGGCTGGCCGATGTGCTCAGCGAGCTGCCCGAACGCGACCAGGTGGAGATCCTCGCGGCGCTGGACCGGGAGCGGGCCGCCGACGTGCTGGAAGAGATGGACCCGGACGACGCCGCGGACCTGCTCAACGAGCTGCCCCCACCCGAACAGGACGTGCTGCTCGACCTGATGCAGCCGGACGAGGCCGACCCGGTGCGGCAGCTGCTCAAGTACAGCCCGGGCACCGCGGGAAGCGTGATGACCTCCGAGCCGGTCATCATGCCGCCGGACGCCACCGTGGCCGAGGCGCTGGCGCGGATCCGGGAGCCCCAGCTCTCGCCCGCGGTGGCGGCGCAGGTATTCGTGGCCCGCGCCCCGATGACCACGCCCACCGGGCGCTATCTGGGCATGGTGCACTTCCAGCGGCTGCTCCGCGAGCCGCCGGCCGACATGCTCGGCGGGGTGGTGGTCAACGACATCGACCCGCTCCAGCCGGCCACCCCGCTGCCGGAGATCACCCGCCGGATGGCCACGTACGACCTGGTCGCCATGCCGGTCATCGACCAGAACAACCGGCTCGTCGGCGCGGTCACGGTCGACGACGTGCTGGACCACTCGCTGCCGCGCGACTGGCGGGATCGGGACACGATCGGCGCCCCGTCCCAGGTCACGACACCGGACGGCGCGGATGGCTGAGCGGCAGCGGGCCGGCCGCCTCGACCAGCCGCGCGAGCCTCGGGGCGTCAAGCTGCCCCGCTTCGACCCGGAGGCCTTCGGACGCTGGTCGGAGGGGATCGCCCGGAGCATGGGCACCGCCAACTTCATCGTCTACATGACGTTGGTGATCGGGATCTGGTTCGGCTGGAACACGCTGGCCCCGCCCAGCGTCCGCTTCGACCCGTACACCTTCACGTTCCTCACGCTGGTGCTGTCCCTGCAGGCCAGTTACGCGGCGCCGCTCATCCTGCTGGCGCAGAACCGGCAGGCGGACCGGGACCGGGTGGCGCTGGAGGAGGACCGGCGGCGGGCGACCGCGCAGAAGGCGGACACCGAGTACCTGGCCCGGGAGATCGCCGCGCTGCGGATCGCCCTGGGCGAGGTGGCCACCCGGGACTTCGTCCGCACCGAACTGGCCCGGCTGGCCGAGGAACTCGACGAGGCGAACCAGCGCCGGCAACGACTCGAACAGCGCCAGCAGGGGAAGGCCCGCGCGACGGGCAACGAAGGGCTGGAGGAACCCCGGGACGAGCTGGACGGCGACTTCACCCGGGACGGCCAGGGGGACTCCACGACACGCCGTAACCCGAACGGCTGACCGGCTGCGAGGCGCTGTCGCCTCGGCGCGTACGCCGCTCCGGACGCTTGAACGCCGCGCGCCTCAAGGGGCCAGGCGAGCGGCGTTCCGTCTCGATAGTCCCACTTCGCCGAGTGGTCGTCCACCCCCCGTCGGGTGGCCGCCGAGACCCATCGATTCGCTCACACCGCCCCCCGGCGACGCGGCAGCGGATACCGACCGACGTAGCATTGCGTGCATGTCAGCACCCGCCAGCACCGTCGAGGACGCGATCCAGGCCGCTCTGGCCACGGTCAACGACCCGGAGATCCGTCGGCCCATCACCGAGCTGGACATGGTCCGGTCCGCGCTGATCGGCCCGGACGGCGTGGTACGGGTCGAACTGCTGCTCACCGTCGCCGGCTGCCCGCTGAAGGACAAGCTGCGCGCGGACATCACCGCCGCGGTCGCCGCGGTGCCCGGCGTGAACGGTGTGAAGATCGAGTTCGGGGTCATGAGCCCCGAGCAGCGCCAGTCGCTGCAGGCGAAGCTGCGCGGCGGTACGGCGAGCGCCGACCCGGTGATCCCGTTCGCCCAGCCCGGCTCCCGCACCCGGGTCTACGCGGTGGCCAGCGGCAAGGGCGGCGTCGGCAAGTCCAGCGTCACGGTCAACCTGGCTGCGGCGCTGTCCGCACGGGGGCTCTCCGTCGGCGTCGTCGACGCGGACATCTACGGTCACTCGGTGCCCCGGATGCTCGGCGCGGACGGACTCCCGACCCGGGTCGAAGACATGATCATGCCGCCACAGGCGCACGGCGTGAAGGTCATCTCGATCGGCATGTTCACCGCCGGCAACGCCGCCGTGGTGTGGCGCGGCCCGATGCTGCACCGGGCGTTGCAGCAGTTCCTCGCGGACGTCTACTGGGGCGACCTGGACGTGCTCCTGCTCGACCTGCCGCCGGGCACCGGCGACGTGGCCATCTCGCTGGCCCAGCTGTTGCCCAACTCGGAGATCCTCGTGGTGACCACCCCGCAGGCCGCCGCCGCCGAGGTCGCGGAGCGGGCCGGCGCCATCGCGCTCCAGACCCACCAGCGGGTGGTCGGCGTGATCGAGAACATGTCCTGGCTGGAGCTGCCGGACGGTTCCCGGATGGAGGTCTTCGGCTCCGGTGGCGGGCAGACCGTCGCCGAGTCGCTGAGCCGGACCATCGGCGCCCAGGTGCCTCTGCTCGGGCAGATCCCGCTGGACACCCGGGTGCGGGAGGCCGGTGACGTGGGCGATCCGATCGTGCTGTCCGCGCCGGAGTCGCCCGCCGCGGCGGCGTTGGGCCAGGTGGCCGACCGCCTCGCCGTACGGCGTGAGTCGCTGCTGGGCAAACCGCTCGGTCTCAAGCCTGCCGGTCGCTGACACCTGCGCCCACCTGGGGCCTCTGGTGCCTCTGGTGCCTCTCGCGCGCCGACGAGTGCACCGCGGGTGTACGCCTTTAGAGCTGATGTCGTAGCCGATTCACGGCGGGTTACGCCGCTGCCCCGTGCGGCACCGGCCGCGCTGGCGTGATCGACCGCACGATTTGCGTGATCAGCCGCACGATGACGCGAACGGCGATCGATTGCGCGATGACGCGAACGACGATCGGTTGCGATGACCCGAACGACGATCGGTTGCGCGATGACGTGAACGACTCAGCTCTAAAGGGTGCGAACCCCGAGTATCAGCCTCCGCCCGCAGCGGTGGCCGCGGGGTTTCCCCGACCGTGCTGACAGCGACCTGGCGCTGCCCCACCGGGCATCCCGACCCGCCACACCGACCCCCGGCCCGGTCCAGCGACCCGACCGACCCGGCCCAGCCCACCCGACCCAGCCGGACCGAGCGGGTGTGGTCAGGTGGCGTCGTCGTAGCTGACGCGCTGGGCGGGCGCCGAGGACGCGCTGTCCGTAGCGGTGGACGTACGGCCGTTCGACCGCGGGTCGGCGGCGTTGGCCACGTCCTTCAGCTCGTTGTGCACGCCGGTGACGTCCGCGCGCAGGTTGTCGTAGACGCCCTGCAGCGGCTTCCGGATCGCCTGCTCCTCCTCCTCGCTGAGCAGGTGCTTGCGGATGAACGCCTTCGGGTGCAGATCCTCGAGCTGGATGTCGGTGCCGAGTTCCTTGCTCAGGTCACTGGTGGCGTTGCGGGCCATGTTGCGCAGACTGCGTAGCATTCGCAGCCCGTCGCTGATGACGGCGGGCAGCCGGTCACCGAAGATCAGCAGCGCTAGAAGAAGCAGCGCACCGATCTCCCACCAGTTCAGGTTGTCGAGCATCCTGCGGGCCCCCTCTCGGCGTCAGGAGCAAGACTACGCACGATGGAGGCGGACCGGGGAGGGGGTGACAGAGTGTTCACTTCGCGTCCGCAGCCAAGGTCACAGAAGCGTTCTGCCTGGTCGACCCCCTGCGGTACTCGACCGTGACCACTGAGCCGGGGGCGAACTTGCGGACCAGTGCGATCAGATCAGTCGGCTCGGTCATCGGCCGCCCGTTCAGCCGCAGGACCACATCTCCGGCCTTGAGCCCGGCCGCCTGGGCCGGGCCGGACGGCTCGACCGATTCGAGGCGTACGCCGCCGCCGGAAACTGCCGCGTTCGGCCCACCGACCTGGGCGCCGATCACCGTACGCCGGGCCCTGCCGGTGCCGATGATGTCCTGGGTGACCCGCTTCGCCTGGTTGATCGGGATGGCGAAGGCGAGGCCGATGTTGCCGGCCTCCTGCCCCTCGGAGACCAACGACTTGATGGTTGAGTTCACTCCGATCACCCGGCCGGCCGCGTCGACCAGCGGACCGCCCGAGTTGCCGTGGTTGACCGCGGCGTCGGTCTGGATCGCCGCGTAGTAGCGAACCGGGCCGCCGGGCTCCCCGGCCTGCATCGTCCGGTCCAGGGCGCTCACGATGCCGGCGGTGACCGTGTTGGTCAGCGACAGCGGCGAGCCGATGGCCAGCACCGGATCGCCCACGGCCAGCGCGTCGGAATCACCGAACTCCACCGGCCGCAGGCCGGAACGCTCCACCTTCATCACCGCGATGTCCGATTCCGGGTCCTGGCCGATCAGCTTGGCCGGGGAAGAGGTGCCGTCGTTGAAGATCACCGAGGCCCGGCCGGTGCCGCCGGCCACCACGTGGTCGTTGGTGATCACGTGCCCGTCGGCGCTCGCGATGAAGCCGGAACCCTCGCTCGTACCGCCGAGACTGCTCACTCGCACGGTCACGACGCTGGGCAGCACCCGCTCGGCGACCGCGGCCAGGGATTCCGGTCGACGCTGGGCGAGCGCGGGGGCCTGACCCGGGTCGGCACCCAGCACCGTGCCGGCCGCGCCGCCGCCGCGAACCGCCAGCGCGTAACCGAGGGCACCGCCGAGAGCGCCCGCGAGCAGAGCCGTCACCAGTGGGATGAGAAGGACCTCGCGGAGCCGTGGCCGACCCGGCGCGTCCGGATCACTGACCGGCTCGGGCTCCGTACCGCTGTGACCGGTCAGCGGGACGACCACCGCGGCGGGCGCCGCAGGGTCCCGCCACGGGTCGGTGAGCGCGTCGGACCACCAGGGCGATGCCTCGCGGTCGACCGGGTACCCCGGCGTGGTGGCCGGCTGGCCGCCCACCTCCGGCGGTGCCGCTGGTGCCGGAGCATCACCGGGCCGGCGCCAGTCCCAGCCGTCGGTCACGTCGGTGCCTCCCAGTCCGTCCCCCGGGCCCCGCGTCTCACGACCACGACAAGCGCGTCCGGGCCGCGGCTGACGGGACACCGCCTCCAGGATTGCACGGATGTCCGGGATGGGGTCAGCGGTTGTCACCGTGATCGCGCGGGCGGGACGCGCGGCTGCGCGTACGGAGGGCCGCCTCTAGGCTCATAGCCGCGAACCCACCCCTTGCACCACTTCGCCGCCCGGAGGTGCCCCATCGCCACGGTCGCCGGTTCTGGCAGTTCGAACCCGGCCCTGCAGTTCGCCGAGTCGTACGTCACCGAGGATCTCGTGCTCCGCACCGCCCGCAGCCTGGCCCGCGAGGTCGGTCTCGACGCGGTTACCCCCGGCGCGGGCGCAGCGCTGCGCCTGCTCGCCGCCGCCGGCAACGCCCGCGCGGTGGTGGAGATCGGCACCGGCACCGGAGTCAGCGGGGTCTGGCTGCTGCGCGGGATGCGCACGGACGGCGTACTCACCACCATCGACGTCGAGGTGGAGCATCAACGGATCGCCCGACGGATCTTCACCGAGGCGGGCTTCCCGACCGGGCGTACCCGGATCATCACCGGCCGCGCCTTCGACGTGCTGCCGCGGCTGGCGGACGGCGCGTACGACCTGCTCTTCGTCGACGCCGAGGTGACCGGCTTCCACGCCTGCGTCGAGGCGGCGCTGCGGCTGCTGCGCCCCGGCGGCGTCCTCGTGCTCAACGGGGTGCTGGCCGGTGGCCGGATCGGGGACCCGGCCGCGCGGGACGCGGAGACGGTGACCGTACGGGAGACGATCAAGGCGATCCGGGAGTCGGAGCACTGGATCCCCGCCCTGTTGCCGGCCGGGCACGGGCTGCTCGCCGCGGTCAAGTGCTGACCCGCCCCGGCGGGCCGTCGGTCCGCCGGGGCCGGGTACCGCCCGCCGGTCAGCTCAAGGTCGCCAGCCAGCGCAGCAGCGAACGTACGCCCCAACCGGTCGCGCCCTTGGTCAGCTCCGCGTCGTCGGAGTCGGCCCAGGACGGCGCCGACATGTCCACGT
The DNA here is from genome assembly GCF_040606825.1 of Micromonospora sp. NPDC005367. Lineage (NCBI taxonomy): Bacteria > Bacillati > Actinomycetota > Actinomycetes > Micromonosporales > Micromonosporaceae > Micromonospora > Micromonospora sp. NPDC005367. The sequence goes on along the minus strand of NZ_JBEXFP010000025.1, from coordinate 26,062 downwards.
GCACCCAGCGGTCATGCAGGTCGTCGGTGAACTCGCGCAGGTAGAGCGCGGCGAGCACCGAACCGGCTCCCTGCGTCGGCGCGCTGAACAGGTCCGCCACCTCGCTGCCGAGGTACTCGACGTAGTCCGCCGGCAGCGGCATCCGCCAAGCCTGCTCACCGGCCTCCTCGACGGCGGCGAGGAAACTGCCGGCGAGCTCGTCGTTCTCGCTGTAGAGGGCACCCGTCCGCTTGCCCAGCGCGACCGCGTTGGCGCCGGTCAGCGTGGCCAGGTCGACCAGCACGTCCGGCTTGAGCTCCCGGACGGCGTAACTGATCGCGTCGGCGAGGACGAGCCGCCCCTCGGCGTCGGAGTTGGTGGTCTCGCTGGTGACCCCGCCGTAGTGGCGGATGACGTCGCCGGGGCGGAACGCCGACCCGCTCACCGCGTTCTCCGCGAGCGGCGCCAGGGTGGTGACCCGGATGGGCAGCCGCAGCGCGGCCGCGCCGAGGGTGGCGGCGACCACTGCCGCGGCTCCGCCCATGTCCTTGCGCATCAGCTTCATCGCCGGCACCGGCTTGATCGAGATGCCGCCGGTGTCGAAGGTGATGCCCTTGCCGACCAGCACCACGTGCGTACGGGCGTCGGCCGGGCGCCAGTCCAGCTCGACGAGGCGCGGGGTGCTCGCCGAGCCACCGCCGACGGCGAGGATGCCGCCGAAGCCCTCGGCGGCCAGCTCGACCGGTCCGCGTACCCGCAGGTGCAGGTCCGGCGTCCCGTCAGCCCGCTCGGCCACCTGCTCAGCGAACCAGTGCGGATTCTTCACCGAGGAGGGCGTGTTCGTGAGGTCACGGGCGAACCGGGTCACCCGGGCCGTGGTGCGGGCCGTCTCGACCACCGTCCGGTGGTCGTCCGGGTTGGCGACCACGAGGTCGACCTGGGCCAGCGCGGGCGTCTCACCGGCGTCGGTCAGCCGGAACCGGTAGGAGGCCAGCAGCAGCCCCTCGTAGAGCCCTCGGACGGCATCCGGGGACGCGTCGGCCGGCAGCGCGACCGTGGCGTGCTCCTCGTCGGCAACCGCCCGGGCGATCGCGGCACCGGCCCGCCGCCAGTCCGCCTCGTCCCCGTCGCCCACCCCGACCAGGACCAGCACGCCGGGGCTGCGCCCCGGACGGAGATGGGTCCGGGTCTCGCCGGCCCGACCGGTGAGCCGCGCGGCCGGCACCAGCGCGGCGGCCTCCTCGGCGACTCCCTCCGGCAGCGTGGCCGCGGTCGGGAGCGGGACGGCCGGGGCGTCGCCGCCCTGCGCCGTTGCGGCCGCTCGGACGGGCAGGACGAGTGTGTCGAGCCGGTCCGGCTCGGCGAACAGACGGATGGCGAGCACGCGGAACCGTACCTCCAGGAAAGTCTCGGTGCGGGGCGTTCCGCACCGGTGAAGCCCTGAGCCACCGGCCGGGCCGGTGGCTCAGGGTATGACGAACCGTCGGGACGGCCGCCGCCGCCCAGACCGTTCCTCGATCAGCCGGCGGCCGCCTTCAGTGCGTCACCGAGCGCATTGGCCTCGTCGGGAGTCATCTCGACGACGAGCCGGCCACCGCCCTCCAGCGGGACTCGCATGACGATGCCCCGGCCCTCCTTGGTGACTTCCAGCGGACCGTCGCCCGTCCGCGGCTTCATCGCCGCCATGTTGTCTCCCCTCAGACCTACACCAGGGTCGGTGGGTTGCCCCACAGCCACTTCATCACGACCACCCGCAGCCTTCGCGGGGGCGTCGACCAACGATTTTCCCTGATGAACACCGCCGGACCCAAACCGAAGCAGTATTGATGTAACAGCATCTAGCTTATCTTGAGAAGGCCTGTCACAATGTGCGGTCATGCAGGCACGGTCGGCACTCTTCGACCTGTACGGCGACCACCTCCGGGCGAGGGGCGGCCGGGCACCGGTGGCCGCCCTGGTCAAGCTACTGGCACCGCTGGGCATCGCCCCGCCGGCCGTGCGCACCGCCGTCTCCCGGATGGTCCGCCAGGGCTGGCTCGACCCGCTCAAACTGGCCTCGGGGCCGGGATATTCGATCACGTCCAAAGCAGCGCGGCGGCTCGACGAGGCGGCCGCCCGGATCTATCGGACGGGCCGGATCGGCTGGGACGGCCGGTTCGACCTCATCGTGCTGGAGCCGCCGAACGCGCGTCGGGAGCGCCAACGGCTCGCCGCGAACCTCACCTTCCTCGGCTACGGGACGCTCGACGAGTGCACCTGGGTGGCCACCCGCCCGGGCGAGGACGTCGACATGCTGCTCAGCGAGGCGGGGGTGCGGTACGAACGGTTCACCGCCGCGCACGCGGCCGGCACGCCCGGTGCGATGGCGGTCGTACGGCGCGCCTGGAACCTCAACGAGATCGGGCAGGCGTACGAGCGGTTCGTGACCGAGCAGCGGCCCCTGATCGCGAAGGTGAACGTGCGCAGCGGGGACGAGGAGGCGTACGCCGCCCGGTTCCGGCTGGTGCACGCGTGGCGTACCTTCCTGTTCCGGGACCCGCAGCTGCCGCCCGCGCTGCTTCCCGAACGCTGGCCCGGCACCGCCGCCGCCAGCTTCTTCGACCGGCACGCGGCCCGGCTGCGACCGGCCGCCGACCGGTACGTCGAGAGGTGCCTCGACGCCGGCAACCGCATCGCCCGACAGAAGGGTCGTTAAACAAAGTGACTGAGCCCCTGCTCGTCGACCGGACCGACGCCGTCGTCACGCTGACGCTGAACCGCCCGAAGGCGATGAACGCGTTCGACGTGGCGCTGAAGGAGGCCCTCCGGGACGTCCTGGCCGAGCTGGAGACCGACCGCAGCTGCCGGGCCGTGGTGCTCGCCGGGGCGGGTGGCTCGTTCAGCGCCGGGCAGGACCTGCGCGAGCACGTGGCGACGTTGGAATCCCCCAGCACGGACCCGCTGTCCACCGTCGGGGCGCACTACAACCCGATCGCCGCCCGGCTGGCCAACCTGCCGAAGCCGGTGGTGGCGGCGGTGCGCGGGATGGCCGCCGGGGCCGGCGCCTCGCTGGCCTTCCTGGCCGACATCCGGATCGGTGGACCGAGCACCAGCTTCCTGATGGCGTTCGCGAAGGTCGGGCTCGCCGCCGACACCGGCGCGTCGTGGACGCTGCCCCGGCTGGTCGGCCACGCCAAGGCGGTCGAGCTGCTGATGCTCGCCGAGCCCGTACGCGCCGAGGAGGCCTGCCGGCTCGGGCTGCTGAACCGCATGGTCGACGACGACGAGCAGGTGCTTGCGGCCGCGCAGGAACTGGCCGCGCGGCTGGCCGCCGGGCCGACCGTCGCGTACGGGGCGATCAAGCGGCAGCTCTCCATCGCCGACGCCGGCACCCTCGCCGACGCGCTCGCGGCCGAGGCTCAGGCGCAGAGCATCTGCGGCGCCACCACGGACCACCGGGCGGCCACCCTGGCCTTCGTCGCCAAGCAACGGCCGATCTTCGAGGGACGCTGAGCGGTCGGCCTCGCGCGCGGCAGCCGGGTCACGCCCGCGCGGCCACTCCCGGCCGGGCTCAGTCGTCCTCCTCCGGATCCTGGTTGGCCTCGGCGCCGAGCACGAACGCCTGCATGGCGAGTTCGTCGCCGGCGGGCGACACGAAAGCGGGCAGTTCGCGCGGGCCCAGCTCCTGCACGTACGACCAGAAGAGGCGTACCGCCTCGGCGGGCGAGTCGGCCTCGATCGGCAGGTCGAGGCCGACCAGCCAGGTGCGTCGGGCCGGCGGCGGACCGAGCCGCTCGGCCAGCGCCCGGTGGATCGCCGGGTCGAGCGGGGTGACCGGTCGGTCGGGGGCGAGCTGGCCGGCCGGCAGCGGCTCGTCGAAGGCCCGCCGGGTGTACGTCACCACCAGGGCCGCCTCGCGGTCGGACTGCGGGTCTTCCGGGTCGTCCGGGCGGGTGCCGGTGGCCGCGGCGACGCGGCCGAGGGCCACCACCCGCACCGGCTCGTCGATCAGCACCGCCACGTCGTCGCCGGGACGGGGGCGCACGGTCTCGTCCAGGCCGGTCAGCTCGAGCGTGTCGTGGTGCACCAGCCGTTCGGCGTCGTAGCGGCCGGCGGGCAGCAGGACGGCCCAGGCGCCGGTGCTGGCCGTCCGGCTCGTCCCGTCCGACCGGTGCGCGGTGTCGGTCGTCATGCCTCCCATCCCATCACGCCGTGCCGGTCGGCTTGACGTGGCAGCCGTCGAGATGGTCGTCGACCATTCCGGTGGCCTGCATCAGCGCGTACGCCGTGGTCGGGCCGACGAACCGGAAGCCGCGCTTCTTGAGCGCCTTGGCCAGCGCCGTCGACTCGGGTGTGATCGCCGGTACCTCGGCGAAGGAGGCCGGGCGGGCCGGCCGTGGGGCCGGGGCGAACGACCAGAGCAGTGCGGAGAGCCCCTCGGGCAGCTCCGCGGCCGACCGCGCGTTGGCGATGGCAGCTTCGATCTTGGCGCGGTTGCGGACGATCCCGGCGTCGGCCAGCAGCCGGGTCACGTCGGCCTCGCCGTATTCCGCCACCGTCGGGATCCGGAACTCGTCGAAGGCCAACCGGAAGGCGGGGCGTTTGCGAAGGATGGTCAGCCAGGACAGGCCGGACTGGAACGCCTCCAGTGTCATCCGCTCGTAAAGCGCGTCGTCGCCGTGCAGCGGTTGCCCCCACTCGGTGTCGTGGTAGACGGCGTAGTCGGGGGTGCTCGCCCCCCAGGCGCAGCGGGGTAGCCCGTCGGCGCCGATCACCAGGTCAGTCACGTTCGCACACGCTAGGCCAAAGCACCGACAGCCCGTCGCCCATCGTCGCCGGGCTGCCCACGGCGCAGGTCACCGATCGGTAGGGGTGTGCCGGCTGCCGTACCCGGGCCGCGCCGCCACGCCGGTCACGGCAGGCGGCCCTGCTCGACGAGCCGACCGAACCGCCGCAGCGCCCGGGTCAGCCCGAGCTTGGAACCGGGCCAGATCACCGGCCAGGCGACCCGGCCGGCGGCGCCACCGGGCAGGTGGAACCACTCGTGCCACACGACTTGCGTGCGGTCCCGGGCCAGCGGGGTGCACCGCAGCACGCCCGGGCCGCGCAGCAACGAGCCGCAGTGCACCACCCCGATCTCGTAGGGCTCGTCGACCCGGACCACCCGCATCTCGTCCCGGATCTCGGTCGGGCCGAGCGCGGTCAGCGCCTCGACGAGACTGCCCTCCCGGCCGTCGCCCTCGACCACCCGTACCCGGGTGAAGGGGATCCAGTCGGACTGCCGCTCCCAGGCGAGCAACGCGGCGAAGACCCGTTCCGCCGGGGCGTCGACGATGACCGTCGCGGTCACCTCGCCGGCGCCCGGCTGGGCCGCCTCGGGCAGGTCGTCCCCGCACCGGTCTGCGGTCACACCGGCTCCGAGCGCACCACCGGGCCGTGCCCGCCGGAGCCGTCAGCTGGCTTGCTCCGGCCGGCTGCCGCGTCGTCCGGGTCGGCCGGGGAGGAGGTGGGGCCGATGAAGGTGGTCCCGCGGGTCGCGGCGCCGTCGGCGGTGACGAAGGGCTCGGCCCCGGTGACCGCCACCTCGGGCTGGCCGGCCGCCGCCTCGAACGTCCGGTCGCCTGGGGTTGTCGTGCCGGGCACGGCGGCGACGCCGGTGGACGCCGACGCAGCGGCATCCGCCTGCTCGCGGGCCCGCCGCAGGGTTTCCGCGTCCGCCGTCCGCCCCTCCCGCAACGCGGCTACCTCCGCTTCCAGCACACCGATCAGCTCGGTTTTGTAGCCGATGTCGTAGGCGGCGCGACGCAACGCCCGATCGACCTGAGCCATCTGGTACCCACGCAGCACGGTGTCGAACCGGATCTCCTCGACGTCCGTTTCCCGCAACGGCCGGTCGCCCGGCAGCGGCACGGCGCGTCCGTCCGGTTCGGCCGGCACCAGGCCAGGATCACGACCGGTGACCAGTGCTGTCACCCCGAACACCACCGCCGCGACGGTCAACGCCACGACCAGCATGAGCAGAAGCTGACCCATGCACAGATCGTGGCATGCCGAACGGACCGGAGCGAGCCCGCCACCGACGCCGGGCCGACGGACCGTTCGAACGGTGCGCCGGCGGAGGGGTTAGCGTCGGGACCGGCCGATGCGGGGAACCGCCCGCAGGGCTTCGGTGAGGGAGGCGGCAATGGCCGGGGAGCTGCGGCTCGGTGGGCGGACGTTCGCCCCCGGTGAGCTGGTGGTGATGGCGATCGTCAACCGCACGCCGGACTCGTTCTTCGACCGGGGGGCAACGTTCGAGGCGGACAGCGCCCTGCGGGCGGTGGAACGCGCGGTGACCGAGGGCGCCGAGATCATCGACATCGGCGGGGTGAAGGCCGGCCCGGGCGCCGAGGTCGACGTCACCGAGGAGATCCGACGTACGGTCGGCACCATCGCCGCCGTCCGCGCCGCTTTCCCGGAGGTGGTGATCTCCATCGACACGTGGCGTGCGGAGGTCGCCGTGGAAGCGGTGGCCGCCGGCGCCGACCTGCTCAACGACACCTGGTCCGGCGCGGACCCCGCGCTGGCCCGAGTGGCCGCGGAGACCGGTGCCGGGCTCGTCTGTTCGCACGCCGGCGGGCTGGCACCCCGGACCCGCCCGCACCGGGCCGCCTTCGACGACGTCGTGGCCGACGTGGTCGCCACGGTGACCGGGCTCGCCGAACGAGCGGTCGCGCTGGGTGTACGCCCCGACGGGATCCTCATCGACCCGGCGCACGACTTCGGCAAGAACACCCGGCACTCGCTGGAAATCACCCGGCGGCTGGACGAGCTGACCGCCACCGGCTGGCCGCTGCTGGTCGCGCTCTCCAACAAGGACTTCGTCGGGGAGACGCTGGACCTGCCGGTCGCCGAGCGGCTGGAGGGCACGCTCGCCGCGACCGTCGTCTCCGCCTGGCTGGGCGCCCGGGTGTTCCGGGCCCACCAGGTGCGCGCCACGCGCCGGGTGCTCGACATGGTCGCCTCGATCCGCGGCGACCGCCCGCCGGCGGCGACCCGGCGCGGCCTGGCCTGATCGAGCCGCCGACCGCACCGCGTCAGGTCCAGCGCAGGATGTTGCGACGCCAGGCGTAGAGGATGCCGAGCGCCAGCACCGCCACGAAGATCGCCATCTCGACGACCGTGACCAGGCCGAACCCGGGCCGGTCGAAGACCACGGCCCAGGGGAAGAGGAACACCGCCTCGACCGCGAAGAGCACGTAGAGGTACGCGTACACGTAGTAGCGGATCTGCATCTGCGCCCAGTCGCCGCCGACCGGATCGATCCCGCACTCGTAGCTCGCCCGCTTGCCGGCCGGCTCGGCGGGGCGGCTCGGACGCAGCACCCGGTTGGCGGTGAACGCCACCACGAAGAAGAGGACGCTGACGAGCAGCAGGAGCCCGAGCGTCGCGTACGAGCCCAGGTAACCGTCCACGATCGGCAGCCTACCGCCCGGCCGGTTGACCATTTCCGGACACGTTACGGATTTGTTTCCGGACGGGACTGGTGTCGTGCGGCAACGGTACCGACGATGGGACCCCTGATCCGTTCTCATCGGAGGGCAGATGGCCAGCGTGGACGTACCGGCCGGGCGAGCGCGGCGTCGGCGTGCCGTGCCCGCGCTCGGGGTGACCGTCACGCTCTGCGTGCTCACCGCCCTCGCCGTGATGCCGGGCCCGGCCGCGCCCGGTGACCCTGCGGCCAGCCCGGTCGCTGTGCTCACCGACCCCGACGAGCAGGGCGAAGAGACGCCGACTACGGAACCGACCGGTACCGACCCGGGTCCGACGACCGCACCACCGACCATCGATCCGCCGCAGGAGACCAGCGCGCCACCGACGAGTGACCCACCCCTGCCGAGCACCGGCACGCCGTGGACGGCGCAGCCCACCACCGCCGCGCCGCCCACGGGGACGCCCGCCAGGCCGCCGAGACCACCGGTCCAGCCGTCGGCGCCGCACAGCGCTCCGGCGCCGCATCCGCTCGGGGTACGGGTCAGCACCGGAGACGTCACCCTGCCCCCCGCGTACTGGAACGCGGGCAGCACGGTCACCACGTTGCGGGTCACCGTCACCAACACCGGGAGCAGGACCGCTCGGGTCGCCCTGTCGTACCGGCTGCCCACCGGGGTGACGGACGCCGGCACGGCCGGCTGCGCGGCGACCGGCGGCGGCGCGTACCGCTGCGGCGAGTGGACCGCGCCCCCGGGCGCCCGGTTCAGCAGCCTGATCCGCCTCCGGGTCGCCGGCGACGCGTGGCGGCGGATGCCGTTGGGCGGCTCGGTCGCGGTCACCGCGAGCGCCCCCGGAGTGCCGGGATCGGCCGGCGACGACGAGGGATTCGCGGTGCTCTTCCCACCGGGGCCCCCGGCGGCCGGCATCGCGCTCGAAGCCGACGAGGTCACCTTCGACATCAGCGGGACCGCCACGGACCTCGCCGTACGGCTGACCAACACCGGCACGGCGGACGCCACGGGCCGGATCGACGTGCGCCTGCCCGCCGGAGTCAGCGTGCCGACACCACCCACCGGCTGCGTGCCGCTCGACCCGACCCGGACCCGCTGCGACCTGGGTGCGATCCGGGCCGGACACCACGTGAGCCTCCGGCTGCCGGTCGAGGCCACGCCGGCCGCCCAGCGGGACGCACCGCTTGGCGGCGCGGTGGTCGCCCGGCTCGTGCCGGCCCGCGGCGATGCCCGGCAGGTGCAGATGAGCTTCCGGATCAGCGCCGCGGTCGCGCTGGCCACCCTGGTGGCCGCGCCCGCGCCGACCGGCTCGCAGGGCGTCCTGGGCGCCGGCGGGACGCTGCCAGACGAGCCGGGCGGCTCCCCGCAACGGCGGATCGCGATGATCCTCGTCGTGGTCTCGACGCTGCTCATCGTGTTGGCGTTCTGGCTGGCCGGAGCGGCCTGGCGTCGACGGCTCATCCGGCCGGTGGTGCCGGACGGGCACGACGCGAGAGTTTGATCCACGAGCCCGAGACATCGGCCGATCGTGATCTCTATTACGGCAGGAGATGCGAAACGCCACGAAGTGGTGAATTTCACCCCCCAATCCGGTCCCAGTCGATGAACCTCCGGGGAAGGTGGCGGGTCGGTCCGACGTAGGCTCTCAGGTGAGAAACCACATGCGGGCCGGGCCAGCCACGGCCGGCGCGGTGCAGGGTGCGTAAGGGAGGTCGCGTGGCCGGGCAAGGCGGGGTCACCAGCAACTCGAGCCGCCACCGCGCGCAGCGAAGCGAGGTGCAGGCGTGAGCAAGCAGATCCGTCAACTGGACCGGGTGGTCATCCGGTTCGCCGGCGACTCCGGCGACGGCATGCAGCTGACCGGCGACCGGTTCACCTCCGAGACGGCCCAGCTCGGCAACGACATCTCCACCCTGCCCAACTTCCCCGCGGAGATCCGGGCCCCCGCCGGCACCCTGCCGGGCGTGTCGAGCTTCCAGGTGCACTTCGCCGACTACGACATCCTCACTCCCGGCGACGCGCCCAACGTGCTGGTGGCCATGAACCCGGCCGCGCTCAAGGCCAACCTGGTCGACCTTCCTCGCGGCGCGGACATCATCGTCAACACCGACGAGTTCACCAAGCGCAACCTGGCCAAGGTCGGCTACCAGGTCAGCCCGCTCGAGGACGACACGCTCGCCGGCTACGCGGTGCACCCGGTGGCGCTCACCTCGATGACGATCGGCGCCCTCGCCGACCAGGACGTGTCCAAGAAGGACGCCGAGCGGGCCAAGAACATGTTCGCCCTCGGGCTGCTCTCCTGGATGTACTCCCGGCCGTACGAGTCGACGCTGCGGTTCCTGGAGCGCAAGTTCGCGCGCCGGCCGGAGCTGGTCGCGGCGAACGTGGCCGCCTTCCGGGCCGGTTGGAACTTCGGCGAGACGACCGAGGACTTCGCGGTCCGCTACGAGGTGAAGCCGGCGCAGATGCCGCCCGGCACCTACCGCAACATCACCGGCAACGCGGCGCTCTCGCTCGGCCTGGTCGCCGCCGGTGTCCGCTCCGGCCTGCCGGTCTTCCTCGGCGCCTACCCGATCACCCCGGCGTCGGACATCCTGCACGAGCTGAGCAAGCACAAGAAGTTCGGCGTGCTCACCATGCAGGCCGAGGACGAGATCGCCGCGGTCGGCGCGGCACTGGGCGCGTCGTACGGCGGCGCGCTCGGCATCACCACCACCAGCGGCCCGGGCGTCGCCCTCAAGAGCGAGACGATCTCCCTCGCGGTGGCCCTGGAACTGCCGCTGGTCATCGTCGACGTGCAGCGGGCCGGCCCGTCGACCGGTATGCCGACGAAGACCGAGCAGGCCGACCTGAACCTGGCCCTCTACGGCCGCCACGGCGAGGCCCCGGTCGCGGTGATCGCACCGAAGTCCCCCGCGGACTGCTTCTACGCGGCCCTGGAAGCCGCCCGGATCGCCCTCACCTACCGCACCCCGGTGATCCTGCTGTCGGACAACTACGTCGCCAACGGCTCGGAGCCGTGGCTGCTGCCCGACGTCGACTCCCTGCCCGACCTGCGCGTCGAGTTCGCCACCACCCCCAACGGCGAGGACGGCACCACCTTCCTGCCGTACCTGCGCGACCCGGAGACGCTGGCCCGCCCGTGGGCCATCCCCGGCACTCCCGGTCTGGAGCACCGGATCGGCGGACTGGAGAAGGCCGACAAGACCGGCGACATCTCCTACGACCCGGCGAACCACGACTTCATGGTCCGTACCCGGGCCGCCCGGATCGAGACGATCCCGGTGCCGGACGTCGAGGTCGAGGACCCCGACGGCGACGCGCGGGTGCTGGTGCTCGGCTGGGGCTCGACGTACGGGCCGATCGGCGCGGCCTGCCGGGGCCTGCGTCAGCGCGGCCTCTCCGTGGCGCAGGCGCACCTGCGGCACCTCGCCCCGATGCCGGCCAACCTGGGTGCGGTGCTCCGTTCGTACGACCGCGTGGTCATCCCCGAGATGAACCTAGGCCAGCTGGCGCACGTCATCCGCGCGAGGTATCTGGTCGACGCGATCGGCTACAACCAGGTCCGCGGCCTGCCCTTCACCGCCGCCGAGCTGGAGACGATGCTGGAAGAGGTCCTCAAGAATGTCTGAGCCCATCGCCCTCAAGCTCACCGCCAAGGACTTCAAGTCCGACCAGGAGGTGCGCTGGTGCCCGGGTTGCGGCGACTACGCGATCCTGGCGGCCGTTCAGGGCTTCATGCCGGAGCTGAACATTCCGCGGGAGCGGACCGTCTTCATCTCCGGCATCGGCTGCTCGTCGCGCTTCCCGTACTACATGAACACGTACGGGATGCACTCCATCCACGGCCGCGCCCCGGCGATCGCCACCGGCCTGTCGGCCACCCGGCCCGACCTCTCGGTGTGGGTGGTGACCGGCGACGGCGACGCGCTCTCCATCGGCGGCAACCACCTGATCCACGCGCTGCGACGCAACGTCAACCTCAAGATCCTGCTCTTCAATAACCGGATCTACGGACTCACCAAGGGGCAGTACTCCCCCACCTCCGAGGTCGGGAAGATCACCAAGTCGACCCCGGTCGGCTCGGCGGACGCACCGTTCAACCCGCTCTCCCTGGCCCTCGGCGCGGAGGCCACCTTCGTGGCCCGCACCATCGACTCCGACCGCAAGCACCTCCAGTCGGTGCTGCGCGCCGCCGCCGAACACCAGGGATCGGCGTTCGTGGAGATCTACCAGAACTGCAACATCTTCAACGACGGCGCGTTCGAACAGCTCAAGGAACACGAGACCCGCGACGACTACCTGATTCGGCTGGAGCACGGACAGCCGATCACGTTCGGCAAGGACGGGCAGTTCTGCGTCGTACACCCGCCGGGCGGCTTCGGCCTGGAGGTGCGGGAGACCGCGACGACCCGCCCGGAGGAGATCGTCGTGCACAACGCGAACGTCACCGACCCGGCGTACGCGTTCGCGCTGTCCCGGCTGCCCGGCCTGGACCTGCGCAACACCCCGATCGGGGTGTTCCGCGCGGTCGACCGGCCGTCCTACGACAACGTGGTGCGTACCCAGCTCGACGCCGCCCGGGCGGAGGTCACCGAAACCCCCGAGCAGCAGCTCGCCGGCCTGCTGAGCAGCGGAGACACCTGGACGATCCTCTGACCGTCGACGATGGAGAAGGGGCCCGCAACCGATCGGTTGCGGGCCCCTTCGTCGTCGATGGTGCGGTGGCCTCGATCAGAAGATCGGACTGACCGTGTTCCAGCCCGAGTTTATGACGGCCGCACCGCCGGGGAGCCAGTTGCCCTTGCCGTCGGTCGGGTAGATCCGAAGCTTGCCGGCGCTGTCGACACCGAGCAGGTCCATCGCGTTGTCGCCGCTCCAGTCGCCCGGGGTCGGGATGGCCGGGAAGCTGCTCCAGCCACTGTTGATCTTGATGCCGGCGCTCGTGGCCCAGCCACCCGCGCTGTCGCTCTGGTACACGAACAGCTCGCCGGTCGTCGTCTTACGGACGATCAGGGCCTCGTTTCCGGTACCGAACCAGGAACCCGGCGTCATGAACGCATTGAAGCCCTTCCACCCGGTGCCGATCCTGGTCCCCGTCGCGCTGGCCCAGCCGCCCGCGCCGTTGCCGTCATACCGGATCAGCTCGCCGGCGGAGTTGCGGGCGATCAGACCCGGCTTGCCGTTGCCGAGCCAGTTGCTGGTCGGAACGAGGGCGGTGAAGCCGCCCCAGCCGGTGCCGATCCGCCGGGCCGCACCGGCGAAGCCGCCCTGACCGTCGCCGTTGTAGAGCCACAGCTCACCGCTGGAGTTGACGGCCATGATGGACGGCTTGTGGTCACCATTCCAGTTGTAGACGCGGAAGATCCGCTTCATGCTTCCCCAGCCGGAGTTGATCACCTCGGCCGACCAGAAGCCACCCGACCCGTCGTTGGCGAAGCCGGTGCCCGTGTAGAGCCGCAGACGGCCGCTCGAGTCCCGGGCGATCAGGTCGGCGTGGCCGTCGCCGGTCCAGTCCAGGTTGGGCGCCGCCGGTCGCGGGATGTCCGCGTTGACGGCGTCCGCGTAGTAGCTCAGCCGCTCGTAGTAGCCGGGGAACGTACCGCACGGGATGAAGCCCCAGTCGGTGATGCCGACCTGAACCCCGCCCACCAGCAGGGGACCGCCCGAGTCACCGGGGCAGGTGTCGCTGCTCGGCGTGTCCGGGGTGGCGTTACCGGCACAGATCATCCGCTCGGGGTAGTAGAGCTCCGGCACCAGGTTGCACTCGTCGTTGGACCGCATGTTGACGGTCGCCTTGCGCAGCCGGGTGTCGGGCCACACCTCGTCGTCGGACGTCACGCCGTAGCCGGCGATGACCGCCGAGGTGCCGGCCGTGTACGGCGTCTGGTCGCCCTGCTCGCTCAGCGAGACTGGGGTGTAATCGCTGGGCAGGTTCTGCTTCAGCGTGAGCACCGACACGTCATCGAGGATCGGTGCGTTTTCGGGGTCGTCGATCTGTTGAGCGATGTTCCAGCTCGGGTGGGTCCAGGTCGAGGCGACCTCGGCGACGTACCCACTGGTGGTGATGATGTTGCCGTTGTCGTCGACGAGCCGGTCGTTGCCGGCGATGACCCGGGTGGTGCCCGGCCCGTCGGCGGTGCAGTGCGCGGCCGTAAGCACCTTGTTCGGGGCGATGATCGTGCCGGTGCAGAAGTAGAAGTAGTACCCCCCACCCTCCCTGTACGTGGTAACGATGCCCACGATGTACGGGAACTCCGAGGCGCTCGCGAGCGTGCCCTGGAAGATCTTCGGGGCGGCGCTCGTGCCTGACTGGAACGGACGGCCCTTCGCCCCCGGCTCGGGAAGCACGAGCTTCCCCTTGTACAGGTTCGGCAGCTTGCTCCTGCCGTCGTTCGACACGCCGTGTCCGCTGGGGGCGGGGGCGGCCTGGGCCGCGGTTGTGGGGGCGACGGCCGCCGCGGCCGCGAGGGCGAGGCCCGCCACGACGCCGGCCGACCAGCGTCGTCTTGCTGACAGTTCAGCCACTGATTCGTATCCCGTCGTTCGACTAACGAGGAACTTGGAACCGGCCGCACGAGGGTGCGTCAGGTAAGACGGGATGACGACGATCGGGGCTTTGCCCCGCGCGCGAAGTTATGAAGTTCCCCCGTCATGCCTGCGCCACACGCCGTACCGACCAAGTCGATGGCTTCCCCACTGGCGGTTCCAAGCCGCCACAACTTAACAAGCCTCAGGCCGAGGAGAAAGCGCCAGACAGCCGGTTCCGCCCAACCGTTTACCGGATCGTGACAGGTCGATCCGCCGGGACGTGCTCGCGGGCCAGTTGCTCGATGCCGTCGATCGTGGACGCAGCTCGCCCACGCCCGTTGTCCTCGACGTCGGCGCGCGCCCCACGGGGGCAGCTCGTCGGCGCGGCCCGGAACTGGTGGGCGCGCCCGGAGCCGAGGGGCGTGGGACGGCCGCTTCGCCTGGAGCGGCCGTCCCACGGCGACGGGTGGCGGGCAACCGGTTCAGGCAGCCGCCCGGGCCGGCATCCAGAGCTCGTCGATGGCGCGCTCGGCCGCCGCGAGGCTCTGCTCGTGCAGTGGGACGAGTTCGGCCATCGCCGGTACCGCCGGGGCGAGCGTCAGCTCGGCCGCGATGAAGCGCGGTTCCAGGCCGGTCTGCGAGATGCCGTGCGGCAGCCAGGGCTCCGCATGGTCCCAGCCCTCTCGCGGCGTGCCCGGGCCGTAGCCGCCGCCGCGACTGGCCAGCACGACGAACTCGCGACCGCCCAGCAGGCCGGCCATGCTCGCCGGGTCGTACGCGATGCCGGGCGCGATGAGGTGGTCCACCCAGGTCTTCACGCTGCTCGGCGCGCCGTAGTTGTAGAGCGGGAGGCCCAGCAGGACCGTGGTGGCCTGCTGCACCTCGCTGACCAGCTGCTCACTCAACTCCCAGGACGCCCGCTGCGCGGGAGTGTGCTGGTCGAACGGCGTCATCCGGGCGAGGCCCCCCGCCTCGTCCAGGTGAGGCAGCGGCTGCTTGCCGAGGTCCCGGTAGGTCACCGTGCCGCCCGGGTGGGCGGCACGCCAGACCGCGGCGGCGCGGGCGGTGAGCCGCCGGCTGATCGAGTGCTCCCCGCGGATGCTCGAATCGATGTGCAAAAGGTGTGCCATGGGCCAACCCTCCGTAATTCGCGGATGATTTGTGCAGGACCAATCATTTATAGCAGGTCGATCGAAGGGCACGGCGGTAAACTGGCTCACATGCCTGACCTGCCGGCCGTCCAACCGGAACGCCGCACGGGGCCGCTGCTTGATCACCTGGCTCGGCGGATGCGCCTCCGGTCGGAGTCGGTGCTGACACCGCTCGGCCTGCGCCCCCGGCACCTGCTCGCGCTCACGGTGCTGCGCAATGCGGGCGGAATAAGCCAAC
Organism: Micromonospora sp. NPDC005367; assembly: GCF_040606825.1. Lineage (NCBI taxonomy): Bacteria > Bacillati > Actinomycetota > Actinomycetes > Micromonosporales > Micromonosporaceae > Micromonospora > Micromonospora sp. NPDC005367. The sequence goes on along the minus strand of NZ_JBEXFP010000025.1, from coordinate 10,700 downwards.
AGGCGCTCGCCAGCACTCTTCAGATCGACAGCACGAACGTGGTCGGGCTGCTCAACGACCTGGAGTCGGCACAGCTGGTGGAGCGGCGACGGTCACCCGAGGACCGCCGCCGGCACGTCGTGTTCCTCACCGAGGCCGGGACGGCGCGCCTTCACGAGGCGGAGTGCGCCCTCGAGACCGCCGAGGACGAGGTGCTCGAGGCGCTACAGCCGAACGAGCGTGAGGTGCTCTACGACCTGCTCCAGCGGGCCACCAGCGGTTGGCAGATCATCTGCAGCGCGAACGAGGACGGCTCCTAGAGCCGAGCCGCGGGCAGCGGCCGTCAGCCGACCGTCGCCGACTGGGGCCGGTCGTCGCGGACGTAGACCAGCATGTCCCCGGTCTCGATCTCGGCACCCGCCGGATCCGTCAGGGTGATCACCCGGCCGCGCCGGACCAACGCGATCACCAGGCAGTCCAGCTCGCGCGGCGAGCTGCCCACCTCGTTCCGCTCGGCCGACCGCATCGCCAGCGCCATCCCCTGCCCGGGCGTGAGCAGGTCCTCGACGACGTCGATCAGCGGCGGCGCGGAGGTCGAGAGACCGAGCAGTCGACCCGCCGTGGCGGAGGAGACGATCACGTGGTGCGCGCCGCTCTGCTTCAGCAGCGGGGCGTTCTCGGCCTCCCGGGCTGCGGCGATGATCCGGACCTGCCCGGCGGTGAGCTGCCGTACTGTGAGCGCCACCAGCACTGACGCGTCGTCGCTGTCAGTCGCGATGATCACTGCCTTGGCGTTCTTCACGTGCGCTTCGTTCAACGTCGCCGACCGGGTCGCCGAGCCCTCGATCGCGACGAGTCCCGCCGCGGTGGCCTGGCGCAGCGCGGTGCTGCTGCGCTCCACGACCAGGATCCGCGACTTGTCCAGCCCGTTCTCCAGCAGGGCGGAGACCGCGCTGCGACCCTTGGTGCCGTAACCGCAGATGATCACGTGGTCCTTCACGGTCTTCCTCCACCGCGTCAGGCGCCGGCCCGTACGGTACTGCTCGGTCAGAACTTCCAGGGTGGTGCCGACCAGGATGATCAGGAAGATCACCCGGGCCGGCGCGATGTAGAGGACGTTCACCAGCCGGGCGCTGTGACTGACCGGAGTGATGTCGCCGTAGCCGGTGGTGGAGAGGGTCACCACCGTGTAGTAGAAGCTGTCGAGGAGCGTGAGGCCGTCCTCGTTGACGTCGCGGTAGCCGTCCCGGTCGAGGTAGACCACCGCCACGGTGGCGAACACGAGCGCAACCGCTGCGGCGAGCCGCAGGCTGAGGGCGCTGAGCGGACTACGGCGCTGCGCGGGGAAATGGATCACCGTCTAACCTGCTCCGTCGCCTGCACGCCCACAACATAGCGGGTGCGACGGATCCGGCACGGCCGGGTGCGGTGCCGGGGCAACCCACCGCCGCTCCGGCCTCGACTACCAGTCGACGACGACGGACCGGTCGAGACCGGCAGACGAGAGGCGGACTCCTCGTGACGACGAGCGGCAGGCGCAGAGCCGAAGCCGACGCCGAGTACACCGACTTCGTCCGGGGCCGGATGAGGCAGTGGCGGCGGACCGCGTACCTGATGTGCGGCGACTGGGATCGCGGCGACGACATCCTGCAACGGGTGCTCACCGAGCTGTACCGCAACTGGGCCCGCGCCCGGCAGGCCGAACACCCGGACGCACTGGTGCGCACCATACTGCTGCGCCGGCTGCTCGACGAGCGGCGGTTGCGCTGGAGCCGCGTGATGCTCGGCGCGGCCCTGCCCGAACGGCGAACCGAACCCGCCGACCCGACCGAACGACTCACCCTGATCGCGGCGCTGCGCAAGGTCCCACCCCGGCAACGGGCGGTGCTCGTTCTCCGGTACTTCCAGGACCTCAGCGTCGAGGACACCGCCCGCGCCCTGGGCTGCTCGGCCGGAACCGTCAAGAGCCAGGCGGCGAAGGGTCTGGCCACCCTGCGCGCCGTGCTCGACACCGCATCCGTGGGCCGATGAGAGGAGCGACGATGCTGGACGAACGGGAACTCACCGACCTGATGCACACCGAGGTGGACGCGGCGGAGCGTCCCTCCGTGGTGCTCGACGTCGACCGGGCGATGGCCACCGGCCGGCGGCAGCGCCACTACCGCCGGGCTGCGGGTGTCGCACTGGCCGTCGGCCTGCTGGTCGCCGGCGCAGTGACGGTCCCCGGCCTACTGGCACCCGAGCGACCACCTGCCACCACGGCCGCCGCGGCGGGTTTGCCGGCCGCGCTGACCACGGTCGACCCGGGCGTGGTGTACGTCCGCTTCGGCTGGCTGCCGGACGGGGTACGCGGCCTCCAGTACCAATCCGGTCTGCTGCTCTCCGGGCCCGGCGTCTATCTCGGCGCGGTCAGCAGTCCGATCGGCGAGAACTGGCGCGGCGTCGCGGTGGACCTGTACCCGAAGGGAGTGGAGCCGGCGGCGCCCCAGCGCAACAGCGGTGAACCGGCCACGCTCACCGGGACGAGTCCCGGACCGGAGCTCAACGGCGCACCGAGCACCTTCGTCGCGTACAGCGGCGCGGAGCAGCCGGAGGCGATCCTGCGGTGGCGGTACGCCCCGGACGGTTGGGCCCAGCTGCGGGTGCACGGTGTCGCGGGAGATCCGGCGGAGACGGCGGAGCGGGTGGCCCGCACGCTGACCTTCGGCCACGAGGTGCTGCCGATGCCGGTGACCGTGCCGGATCTCCCGGAGAACCTACGTCCGATCACGGCGAACGTCTCGCTGGACCTCGGCGAACCGAGGTCCTGGAACGCCTACACCGAGTGGTCACCGGAGCCGCCCGACGCCGAGCCGGGCCGGCAGCGGGCGCGCACGCTGACGGTCGGCTTCTCCCCCTACCGACCGGTCAGCGACCCCACCGACAAGGCGCATGTGAGCCCGACCGCCATCCCGGAAGAGCTCCCGGTGCATCCCGCAACGGGCGTCGAGCCGGTGACCCTCTACTTCGCCGCCGCCGGCATCATCGTGTCGGTCGACGACGACGGCCTGCTGCCCGCCGGCGGCACCGAGGCGCTCTTCGAGAATCTCGACGTGGGATCCGACGCGGCCGACTGGCTGCCACACCTGAAGCGGTGATCCGGGCGCCGGGCGAGGAGGGTCGCCCCCGCCCGGCGTCACCGCGATCCGTCCCCGCCCACGGTGACCTCGGGCGCCGGATGCACCTCCGGGGCCGCCCGGGACGGCGGGACCGGGCATGATGGGGATGACCCCCGGGACGACGAGGCAGGGAAGTGAGGCCGGCATGTCGTTGCTGCGACGGGTGATCGGTGGGGTCCTGCGCCGCCTTCGGCTGCGTCAGGGCCGCACGCTGCGCGAGGTGGCCCAGGCTGCCGGGGTGTCCGTGCCCTACCTCTCGGAGGTGGAACGCGGGCGCAAGGAGGCCTCCTCCGAGGTGCTCGCGGCGATCTGCCGGGCTCTGGGCATCCACCTCTCGGAACTGCTCGAAGAGGCTCGGGACGACCTGCGCCAGGTCGAGCCCCGCCTGCCGGCCACACCGCGGTCGGCGACAGCCACGCTGGCCCCCGTACCGATGCCCCGGCCGCAGACCGGGCCGAACGTGCGGCTCGGCCCACGTACGCCACAGGGCCTGCTGCACCGCGGTCCGGGGGCGGGCAGCCCGACGTTGCGGGCCGGCCGGTCCGGCTCCGCGCCGGCCGGGCGCCCCGGTCCGCGTACCGCCGGCCTGCTCGGCTGCGGACGGACCCGCACCTCGCGGCGTTTCCTGACCACCTTCTGACCTGACCGATTCTGCCGGCGGCAGATTCGCCGCCGGCAGAATCGCTGGGACCGCGACCACCGACGAACGCACGCTTGTGGGGCCGGTCCCCCGGGCGCTCCCGCCGCCCACCGGCACGGTGGAGAGGCGAACGCGATGATCGGGTACGACCAGGTGCGGATGCTCACCGAGGGGCAACCGTCCTTCGGTAACCAGGTGTTCGAGCGGTTGCTCAAGGAGCGGATCGTCTTCCTCGGCACGGAGGTGACCGACGAGTCGGCGAACCAGATCTGCGCCCAGATGCTGCTACTCGCCGCCGAGGACCCGGACCGGGACATCCACCTCTACATCAACTCGCCGGGTGGCTCGGTGAGCGCCGGGATGGCCGTCTACGACACCATGCGGTACGTCCGTAACGACGTGGTGACGCTGGCGCTGGGCATGGCCGGCTCGATGGGCCAGTTCCTGCTCTGCGCGGGGACGGCGGGCAAGCGATACTCGCTGCCGCACTCGCGGATCATGATGCATCAGCCGTTGGGCGGGATGGGCGGCACCGCCGCGGACATCACCATCCAGGCGGAGAACATGCTCCACGTGAAGCGGACCATGCAGGAGCTGATCGCCCGGCACAGCGGCCGGACCCTGGAGGAGATCCAGCGCGACTGGGACCGGGATCGCTGGTTCACCGCCGAGCAGGCCCGCGAGTACGGGCTCGTCGACCAGGTGATCAGCCGGGCCGATCAGCTGTCCGTGGGATGAGACGCGACGGCCGGCCGGCGATGGTCCCGGCGGTCGGCCGTCGTCCCCGCGCCGGGGCAGGTCGGCGAAGCCGGCCAGGAAGCCACGCGCGGCAGCGAGCACCGCGGCGGTCACGGTGACGAGCAGTGCGGTACGACGCAAGGGACTCCCTTACGTCACGTAGAGGTGCGCCAGGAGATCCGTGGGGTTCGGAAGGCCGCCTCGACTGACCGACCGGCGCTGGTGGTGCTCGACGGGGTCCGCGAATCAGGATGACGATGCGTTCGATCACCGTCTACAGTGGCGACTTCATCCGTCGGGTCGGCCGGCACGAGGCCACTGGGGACGGGACTGAGACGAGACCCACGGGGAGTTGGCATGTCCACCCTTCGCCTGCGTACGCTCGGCGGCCTCGCCGCCCTGGGCGCGCTCGCCGCGCTCGCGGCCGGCTGCGAGACCACCGCCGAACCCGCCGCCGGTGGCGCGCCGTCCAGCGCGGCGGCCAGCACGAGCGTCGACCTCGCGGCCAACAAGAAGACGGTCTGCGAGGCCGGCCTCCAGGCCGTGAAGGCCGGCTTCGGCGGAATGGCCGACGACGCGATCGCGCAGATCGACAAGCCGGTCAGCAAGGCTGAGCAGGACCGCCTGGTCCGCGAGCACTACACCACCATCGTCACCGGGCTGAAGGCCCAGGTGGCTCAGGCTGCCGACCCGGCCGTCCGGACCGCCTTCGAGAACCTCGCCGGCGCGATCGAGAAGCGGATGGCCGACAAGAAGCCGATGGAGGTCGACGAGCCCAGCCTCAAGGAACCGATCGAGGGATTCGACACGGCCTGCGGCGACTGAGCCCGCATCGGCCGGCCGGCCGATGACGGCAAGGGTCTCGTGCTCGTGCGGTCGTCGCCCCGCTACTGCCGGCGCGATCGGCCCGATGCTCGCCCCCGGTGCTGTACAGGCCCGACAGCGACCGGACCGACCTGCCACTCTGGGCGAGAAAGGGCGGTTCCCCCGCTTTCCCCCAACATCAAGACATGCCGCTTCAACAGTGCTTCGATGTTCAAGGCGGAGCAGGTAACTCGATGGAGGTAGCCGTGACGGCCAAGTCCCAGACCTTTCAATTCGGTGTGCCGTGGGAGTCGCTCTACGGGTACAGCCAGGCGTACCGCGCCGGTGACACCCTCTACATCTCCGGCCAGCTGTCCCACGACATGTCCGGGAACTTCATCGGTCCCGGCGACTTCGAGCTGCAGCTGAAGACCACCCTGGCCAACCTCGATCTCGTGCTGAAGCACTTCGGGGCGAGCCGCAACCAGATCGTCGAGACCAATGTGCTGGTGAGAAACCTGCGCGAGAACTTCGACACCTTGGCACGTCTCCACGCCGCCTACGTCGGGGACCACCGTCCCACCAGCACCGTGCTGGGCATCTCCGACCTCGCCCTGCCGGAACAGCTGGTCGAGATCGGCGCCGTCGTCCGCCTCGACCTACCCGCGTAGCTGCCAGGCGGTGGGCCCAGTGGGGTCCGACCCCCGGCACGACGATTACCGGCCCCAGGCGGCCCAGGCGGCTGGCGGCTGGCGGCTGGCGGCTGGCGGCTGGCGGCTGAGCCTGGTCAGGACATGCGCCGGGTACGTCAGCCACGCCACCGGCATCCTGCATAGCTGGGCTGAACGCTCTGCCGGCGGCTATCTGGCAGAAGTGTGTGACCTGCCGGGCTACGACCCGGACGTTCGGCCCAGGCGCGCCACTACAACGAGATCTCGCTGACGGGCGCCCTGTGGTCCCTGCGATGGGCCGTGGCTGCATGGGCGGATGCTGTGGGGTGTCGCTCGCCTGCGGTGTGGTGCTGCCCCACGCCAACCGGGGGCGCGCTGTACCGTCGCTGATCGGACCGCAAGGAGTTGGTCTCTCTACTTGCCGACGAGAGCCCGTGCGACTTGGCGGCGTGACGCAACTCGATGCTCCGCGGTGCCGCGGGGCCAGATCTCCACCAACGGATGATGGCAGAAGCCGCGGCCGAATCACCTAGGGCGTGTCCCAGTCGGAGGAAGCGGAAACCTCGTAGGGGATCGTCGCCAAAACCTCGGCAGGCCCCGCCAACCTCCACATCCGGACGCAGCAGCCGCAGCCGCCCTCCTCCTCGGCGTAGGTCAGAGCGTCGCGGTTGGCGTTCAGCCAAACCTCAGCCGCCTCGACCTCGCTCGGCTTGTCTACCGAAGCCGCCATGGTCTGCCGGATCACAGCGAGCACCATAGCGGACCGGAACGGGTGCCTCACGCCTGTGGCTGAACCCCAACTCTCTCGAGGATCCCAGCCGGAGGCGTCGCTGCCCGCACCTGGCGGTCTGCAATCCGCCGGCTGATGCCGACGCTTGCGCCTTCAGCAGGGCTGGCCGCTCCCGGAAACCGTGTCCGTAGATCCGTCCGCGTTCAGATCGAACATGGCCTCAGACACCGTTAAGGCGTGATCTGGCGCGATGTTGATGCCCCCACCCCACCCTGCCCGGACTGAAAGACGCCGCACGGACCGTCGATGCGAACCGGCCACAGTGCGCGCCAGGCAGGGGCACCTGGCAACAGCGCTATCAGGAGGCCGACGGCCACAAGCACGACCTTTCGCCTACTCGTGCCCGCCTCCTGTCGATGTCCGCCGTCAGCTTGGCCGGCACCATGTCCGCCTTCATCCCGGCAAAGTAGGCGGCGCTGCCGCCAACTTGTTCCTCTGCCTCAAGCCCATCTCCGCCGTGAATCCGCACATCGCGGACCGGGCCAGCTCTCCACTGTCAAACAACTACCCACCGTGATGACAGCGGGGAGCAGGTCTGCTCGGCTTCGCCCGGACTCAGGGTGAAGATGGGCGGCCCCCATCGGCCCGGTTGGGCGATGTGAGTCCTCATGATCTGCGGGCCACCCACGCGATCTGGGTCGTTGACTCGCACGGCGTCCTGGTGGCCGCTCGCCGGCTCGGGCACGCCAACGTCACGACTCGTCACTACGCCCGCGCCGTCGATGGCCGAGACGCCGAGGTCGCTGAGCACTTGGACGCGAGCCGGTCGAAGGCCGCGAGGCGATCGGGCACGCAGGCCCCGGAAGGCGGAACAGTGACCGGTGATCAAGGCTGTGACCTGGTGCCCCCGGCAGGATTCGAACCTGCGACACACGGTTTAGGAAACCGATGCTCTATCCCCTGAGCTACGAGGGCGCGAGTCGTCAGTCTAACGACCTGCGCGTTGACCCGCGTTGGCAGGGAGTGACCCGCGTTGACGTGCGTCCTCCCGGTCGACCGGCTCGACTGATGACCACACGTGGACCACACGGTCGGGCCGCCGGCCATGACCGTTTAACCTCGATTGACCCGAACTGGCACCGATTGCCTCAGAGTGGCATCCGCTGGAGAGCACACACCGCGCACATCATCCCAGGCAGAGACGTCGGCCCGGGGCGGATAAGAACGCGCGATCCGCGTAGTGGCCGGTTCACGTCCGATCGCGGCTATCGCGGGCTCGGCTCGTCGATCAACGTGGTTACGAGCGGCGCAGGTGCCTGGGTCGGCTCACCCGGCGGGGTCGATCCAGTCAAGGCCGCCGGCCCCGTCCGGGTCCGCCGTTCAGCGGCCCGGACCCAGTTCCGCAGCATCTCGTGGCTCATCCCGAGCTCACGAGCGACCTGGTTGACAGGGCGCTGCGACGAGCGAACCAGATCAACGGCATCACGTCGAGACTCTTCCGTGTACTTCGATGGATGCCCTAACGGGGACACCCCTTCCTCTGGACCAACGTCCAGAGGAACAGGCGGATGGGCCAAGCTGATCGACACCGTGCCCGTCCTGACCGGATCGCCGGAACCCGAGATCCGCTGGCCGCAGCCACGGTTGTTAGGTCCACGCTCTGACAACGTAGCTTTTCCCCTTTCCTCTTGGTACGAACGGATCATCCCGATTGCTTCCGGAGCAGCCTGTTCGCGGCCGACTGAAACCGCGATACGCCGAAAATGGCACACAACAGGTAGACAACGGTGAGGAAGGCGAGCAACAACTCCACCGACCATCTCGACCATCTCGACCAACCGAACGACGGTCGCCCAGCCCCGGAATACCGGGCGACCGTAGACACAGCCCGTGTTGTCCGAGCCGGAACACGCCTCGCGGAACTCGACGTCGTTGCCGGCGTCGCTCGGCGTGACGATCGAGTGACGGACGACGGCCTCCACCACCCGACCGTCGTCCGTCCGCACGACCACCTGGCACTCCCACCAGTACCCGAAGCCGTTGACACTCACCGGACCCGCCCGCCTGCACTCCCCTACCTGGGCGACCGCCGGCCGCTCCTTAATCGAGCTGATCTCTCCGGTCCCGTGGTACAGGCTCTCGACTGTCGCGAACGCAAACCCCGTCACGACCCAGCCCAGCGCCAGCAAGACCGCCACCGCGAGCTGACCAAGCCGACCCCACACAGGCCCAAGCCGTTCGTAGGCGGCGCGTTGCTTCGCCTGCAGAGCGGCCATGTCAGCGTCCGGCGGATTGGTCACGAGAAGCCTCCTCCAAGCAGCCGCCCGATCATGTTCTCCGGCTTGAAGACCCGACCGCTACCGGTTGCAAGATCAGCCGACCCCATCAACTTCGTTGAGCCGTCATCGAAGGACGGCGATCAGGAACTCTTCGGGAGCTCCTCGGGCCACCGTTGGCGGGCGACGCTGTCCTGCCACTCGACCACCGGGCCTGACCCCCCAGCACGCGCCGCGGACCGGTCAACGGCCGGGAAATCCGCCCCGCCCACCAGCTGATGCGTCCCACGCCCCTGCTCCGTCTTCGCCGCCAGCACGTAGGTCGTGCCGGGCCGTAGCAGAGACTGGCCCTCCACATGCCAGGTGTCCTTGCCGAGGGTTCCACCCAACTGGACCACGCGCAGCGTCTTGACCGGCTCGCCCTTGAGGGTCTCGTCCACCGTCACGTCGAAGACGGCGTAGGGCGCGCCGTCGCGCTCCTGCACCTCCGCGACGCGGTTCACCGTCGCGACGACGACGTAGTCGGCAAACCCGGCGACCTTCGTCTCGTCGGTGACATCGAACGCGTAAGACGAGTGCACCGTGTGCATTTCACCCGCGCGCAGCGAGTCGTAGGCCAACCATCCGCCGGAGGCCACCGCGACGGCGCCGACGCCTGCGACCAGCGGTCGAACAAAGCGGCGGTTCATGCTCAGTACCCCCATACGTTGTGGTACGAGTTGATGTCCCACGATTGCAGGTTGTAGCTCATGTTCGGGTTGTAACAGGCCGGGCACGTGTCCATCACCGCGATCTCCGGCCCGTAGGCGAGCTTGAGAGAGTGCCCGAACTCGTGGGTCACGACCGCGTGCTTCTGCGAGTCGTTGTAGCCGTCCAACCAATGTGGTGTTCAGTTTGATGGGACTTCACCACACCACCCAATCGCTACCAGCGCCTCAAAATCGTTGCCGACGAGTACGGCCTGCCAACTGTCGGCGGACTCGTCGAAGCGGTCATCCGCCGACAGCGAAAGACGATCACCTTCGTACGACTGCTGGCCGAGCGAGGACTTCCGCCGCACCGCCAGTGGGTAGCCGACGGCTTCCTCGACGAGTTGGCTGCGCGAGTCGACTGGACGGACCAGAACCATGCGCTGTTTGCGCCACCGACCGACGCTCACCACCCGGTCGGCGGCCAGACGTGGGCCGGCGCGATCTCCAAGACCCTCGGTTTCCGAACCCAACGGCGGCGAACGCCAAAGGTGTTCGCCGCCGTTGCCGTCAACTACTCCTGCCAGGACGACAAGAGGTAGATATGGGAAGGTGACGCCCTCGCGATAATTCCGGATCGACTGACGCGCACCGTCACTCAACCATTGCCGCGTGCCAGAACTCCCACTCGCCGCCGAATCCTTCCGGAGCCAACCGTGACAACCCGCCGAGTTGCGGCGTCCGTATCAATGCAGGACGCGGGCCCGTCGCCGCAGGGGTTCGGGTGTCAGATGGCGCCGCCGTTGGCGTACACCACCTGGCCGTTGATCCACCGGCCCGGGCCGGCGAGGAACGCCACGATCGGGGCGACGTCCTCCGGCATGCCCATCCGGCCCAGCGGCGGCTCGGCGGCGATGCGAGCGATGGTCTGCTCGTCCTTGCCGCGCAGGAACAGTTCGGTGCCGATGGGTCCGGGGGCGACGGTGTTGACCGTGACGTCCCGGCCACGTAGCTC
>NZ_JBEXFP010000024.1:0-94002 GCF_040606825.1 Micromonospora sp. NPDC005367 | reverse complement strand
CCCATGATCGCGTAGCCGCTGAGCGACTGCGCGCCGAAGTAGACCGCCATGGCCCAGCCGAGCCGGGTCCGCGCGGGCCGGATCCGGGCCTGGGCGCGGCGGAGCACCCAGGCGAACGCGTGACCGGCCCGCTCAGCGCGGGCGGGTGGAGCTTTCCCGCACCTGGAGGCCCGTGCTGAGGGTGACGGTCGACGGCGATCGGGTCGGGTTGGCGATCCGTTCCGTGAGTAGCACCGCGGCCGCCCGCCCGAGGTCGTACGTCGGCTGGGAGACGGTGCTCAGCGACGGCCTGACCAGGTGTGCCCAGGGAATGTCGTCGAACCCGATCACACCGAACGCCGACGGCACCTTCACCCCGCGGTCGACGAGGCACTCGACGGCGCCGACGGTCATCAGGTTGTTGGTCGCGAAGACGCTGTCGGGTGGGTTGTCGCTGTCGAGCAGCGAGGCCATCGCCCGGTAACCGCCCTCCTCGCGGAAGTCCGCGTACCGCACCAGGCCGTCGCTCGCGTCGTGGCCGGCCGCCCGGAGGGCGCGCTGGTAGCCGCGGAGCCGCTGGGAGGCGGTGGAGATGCGGCGCGGCCCGGTGATGCAGGCGACCCGCTGGTAGCCGTTGTCGAGCAGGTGGGTGGTGGCCATCTCCGCCCCCTGCAGGTTGTCGACGAGCACCGTGTCGATGGTGACGCCGCGCAGCTGGCGGTCGATCGCGACGACCGGGATGCGCGCCTCGACCAGCCGGTTGATGGCGGTCGACCGGCCCGACGTGGAGATGATGACGCCGGCCATCCGCTCGGCCAGGGCGGCGGCGATGTACCGGGACTCCTTCTCCGGGTCCTCGTCGCTGTTGCACAGGACGACCGAGTAGCCGGTGCCCTGCGCGACGTCCTCGACCCCACGCACCATCGAGGTGAAGAACGGGTTCCCGATGTCGGAAATGATGACCGCCCAGAGGCTGGTCTGGCTCAGGCGCAGGTTACGGGCGACGGCGTTGGGACGATAGTCGAGGTCCCGCATCGCCTGGTGCACCCGCGCAGCCATGGCTGGATCGACCGTGGTGCGTCCGTTCAGCACCCGCGACACTGTCGCGGGGGAGACCTGAGCCTGCCGCGCCACGTCATAGATCGTCGCCATTCGCCTCCATCCGGTCGACTCCTACGGTGATGTGAACTCTCACGAGGGCACCCAGCCCGCTCCGGTGACGGAACCCGGCATCCTACGGGTGGGTGGTGCCGGAATCGCTTTCCGGCCTGGCGCCGGCTGCCCGGTGTCGGGGCCCGCCACGGTCAACCATTGACTGTGACCTGGAGGGCGTCGCCCCGGCCCACCACGACCTCGGAGTTCAAGGTAACGAGAATACGCCCGTCCCGGTACGACCAGTCACCGATCGACAGCGCGCGGTTGCCGAGGCGGACGGTCACCTTGGCCGGATGATGCGTCGCCGCCAGCGCGACGCTGCTCACCCGGAGCTGGCCGTATCGGACCTCGATCGTGCCGGCGAGGTGCCGGCCATGCCGCTCCTGGCGGAAGAGTCCCCATCCTTCGGCGGCGGTGAACGCCGCGGCGAATCGCTCCGGGCTCATCCGTGGCGCGAAGCCGATGTGGCCCCGGGGCCCGTGGTACTCGAAGCCGCACGCCGCGAGGTAGACGCCGTGGCTGGCCATCGCACGCGCGTAGTGGTCGCCGCATTCGATCTCGTTGTACGGGTTGCGTTTCCCGGCCGCGTACCGCTCGTGCACCGCCCGGGTGAGCGTCAGCCCCTCCTCGACCAGACCCTCCTGGAGCATGTGCGTCGCGACCTGGTACTCCTGCCCGGTCCATACCTCGTTGAAATACATCGCGGCCCAGCTCGCCGGGTTCCCCGCCGCGGTGTCGTCGCCACCGTGCGGAAAGCTGGTCATCAACATCCCCCACTCGTGGTCCATGGCGAACCAACGACCGCCGGGGATCGCGCTGCCTTCTCGGTAGGCGACCTGGTCGGGAGTGAAGTTGTACCGGTACAGGCTGTTCAGGGCACTGACCGCCTGCTCCCTCGACACCACCCGCGGCAACCCGAGCTGACCGGCGAGGCTCTGCCCGAAGAGTTGGTCGATGTGGCAGCCGCGATTGCTGTTGATCACGTCGGCGTGCGCCGGGTCCGTCTTCTGGATGAAGTACTCGCCGTTGAACAGTTCGGTGGACAGGTGCTGGCTGCCCGACTCGGCCAGGGCCCGGCACCGGGTGGCGAACTCGTTCTGGCCGATCTCGTCGGCCATGGCCGCGCCGGCCAGCAGCGCCGCCACGTACATGCCGGTGATCCAGGCGATCTCGCCGTACCAGATGGTGTCGAGGGTGTTCGGCTGCGCGCCGTCGAGCGTGCCGTCGGGTCCGGCGTCATGCTCCATGACCCATTCCAGGGCGCGCCGCAGGCGTGGCCAGTTCGTCCGCAGGAACGTGTCGTCCGGCGCGGTCAGGTGTTCCCGGTAGCAGCGGAGGATCGTGCCGCACTGCCCGTCGGTCGCCCAGCCCATGTCGGCCTCCGCGCGGTTGCCGATCTGGCCGGTGTCGGGATGGAACCCGATGCCGAGGTCCACCCTGCTGCGGGTGTCCCGCTCCAACTGGGGGAAGAGCCGGGCGATCGACTGGGCGTAGTTCCACACGTGCTCGCAGGTGCCCGGGCAGCAGTACACCCCCTCCCAGCCGTAGAACCGTCCGTCGTCGAAGAGGTAACAGGTACTCGTGGCGAGCGTGGACGCGGGAGCGAGGGTGCGTTCCAGCAACCAGTGCGGCAGGGTGGCATCGGTGTACCAGGTCTTCACCCAGGTCCGAGTGTCGCCCTCCAGCCGGTCGAGGTCGCCGGCGACGTGCTCCACCACGGCCCGGGCGTCGGCGAAGCGAGTCGCGTACTGCCGCCGCAGGGTGTCCGATCCGTGCAGGAAACCGAGCGAGACCCGGTCGGGCACTCCGAAGTGCCAGCCGAGCACGAATCGGACGGTCCGCCGCTGACCCGGCGCCAGCCGGACGGGTACGGCCACCGACCCGGCCTGGCCGGCGAGGGAGCCGTCCACCTGCGTCGGACCGTCCTCCCCGTCGAACACCTGGTCCGGGTCGGCCCACCGGGCCAGCGACGGCCGTACCTGCGCCCGTGCGTCCAGCGCGGCGAGCACCAACGTGCCGTTGTCCGGCACCTGGTCCAGCGGTCGGCTGTCGCTCGACACGTCGGTGAACACGATGCGGTCGACGTTGACGTGGCCCCAGCCGCCGGTGTCCGTGTCCACGATCTCGATGACCGCGGTGCGGCCCTGGTAGGCGGACACGTTCAACGTCGTCGGGCTCATCGGTTCCGCGTCGCGTCCGGCGACGCTCGCCACCACCGTCCCGTCGATCAGCAGGTTCACGCACGTCTGACCACGGTGGCTGCCACCGCCCACGGCCACGTTGACGTACCGGCGCTCGACCGTGAACGGTCGGCTGGTGAGCTTGCCGGTCGCGGCGTCGGCCCGGGCGGTGTCACCGTCGGCGCCACGGAAGTCGTGGGACGTCACGAACCGCTGCCCGGTGGCACCGAGGTCGCCGAACCGCTTCATGTAGTCCGGCACCTCGGAGACCGGCACAGGGCCGGCGCCGAACGCGGTGCCCTCGACGGTCCAGCCCTCGTAGTCGTCCCGCTCCCAGTCCTCGAACACGACGTCCGGACGCGGCGAGGTGTCGGTGAACACGATCCGGTCGCAGTTGATGTGGCCCCATGCCCCGTCGTGTGCGTCGACGATCTCGATGACGCCGGTCTTTCCCTGGTGGGCGGTGACGTCCAGGAACACGGTGTGCATCGACTCGGCGTCGCGGCCGGCCGTCGTGGCCACCACGACACCGTCGACCAGCACGTTCACGCACGTCTGCCCCGTGTGGTCGCCGCCGCCGACGGACAACCGGATCGAGCGTCGATCGATGGTGAAGGGAGCACTGGTTAGCCGGCCGGTCGGGCCGTCGGCCCGACCTATGTCGCCGTCGGCTCCGCGAAAGTCGTGCGAGGTCACGAATCTCTGCCCGGTCACGTTGAGCGGCCCGCCCTGCTTCATGTAGCCGGGCACCTCGGAGACCAGCACGGGGCCGGCGCCGAACGCCGTGCCTTCGACGGTCCAGCCCTCGTAGTCGTCCCGCTCCCAGTCCTCGAAGAGGATGTCGGGCCGGCCGTCCGTCGCCTCCGGTTCACCGGCCGAGAACTGGACGCCGCGCAGGGATTCGCCGCCGATCGCCGCCGATCGCAGGGTGATTGCGCGCTGGGTCCGGGTATCCAGACACGCCGGATTCTCCATGTATCCCAGCAGAGTGGCGTCCACCTCGCTGTCCGATGTGTTCTGCAACGTGTACACCAGGACGGTCGCCGGCAGGGTCGAGTCGGTGACCGACAGCGGCACGAACGGGGAGAACGCCTCCAGGGTCACCTCGACCGGCGCGTCTTCGTCGCGGTAGCGCACCCGGCCGATCGGGTACTGCCCGGTGAAGCGCACCTGGCCGAAGCCGGTGGCGTCCAGCGGACGGGTCTGGACGCGCCCCCGTGACCGGGTGCGGAGCGCGAACCCGTGCCGGATGGGCGAGCTGGGCTGTCGCGGGTTCGCGTACCCCGAGTCGGTGGTGCCAGCCGCGGGGCGGTTGAGGATGTCCCAGTACCAGAGCCTTCCGTCGCCGCTCAGATACAACTGGCCCGCGGCGCCCCCGCCAACCGGCATACCGAGCCACCGGAGGTCTGAGCCCTCGTAGCTGGTGGGTTCGCCGCGGCGGTGCAGGTCGGCGGACCAACCCTCAGGCAGCGACTTGTCGAGCGGCACACCGATCAGCTGCTCTTCGGGAACGCCCAGGGCGACTGCGGCTTCCGCCCGGCCGCCGGCCAGTACGGTGCCGGCGGCGGCGCCGAGCGAGAGGGTGAGGAAGCGGCGGCGGTTCGGGCCGCAGGAGTTGCCGGGACAGCACTCGTCGTACGGCTGGTCAGCCATGGGTGGCTCCTGACGTCATCATGCGGAGGCGGCGGGAAGGCGGTGGACGGGTCGGGGATAGGAGGGGGCGAACGCGCGGGCCGGACCCGGCCGGGCGGCGGCTCCTACGGTCAGGTCGGCGTCGAGCGCGGCGGTGCGGAGCAGCGACTCGAGGTCCCGGGGTGGACAGGCGGCGCGGATGTTGAAGAGGACGGTGGCGTGCGGCACCGACGGATCCTCGGAACCGGTGGGTTCCTGGCGCGGGGGTTCACCCGCGGCGACGACGCTCATCCGGATCAGTCCGGCGGGCGACTGGACGGCAAGCTTGGCGTGGCCGATGACGTGGCCCCGTCGGGCGCAGGCCGTGGAGAGCGAGTCGAGCGCGACGTGCGCCCAACGCCGGGCGGGAAACCCGTCGGCGGCGGAGACCTGCCAGGTCTGGTTGAGCCAGCCCAGTTGGGCCTCCGCGGCGGCGTACCGGTCGTAGTCCACGTCCAGGTCGACGGCGGGGCTGCTCCGCCGGCCGCCGGTCCAGCGCGAGACGAGTTCCTCGACGTTCGCGCCGGTACTCGCGCTGTATCCCAGGACGCCGGCGGTCGGGTGCCGCCCGCGGATCCGGTCGAGCAGCGCGTCGAGTTCCGCGCGAGGCAGGGTGTCCGTCTTGTTGACCGCGATGACGTCGGCCTCCGCGAGCTGGCGGTCGAAGAGGTAGCCGAGGTCGCCGGCGAGGGCGTCGAGGCGTGCCGGGTCGACGACGGTCGTCAAGGGGGCGACCGTGAGGCGCTCGCGGTAGCGGGCCCGCAAAGGTCTGATAACGGTCGCTTGGAGGTCGGTGCAGCTGCCGACGGCCTCGGTGAGAATGGTGTCCGCCCGACCACCGTCGAGCAGCTCCGTCACGAGGTCGGCGAGGTCATCGAAACGGCAGCAGAAGCATCCTCCGGTCACCTCACCGACGTCGGGTACCACCGCCTCGGCCAGCCGGGTGTCGACCAGGTCGGTGCCCTGGTCGTTCGTGATGACAGCGACGCGGTGGCCGAGTCGGCCGAGCAGGCGCCCGGCAGTCAGCATCGTGGTGGTCTTGCCGGCACCGAGAAATCCAGTGAGGACGACGAGTCGGGGCACGGGACCTCCCAGCCTGCCGCCGCAGCTGCGACGTGTGCTCGCGAACGGAGAAATCGTTTGCTCAGTTCTGATCGAGGACCATAGAAGCGACCTCGCGTGGCTGTCAACGGCGGGAGTAGGCCGACCTGGCATTTGGCGTTTGAGGATTGACCGTCGCCCGGAGGCTGCTTAACCTGATCGCAACTGCGGTGAGAAATCGATTCCCTGCCTACCGCGCCCAGGACCGCCCTAGCCACCGATGTGGAAGGCGACGCATGACACCCACCACTCGCACACCACGAACCCCTGCCCGGCGGCTGCTCCGCGCCGCCGCCGCAGCGACCCTCATCGCCGGCTCCGCCGTCGTCGGACTCTCCGGACCGGCCGCGGCCTCGCCCGACCCGACCGTCAACGGACCCGTCGGCTGGGACGTCTACCGGCAGCTCGACCAGCTTCCGAGCCTCACCGACACCTCCCGCGCCTACCAGTTCTCCAGCTTCGACCGCAGCGGCGGCAACGACGACGGCTTCTCCGGCCAGTACTCCTGCCTGCGTACCACGGGTGAGGGTTGCGTCATCGCCGAGGCCGCCGGCGCCGGCGAGATCGACTCGATCTGGTTCACCCGGGACGAGGGCAACGTCTCCGCCACCGGCAAGATCAAGGTCGTCCTCGACGGCCGGACCGTGCTCGACGCGAACATCCAGGACGTCGTGGACGGCAAGCTCGGCGCACCCTTCGTCTACCCGGTCGTCGCGAACGCCGCGCAGAGCTCCGGAGGCGTCTACATCAAGGCGCCGATGACGTACCGCAGTTCGATGGTGGTCACCACCGAGAAGAACCCGATCTTCTACCACGTCGGCTACCGCAAGTTCACCAGCGCCGAGGGGGTACGCACCTTCGACCCGGCCGACCGGGCCCTCGACGTCATCGAGCAGCTCAAGGCGGCCGGCACCCGCGATCCGAAGCGTGCCGAGCCGGGCGCGAAGACGGTCGAGCGCAAGTTCTCGGTGCCGGCCGGCGGCCGCGCGACGCTCGCCAGCGGCAACGGCCCCGGGGCGGTCACCGGCCTCACGCTGCGGATCCCGCAGCTCGTCGGGGCGCCCCAGCCGATCGCCGACGACGGCCGCGCCTTCGGCGCCGGCGGCGGCAGCCAGTTCACCGTCGCCGTCGACCCGGCCAACACCGGCGTACGGCTCACCCGCCGGTTCGACCCGCGCATCGGCAACCAGCGGGCGCGGATCCTGGTCGACGGGGTGACGGTCGGCGAGTGGCCGGCCAACGAGCCGGTGCCCTCCGGCACCTGGCGGGACCAGACCGTCGAACTGCCCGCCAGCGCCACGGCCGGCAAGTCGAAGATCACCATCGGCAACGAGTTCGTCTCGTCCGACCTGGACATCAACGAGTTCACCTACTGGGTCGACAGCCTCGTGTCGGGCACGCCCCAGCGCACCGACACGGTAGACCTCGGCCCGGCCCACGCCGACGTCGAGACCGCACACGACTACAAGATCACCGCGCAGAGCTGGCAGGGCAGCAACACCATGTCCTACCCGGCCGACGCCGAGCGCAAGGCGGCCGTCGCCGCCTCCGACGCGGTGCTGCGCCAGACCCGGCTGCGGATCACGTTCGACGGGAAGACCACCGTCGACGCGCCGCTCGGCGAGTTCTTCGGCACCG
The DNA here is from genome assembly GCF_040606825.1 of Micromonospora sp. NPDC005367. Lineage (NCBI taxonomy): Bacteria > Bacillati > Actinomycetota > Actinomycetes > Micromonosporales > Micromonosporaceae > Micromonospora > Micromonospora sp. NPDC005367. The sequence continues at coordinate 86,278 of NZ_JBEXFP010000024.1, read as the reverse complement.
GCCTCGGGCTGCACGAGGTCCGGTCCCTGATGTTCGGCGTCGACCCGGAGAACGCGACCCTCTCGGCCTGGTGGCCGATGCCCTACCGGTCGCGCTACACCGTCGAGCTGCGCAACGGCTCGACCGAGCCGATCGAATCGTCGACCGCCACGGTGACCACCGCCCGGTCGGCGAAGTGGGCGGCCGGCCTGCGCCCCACCGGCGACGCCGGCTACTTCCGGGCCACGGCGACGAGCGCCGACACCGTCCCCGGCGCCGACCACCTCTTCCTCGACGTCGCCGGGCGCGGGAAGTTCGTGGGCGTCACGCAGACGATGGAGGGGCACATCCCCGCCGGCAACCAGCGCAACTACCTGGAGGGCGACGAGCGGGTCTACGTGGACGGCGCGCAGAGCCCGAGCATCCACGGCACCGGGACCGAGGACTTCTACGAGAGCGGCTGGTACTTCAACCACGGCACGTTCTCCGCGCCCATGAACGGTAACCCCGCCCACGAGATCGCCGACTACGGCTGCCAGTACGACTGCACCGGCGCGTTCCGGCTCATGCTGGCCGAGTCGGTGTCGTTCTCGACCGGCCTGCGGTTCGGCATCGAGCACGGCCCGGGCGACCAGGACCCGGCCCGGTACGGTTCCACCGCCTACTGGTACGGCCAGGACACCGTCGGACAGCGGTGGACGGACACCGTCGACGTCGGCGACGCGGCGAGCGAGTCCGCCCACGGGTACGCCTCCGGCGGCACCCGGGAGGTGCTCACCGCGACCTTCGAGGGCGACGACGGCACGCCCCGCCCGGTCACCGACGACACCCGCGCCTCCAGCACGCCGATCCAGTTCCGGGCGGCCCTCGACCCCGAGAACACCGGTGCGATCCTGCGCCGGCTCGCCGACCAGTCCGCCGGGTACCAGTCGGTGGCCGTCCGCGTCGACGGGCGTGACGCGGGCGTCTGGTCCCAGCCACTGGCCAACAAGTCCCACCGCTGGCTCGACGACGAGTTCCGCCTGCCGGCCGCCCTCACCGCCGGCAAGTCGAAGGTGACGGTCACCCTGACCCCCAGCGCGAACTCGCCGGCCTGGTCCGCGGCCCGGTACGCGGCGCTCAGCCTGGTCGACCCGTTCACCGACCACGTTCGGCCGGGCGCGGTCACCGGCCTCACCGCCACCAGCGGCACCACCAACGCCGTGACGTTGACCTGGCAGCAGGCCGAGGACGACGTGTACGCCCCGGGCTACGAGGTCTTCGCCTCCCGCGAGGCGGGCTTCAAGCCCGGACCGGACAACCGGATCGGCACCACGACCCGGCCCAGCTTCGAACACAGCGGGCTGGGTCTGCACGAGACCTGGTACTACCGGGTGCGCGCGGTCGACGCGGCGGGCAACGCCGGGGCGTACTCGGCGATCGACTCGGCCAGCACCGGCAACACCCTCCGCATCGAGGGCGAGTCGACGCTGCCGGCGGTGACCGCCGAGGGGCCGGCCGAGGTGCAGGGCGACTGCTGCGGCGTGCACTGGTCGCAGAGCGCTCAGCTGTGGTTCCGGCCGGACGCGCCGAACCGGAGTGTCACCGTGGCGTTCACGGTCCCGACGACCGGCACCTACCAGCTGAGTCTGGTGCAGACGCTGGCCCAGGACTACGGCATCAACACGGTGGCGATCGACGGGACGCAGATCGGTGCGGAGTTCGACGCGTACCACTCGCCGGAGGTGGTGGTCAGCGACCCGATCGACTACGGCCAGCGGGACCTGACGGCAGGTCGGCACACGCTCACCCTCACGGTGACCGGCAAGGCCGCCGCGTCGACCGGATACCTCGCCGGGCTCGACTACGTCGAGGCGCAGCTCACCTCGTCGTGACCATCGGCGGAGTCGCCGGGTCCGCGCAGCGCGGACCCGGCGGCTCCGGCTGAACCCGCAGCAGATTCCGCAGACGACCCACGAGGTGGCGTATGACAGAACGACCGCTGGTCCGGATGACCGGCATCGGCAAGCGGTTCGGCGGTGTCCAGGCCTGCCGCGACATCGACCTCACCATCGCCGCCGGTGAGGTGCACGCGCTGCTCGGCGAGAACGGCGCCGGCAAGTCGACCCTGATCAACATCCTGTCCGGGGTCATCACCGACTACGACGGGACCATCGAGGTCGATGGCCGGCTGGTGAGCTTCGGCGGGCCGGTCGACGCCCAGCGGGCCGGCATCGCCACGATCCATCAGGAACTGGATCTCGTGGCCGGCCTCTCCATCGCGGAGAACATGTTCCTGGGGCGCGAGCCACGTACGCGGCTCGGCGCCGTCGACATCAGGCGGATGCGCCGGCAGGCGGCGGAACACCTGCGTACCCTCGGCGCCGACCTGGACCCCCGCCGCCTCGTGGGATCACTGCGCGTCGGCGAGCAGCAGCTGGTCGAGATCGGGCGGGCGCTCTCGCTCGACGCCCGGGTGCTGATCATGGACGAGCCGACCGCGGCGCTCGCGGACGCGGAGGTCGAACGGCTCTTCGAGACGATCGCGGGGCTGCGCCGCGCCGGCGTCGGCATCGTCTACATCTCCCACCGGATGGCGGAGCTCGAAGTCATCGCGGACCGGGCGACCGTGCTGCGCAACGGCAGGCTGGCCGGCACCGTCGACCCGAAGACCGCCTCCCGCGACGAGATCATCCAACTGATGGTCGGGCGGTCGGTCGACGCGTTGTTCGGCGAGGGCCGCAACGAGCCGGGGGAGGTGCTGCTCGACGTACGCGGTTTCGCCGTTACACCACGCCGGCCGACCCCGGGCCGTACCGAGCCGGCCGGGGTGGACCTCACCGTGCGCTCCGGGGAGATCGTCGGCCTCGCCGGGCTGATGGGCGCCGGCCGCACCGAGCTGCTCGAGACCCTGTTCGGCGCGGGCGGCTCCGGCCGACGCACCGGCGAGGTGGCGATGGACGGCCGCCCGTACCACCCGAACGGGCCCCGGGCCGCGCTCGCCCGCGGGGTCGCGTTCGTGCCCGAGGACCGGCGTGGCGCGGGACTGATGCTGGAGCACTCGGTCGCGGAGAATGTCGTGCTCTCCGCGCTGTCGTCACTGACGACACTCGGCGTGGTACGCCGTCAGGCCGTGCGGCGGACCGTCGCCGAGCAGCTCACCGCGCTCGCGGTCAAGGCGGCCTCGCCGGCCGTCGCCGCCGCCACGCTCTCCGGCGGCAACCAGCAGAAGGTCGTCTTCGCCAAGCAACTGCTCACCCAGCCGCGGCTGCTCCTGCTCGACGAGCCGACCAGAGGCGTCGACATCGGGGCCAAGGCGGAGATCTACCGGCTGCTGCACCGACTGGCCGACACCGGGATGGCGATCCTGCTCGCCTCGTCCGAGCTGCCGGAGCTGCTCAGCCTCTGTGACCGGGTGGTCGTCCTGCACCGCGGTCGCACCGTCGCCACCCTGCCCCGGGCGTCCGCCACCCAACAAGCGATCCTCGCCGCGGCCAACGGCGACGATGCCAAGGAGACCCGATGAATCCGCCCAACCCCACCGCCGTCGAGGAAGCGCCGGCCGAGACACCACCACCCCGCCGGCCGTCGCTGCGGCTGCCGAGGGACCGGCACGCGCTCGTCGGCAACTTCTTCCGGTTCCAGAGTCTGTTCGGCCTGGTCGCCGTCTTCCTGATCGCGATCGCGGTGTCGCCCGTCCGCAACGGCGAGAACATCTTCCTCAGCTCCGGCAACCTGGCCAACATCGTCCGGGCGGTCTCGGAGATCGGCATCATCGCGGTCGGCATGACGTTCGTCATCCTGATCGGGGGCATCGACCTCTCCGTCGGCGCGGTGCTCGGCCTCGCCGCGGTCGGCTCGGCCACCCTCATGGTCAACAGTGGACTGGGCATCCTCCCGACGGTGCTGATCGTGCTGTTGATCGGCACCGCGTTCGGCGCCACCCAGGGGGCGATCGTCGCCCGCATCGGCATCCAGTCGTTCATCGTCACGCTCGCCGGGCTCCAGGCGGCCCGGGGCATCGCCCGGATGTGGTCCGGCGGGCTCGGCATCCCCATCGCGTACGGGGACGGGCCACAGGAGGCCCCGGAGGCGTTCTCGCTGCTGAGCGGGTCGATCAACGGTGTGCTGCCGGTGCCGGCCGTGCTGTTCATCGCCATCGGCATCGGCGCGCTCCTGCTGCTGCGCACCACCGCCTTCGCCCGCCACGTGTACGCCATCGGCGGCAACGAGAAGGCCGCCCGCCTCTCCGGTGTCCCCGTACGCCGGGTGCGGATCGCCGTGTTCGCCATCTCCGGCCTGCTCGCCTCGCTGGCCGGGATCATCCACGCCGGGCAGCTCAACCAGGGCAGCCCGAACGACGGCTCCGGCTACGAACTCGACGCCATCGCAGCCGTGGTCATCGGCGGGACGAGCCTCGCCGGTGGCAGTGGATCCATGGGCGGCACCATCGCCGGTGCGCTGCTGCTCGGGATCCTCAACAACATCCTCGCCTTGAACAACATCGACGCGAACGTGCAGCTGGTCGTCAAGGGACTGGTCATCGTGGCCGCCGCCGCGCTGCAGAAGCTCCGCCCCCGCATCTCCTGACCCCCACCACCAACCGGAGGTAACAATGCGCTACGCCCGAAGAGCCGTCGCCGTCCTCGCGCTGACAGTCCTCGCCACCACCACGGCGTGCAGTGTCGAGAAGGCCGGTGACGGCAACGGCGGCACGGACGCCGCGGCCCAGTGCGGCAGCGGCAAGGAATTCCTGATCGGCATGTCGCAGGCGAACAACGCCGAGCCGTACCGGCAGGTCATGAACGACGACGTCACCAACGCCGCGAAGGACGTGCCCGGCTTCAAGGTGGTCGTCTCGGACGCGGCCCAGGACAACAGCAAGCAGGTCGCCGACGTGGAGAACTTCATCTCCCAGGGCATCAACCTGCTGATCATCTCGCCCAACGAGGCGAAGCCGCTCACCGCGGTGGTCAAGAAGGCGTACGACCAGGGGATCCCGGTGATCGTGCTGGACCGCAAGGTCGAGGGCGACGCGTACACCGCGTTCATCGGCGGTGACAACGTGGCCATCGGTAAGGCCGCGGGCGAGTACTACGCGAAGACGCTCCTGCCGCAGGGTGGCAAGGTCGCCGAGATCTCCGGCCTGCCCGGCTCCACCCCGGCGGCCGAGCGTGCCCAGGGCTTCCGGGAGGGCATCGCGAGCAACCCGAAGATCGAGATCGTGGCCACCCAGACGGCCGAGTGGCTGCGGGAGAAGGGGCAGAGCGTCATGGACGCGATGCTCAAGGCCCACCCCGACATCGACGCGGTCTACTCGCACAACGACCCGATGGCCGAGGGCGCGTACCTGGCGGCGAAGGCGGCCGGCAAGGAGACCGCCATCAAGTTCACCGGGATCGACGCCCTGCCCGTGCCGTCCGGCGGCATCAAGGCCGTCGAGCAGGGCCGGCTGCAGGCGACGTTCCAGTACCCGACCGGCGGGCGTGAGGCGATCGACATGGCCAAGAAGATCCTCGTCGACTGCCAGAAGGACGTGCCGAAGACGACCACGCTCGGCACGACGCAGATCACCAAGGAGAACGCCGCCCAGGTCTACACCGAACTCGGCGGCAAGCAGTAGCGCCCGGGGTGGGCCCGCCGCCGGTCGCGGCGGCGGACCCACCCGCTCCGACCGCACCCCCGCAACGCCCATCCATCCGTGTGGAGGAATGCGATGCCCCGCCCACCTTCCCGAGCCGGCCGGATCTCCGCGCTGCTCGCCCTCGCCGTGGGGCTGGTCGTGGCCCCGGCCCCGGCCCGCGCCGCCGGCCCCGCCGGAGTCGACAACCAGCCGTACGAGAACCGGTCCACCGAGGTCACCGCCGGTGAGTTCGTGAACGTCTACGACCCGAGCGTCGGCGAGAGCGAGCCCTGGTACTACAACGACCACACCATGGTGCGGGACCGCAGGACGGGCCTGTGGCACGTCTTCGCGATCACGCACGCCGAGCCGGCCGACCCGCTGGACGAGAAGTTCTTCGGGCACGCCACGGCGCCGTCGCCGCGCGGCCCGTGGACGAAGCAGCCGTTCGCCCTGGCAGCCGACCCGAGCGCCGGGGAGACCCACATCTGGGCCCCGTACGTGCTGTTCCACGGCGGCACCTACTACATGTTCTATGCCGGCGGCACTCCGGACCACGAGGCGTACCGGATGCACCTGGCCACCTCCAAGGACCTGGTGCACTGGACCCGGAGCTCGGAGAACCCGCTGTTCACCGACGGCTTCGACGGGCGGGATCCGATGGTCACCCGGGTCGGCGACGAGTGGGTGATGTACTACACCGCCAACAGCACCCCCGCCGGTGGTCACCACATCGTCGCCTACCGCACCAGCCAGGATCTCCTGCACTGGAGTGAGCGGCAGACGGCCTTCGAGCACCCCGCCACCGGCACCTTCGGCGGGCCCACCGAGTCGCCGTTCGTGGTGCGCCAGGGTGGTTCCTGGTACCTCTTCGTCTGCTGCGAGAGCGGCTACCAGGACACCCGGGTCTACCGCAGCTCGGACCCGTTGCACTTCACCGTCGACCAGTTGGTCGGCCGGATCAACGCGCACGCGGCCGAGGTGGTCAAGGACGACACCGGCGGCGGCCAGTGGTACGTCACCGGCGCCGGCTGGGGGCAGGGCGGCCTCTGGCTCGCGCCGCTCGACTGGAGTACTCCGGTGGTGACGAAGGGACAGGTCGTCAGCACGCCGTACTACCGGGCGGTCGTACAGACCGCACCGGAGGCCCGGTTGGTCTCGTACGAGGCCGACCCGGCCGGGCACGGCGAGTACCGGACGGTGACCGACTCGTCGTTCCGCTCCACGGCGCCGTACCTCGCGGTCGGAACCTTCGGGCCCACCGACACGGCGGGCGCTGCGGCGGGCGTGACCGTGTCGGCCGACGGCACCGACCTGAATCTCACCGGCATCCCGCTCGGCGACGAGCCGGTGACCGTCGACTGGCGGTTCCGGTTCGCGACGAGCACCGTGGACGTGGGTTTCCTCTGGCACGTGGCCGGCCCGACCACGGCCCCGGTGTGGGAGGCCGCGTGGAACCTGGACTCCAGCCTGCCCAGGCTCGGGGACCCCGCGGGCGCGGACCGCGACGGCGACGCCGCGGGCTTCTCCCCGTGGACGCTCGCCACCGACGAGTCGACCACCCTGGTGGCCGCTTACCGGGCCGGATCGGCCTGGAGCGAGGACAACCGCTGGTTCAACCGCGCGGGCGGTTCCATCGCGTGGCAGCCCCTGTGGCAGCCGGGCGGCCGGTCGTTGCCCGTCGGGGACCTCGCCGGCGGCACCTGGCGCATCGGTGTGAGCGGTGCCCCGGCGGACACCGCGTTCGCCGACGCCCTGGCCGCGTCGGTCAACGCCGCCTGATCCGATCACCGATGCCGGCCACCCACGGGTGGCCGGCATCGGCGTGTCCGGTGTCGTTCCGGCCGGAGCACCGGCGTCTGGTCCGCTGCCGGGTCGTGAACCCGACGGGACGGCAACGCCCAGTCGCTGCCGACGCGGACCCGCCCGCGGTGGAAAGATTGCGGGGATGCGGGTGGCTGACGGAGTCGGGAAGCGGCGAAGCGCGGTGCTGGGCGTTCTCCTGCTGCTGGCCGCGGTGGCGCTGCCGGCGCAGGCGGTGGCGGCGGCCCCGGGCGAGCCGACCTGTGCGGTGCGGGATTCCCGGCTGACCGAGCTCTCCGGGATGGTCGCCACGGACGACGGGTACGTGATGATCAACGACGGCGCCGAGAACGAGGCGCGCCGCCGGATCTTCTTCCTCGACCGGGACTGCGCGGTAGTGCGTGCGGTGCCGTACCCGACGCGCCCGCTCGACACCGAGGATCTGGCCGTCGGCGCCGACGGGACGGTCTGGGTGGCGGACGTCGGCGACAACGACCGCTCCCGGGAGACGATCGCGGTGTGGAAGCTGGCGCCGGGCGCCGATCGGCCCGTGCTGCACCGGATGAGGTACCCGGACGGCCCGCACGACGCCGAGGCCATGCTGGTCACCGGTGACGGCCGTCCGGTCGTCGTCACGAAGTTTTCCGCCAACCTGTACGCCCCGACCGGCGAACTGCGGCCCGGCGCGACGGTTCCGCTGGCCAAGGTGGGGCAGGTGAAGCTGCCCGCCTCGACGACCAGCAACCCGTACGGCCTGCTGGGCCGTTCGGTCATCACGGGCGCGGCCACCGCGCCGGACGGACGCAGGGTGGTGCTGCGCACGTACGCCGACGCCTTCGAGTTCGACGTCGCCGGCGGCGACGTGATCGCGGCGTTGACCGGTGGCACCCCGCGCGCCACGCCGCTGCCGGACGAGCCGCAGGGCGAGTCGATCAGTTACAGCCCCGACGGGCGCGCGCTGCTCACCGTCTCCGAGACCGCCGGCCAGCCCGCCGGGACGCGGCCGACGGTCCTGCGCTACCCGCTGGCGGCACCCGCGCCGTCCGGCTCGCCGGCCCGGACGCCGGAGCCGACCGGTGCGACGCCTGTCCAACGGTCCGCGGAGCGAGCGGACCGCGACATCAGTGTCGTGTCCGGCGCCGCGATGGCGGCCGGCGCGTTGGGTGTGCTGCTCATCGTCGTGGCTCTGGTCGCTCGCGCCCGCCGCCGTACGACGCCGGGGAAGTAGTCGCCGGGTTCGACGTGCGGCCCCCGGCAGGTCGCGTTCGCCCATCGGACCGGCGGGGTCGCCGGCGTGGCGCTAGGCCGGCGCGGCGGACGCGAGCGCGGCGCTGACGACGTCGAGCAGCGGTCGATCCGGGTGCTCGGTCGAGTCCTGAACGGCGACCCGCATGGTGGTCAGGAAGACCGCCGCGAGGACGCGGGCCCGCAGTTCCACGTCGTCGCCGCTGAGCCGGTCCGCCAGCTCTGCGGCCAGCTCCCGCTCGACCACGGTGTACGCCGCGACCTGGTGCGAGGCCAGGCTCGGGTGCCCGCGCAGCTGCCGGCGCCGGATCAGCCACTCCATGTTGCCGAGGTAGGTCTCCTCGGTGAGCCGCAGCGCCGCCCGGGTCAGCACCGTCCAGGGCTGCTCGTCGGTCGGCTGTTCCCGGATCAACTCCAGCATGCGGCGCAGCCGCATGGTGTCGCCGTGGAAGATCGCCTCCTCCTTGCCGGAGAAGTAGTTCGAGAAGGTCCGGCGGGAGACGTTCGCGGTGTCGGCGATGGCCTCGACGGTCACGCCGTCCACCCCCTGCTCGATGGCGAGCCGTAGAGCGGCCTCGTGCAGGGCGAGTCGGGTGGCTGCCTTCTTGCGTTCCCGCAGCCCAGGGGTCTCGTCCATGGCATCGACCGTACGTGACGCAGTTCTCAGGCGGCAAACTTGCCTGTTGGGCAAGGTTTGTAGATGCTTGCGTAGGGCAACCATCTGCCGGTTGGGAGGAATCATGAGTACTGACGCTCGTGAACTCGTACGCCGGCTCCAGGACCTCCTCCGAGGTGTCCGGCTGATCAAGCAGCGCCGGGCCGAGGAGCGGCCGGTCATCCCCCTGGGGCTGGTCGGCATCCTGGCGCAGCTCGACGGGCTCGCCGACGGCTGTCATGCCCGGGAGCTGGCACTGCGGGCCCGGCTCGATCCGTCGACCGTGAGCCGAGCCGTGGCCACCCTCGTCTCGCACAGTCTGGTCGAGCGACGCCCCGACCCGGTCGACCGGCGAGCACAGGTCCTGGCACTCACCCCCGACGGCCGGACCGCCCTGACCGACACCCACGACTGGTACGCCCGACTGCTCGACCGGGCCCTCGCCGGCTGGACCGCGGACGAGGTCGCCGCGCTCAGCGCCGGGCTGCGCCGATTCACCCGCGACCTAGAGGTCGCCCTCGAAAATCACGAAAACCTGGAGGCCGCGCGATGAGCGCACCCACCACAACGGCCGGCGCCGAGCCGATGACGCACCGGCGGACGCTCGAAGCACTCAGCGGTCTGCTGCTGGTGCTCTTCGTCGCGTTGCTGAGCAGTACGGTCGTCTCGACGGCGCTGCCCAAGATCATTGGCGCGCTGAACGGCTCGCAGACCCAGTACACCTGGGTGGTCACCGCCACCCTGCTGACGGCGACCGCGACGACCCCGATCTGGGGCAAGCTCGCCGACCTGTTCAGCAAGAAGCTCCTGATCCAGCTCGCCATCGTCGTCTTCCTGCTGGGCTCGATCGTCGCCGGCTTCTCGCAGAGCGCCAGCCAGCTCATCGCCGCCCGCGCCTTCCAGGGCATCGGCGTCGGCGGCCTGCAGGCCCTCGTCCAGGTGGCGATCGCCGCGATGATCCCGCCGCGCGAGCGGGGCCGCTACAACGGCTACCTCGGTGGCGTGATGGCCCTCGCCACGGTCGGCGGCCCGCTGCTCGGCGGTCTCATCGTCGACACCTCCTGGCTCGGCTGGCGGTGGTGCTTCTTCGTCGGCGTGCCCGTCGCGATCATCGCGCTCGTCCTGCTCCAGGCCACGCTGAAGCTGCCCGTCGTGCGCCGGGAGAACGTCAAGATCGACTACCTCGGGTCGGCGCTGATCGCCGCGGGCGTCAGCGTGCTGCTCATCTGGATCTCGTTCGTCGACAACTCGTTCGCCTGGGTCTCCTGGCAGAGCGCCGCGATGGTGGGTGGATCGGTCATCCTGCTCGCCCTCGCGGTCCTGGTCGAGAAGCGGGCCGCGGAGCCGGTCGTCCCGCTCAGCATCATCCGCGAGCGCACCACCGCGCTGGCCATCCTGGGCAGCCTCGCGGTCGGCATGGCCATGTTCGGCGGTTCCGTCTTCCTCGGTCAGTACTTCCAGATCGGGCGCGGCTATTCGCCGACCGAGGCCGGTCTGCTCACCATTCCGATGATGGGTGGTGTGCTGATCTCCTCGATCGTCGCCGGGCGGCTGATCACCAAGAGCGGACGGATCAAGCCGTACATCGTGTTCGGCTCGATCGTCCTCGTCGCCGGTTTCGCCCTGCTCGGCTTGGTCGACCACGAGACGTCGCTGTTCCTCATCGGCGGCGCCATGTTCCTCGTCGGCGTTGGCGTCGGTACGACCATGCAGAACCTCGTCCTCGCGGTGCAGAACACCGTCTCGCTCAAGGACATCGGCGCGGCCAGCTCCAGCGTGGCCTTCTTCCGGTCACTCGGCGGCACCATCGGTGTCTCGGTGCTGGGTGCCGTCCTGGCCCGCCGGGTCGCCGACCAGATGACCCATGATCTGGCCGCCGCCGGCGTCCCCACCTCGGGCGCGGGTGAGACCAGCAACCTGAACCTCGCCGCGCTGCCGGACGCGATCCAGGACATCGTCCGGGCCGCGTACGGCGACGCCACGGGGCACATCTTCCTCATCTCCGCGGTGATCGCCGTGGTCGGGGTGATCGCCGCGGTGGCGCTCAAGCCAGTCACGCTGCGCACGAGCATCGACCTGCCGGACTCCATCCGGTCGGCGGCGGTGGCCGCGGACGCGGTCGACGGGGCGCCCCCCTTCGACGAGGTCAACCTCGATGACGGGCGGGAGCGCGCGGCCAGCGGTCGCTGACCCTCCCCACAGTGGTGGCCGAGGGCCGCCTCGCCGTTCGTCGGCGGGGCGGCCCTCGGCTTGTCCGGCGTCGGGTGGACCGGCGTTTCCGCTGCTCCGCGCTCACGGCGCGCGACGGCGGCTGCCGCGTGTGCTCGCTCGTCGTGTGCGCCCAGGGTCGTGAACGGTCATGGTAGAACTGACCGCGATGAAGGTGCGAATCTACGTAAGTCGGGCACCGTGACCCGTATTCCGGCCCGTCCGGTCAAAGGTGGGGTCCCGCGCAGCGCGACCGTGCTGGAACTGCTCTTCGATGTCGTCTACGTGTTCGCGCTCGCCCGTCTCGCCGGACGGATCGCCGACGACCTGACCATCGTCCGGCACACGCTGCTCTCCGAGGCGGGCCAGACGTTACTTTTCTTCGTCGCCATGTGGGTGATCTGGTCGATCAACGCGGTGACCACGAGCATCTACGACCCGCGTTCCCCCACCATCCAGATCGGGTTGACGGCCACGATGTTCGGCACGTTGGTGCTGGCCGTCTCGTTGCCGCAGGCGTTCGGGGAGCGCGGGGTGATCTTCGCCGTCACGTACGTCCTCATCCAGGTCGTGCGTCCGCTCCACCTGGCCCTGGCGCTCCGGGGCGGTCCGGGGTGGAAGTCGCCGGCGCGGGTGCTCTGCTGGCACACGACCTCTGCCGTCTTCTGGCTCACCGGCGCGGCCGGAGAGGATGTCAGCCGCGGCGTCCTGTGGACCATCGCCGTCGGCATCGAGGTGCTCGGCATGGCCACGGCCTGGGCAGTCCCCCGGTTCGGCTCGAACCGGGGCAGTTACAACTCGCTGGTCTTCGACCATCTCGCCGAGCGGTACAACCAGTTCTTCATGATCGCCCTCGCCGAGGTGGTGCTCGAGACCGGCGCCGCCGTCAGCTTCCCCGGGCTCTCCGTCGGCCGGACGACGGTGCTCGTGGCCGCCTTCCTGACCGTCGTCGCCTACTGGCGGATCTACTTCTACCACCGTTCGTCGGGCCGGTCGGAGCATTCGGGCGGCTCCGGCCCCGCGCTGCGCCTCACCGACCGGTCGAACTTCAGCCTGCTGCTCATCGTCGGCGGAGTGATCTGCAGCGCGGTCGGCTTCGGCCAGGTCGTCCGGGAACCGCGCTATCCCATCGACTGGGCGCTGGTGGTCGTCATCTTCGGTGGCCCGGCGCTGTTCCTGATCGGCCGGGCGTTCCTCGAGGAGGGGGTCCGTCCGGTCCGACGCAGCGTGGCACTCTACCTCGGCCTGTTGGCCCTGGCCGCGGTCGCGCCGATTACGTTGCTGTTCGCGCCGGTGGCCGCCGCCGTCGCCGTGGCGGTGGTCCTGGTGGGCGTCGCCCTCTTCGACGAGCTGCACCGGCAGTCCGGCCGGGCGGGCAACCCGCCGCTGTAGCCGCCCGCCCGCGGACGGTGCCCGGGCCGGAACGAATCCGGCAGCGAACGGCGCCGGGGGCAGTCGCGTCGCGGACGACGACAACTGCCCCCGGAGCGGGTCGGGCAGGCTGCTGGCTACCGGCCGGGGCACTGCCCCGACGTGCCGCCGCGCACCGTGTTCGGCGCGCCGAGGTCGACCGGGGCCGGGCTGTTGCCCGAGCAGTGCAGCGAGGTCACGTCGTTGCCGGCGAGGACGGCCGCCGTCGTACCGGTGGCGTTTCCGCTGAGCTGTACCGCGCCGTCCACGCGGGTGCCCACCGCCGTGACGTGACCGGTGGTGCCGGTCACCGCGACCGCGCCCCGCACGGCGCTGTTCAACAGCTCCACGGCCGTCGCGCCGGTCGCCGAGACCGCACCGGTGATCGAGGACCGTTCGACGACGAGGGCCGCCCCGGGTCGGACGGTCACGCTGCCGGTGATGGTCGCCGCGCGCAGGCAGGTGACCCCGGAGCTGACCACCAGCGCTCCGGTGCGCCGGCCGGAGATCACGTCCGTGCAGGTCGGCGGCGACGGGATCAGCGTGGCCACGAACCTCCCGGCCGAGCCGATGTTGCCCACCGCGTCGATGCCCCGGTACTCCACAGTGTGGCGGCCGTAGCCGGGCGAGCGCTGCGCGAACGACGACAGCGACAGGCCACCCGAGCCGAGATTGCCGTAGACGAGGTCGTCCACGACGGTGCCGGTGGCGCTGAACTGGAACGGCGCCTTAGCGTCGCTCGGCGAGCCGTAGTAGTTGTGCCAGCCGTCGCCGTCGAGCCGGAACTCCGCGGTGACCTGTCCCGGGCTGTCGTCCGTGCCGGTCAGTCCCATGGTGAACGGGCCGTTGTACACGTACTCGGTGGGCTTGCCGGGCTTCGCGGTGGTGAGCAACGGCTCCGAGAGGTCGTAGTCGACGTCGGGACGGTTCGCGTCGACCGTCCAGGAACGGGTCACCGAGTCGCCCGTTCGTGGGTCGGTGACCGTCGCGGTCAGCTGGTGGGCGCCCCGAGCCAGGTTGAGCGGGGCGAGTTCCAGGTCACCGTCGTGGCCGGGGTTGGCCACCGGGCGGCCGTCGAGGGCCCAGCTCACCGTCGGGATCCGGTCGGTGGTGTGGGTGGTCTCCACGTACACGACGTCCTGCGCGCCGACCGGCCGGCCGGTCGCGGTCGACGCGGTGACGGCGAGCGGCTCGTTCGTCGTGGGGGTGACCACGGCGGTGTCGACGGTCCAGGTCCGGCGCTGGGTCAGGGACGGTGAGTCCCGCAGCGCCGGGTCGCGTACGAACGGCGTCGGGTCGGTGACGGTGGCGGTGACGGTGTGCGTGCCCGGCGCCAGCCGCAGCGTACGCAGGTCCAGGTCGCGGGCGTTTCCGGTGCCGGGAACGGCCGTGCCGTCGACGGTCCAGCTGACCGTCAGCTCGTGGCTCACCGGGTGCAGGGTCTCGACCCGGACCACCCGGTCGGCGCCGATGGGCCGGTCCGTCTCCGTGCCGCCGGCGAGGATGTCGACCCGGCTCGCGATCCGCTCGGTCATCTGCTCGCGGGCGACCTGGTCGAAGTAGAAGCCCAGCGACTTCATCATCGAGTGCTGGCTCGGGCGCCACACGCCCTTCTGCAGGTAGAGCCCACCCTCGTAGCGGCCGATCGTGCCACCGGACTCGCTCGGCTCGCCCAACCAGCGCCACCACTTGGTCTGGGTGTCGCGCATCTGCTGCTCGGTGAGCAGGGTGTGGTGCGCCGACGAGGGTTCCGGTCCCTCGTACGTGTCACCGGCCACGCCGCGGGCGTAGTAGTCGTACTCGTCGTCGAGACCACCGAGCGAGTGCCCGATCTCGTGCGGGCCGATCAGCGCGGAGAGCGCGTTGCCGCCGGACGCGGTGGCGTTGGCACCACCCGCGCCGCCGTACGTGTCGCTGTTGGCCAGGGCGATGAGCTGCCGATTACCCCGGTTGGTGCCGATCGCCAGGTCGGCGTACCTGTTCGCCGCCGCTCCGTTGACCCCGAGCAGCCGCTGCACGCTGTTGGGGTTGCAGCCGCCCCAGAAACCCATCCCGAGCGCGGTGTCCCGCTGCGGATCGCCCAGCCCCGGGTCGCAGTCCACGCCCGACTCGGCGGAGACGATCTCTACCGCGTAGACGTTGAAGTAGCTGCGATAGGACTTGAAGGGCTCGATCGTCCACAGGGTGTTCAGGTGCTTCTCGACGTTCGCGCGGAAGGTGGGCATGTCCGCCTCGGTGTAACCGTCACCGAGCATCACCAGGTTGAAGCGCTCCGCCGGATCCCCGGTCACCTGGACGGGCACCACTGTGGCGCTGCCCACGTCCGCGGCCGCGGCCGGTGCCGCGCCCACCCCCACCAGCCCGGCCGCGACCAGCGCCGCCACGCACAGCCCCGCTCTGATCCTCACCTCTGCGCCCTCCGTCCATCGGCGGGCGGCCCTCGCGGCCGGCGGACGCGCGGCCCGGGGGGCGTACGCCCGCCATCGATCGTGATCTTCCGGACCGTACCCGGCCGGCGGCGCGCGGGATAGCCCTCGGGAGTGGGCGGCCGGGGCGCGACGGGGTCCGGCCACGGGTGACGCAAGGGCCCGACCCCGCGGCGGGCACCGCCGCGACGAGGTGGCCCGCGACTACGCGATACGACCTCGACCCCGGCTCCGGGCGGGCTCGGTGTCGTCCAGGATCTGCTGAACACGATCTCGGCCGGCGTGCCACGGCAACCGGATCTTCTCGACGATCCGATGAGCGCCACGGCATGGGCGCACGGCGTGTCCGCCCGCTGGTCGGCGGTCACCGGTCGGCCGGCGCCCGAGGTCGTGCTCGATCCTGCCGGGCTGCGCGCGCTGCGCCGGTTCTGCGACGGACTTCAGGAAGAGATCGGTGCCCCGAGCCGTGCCACAACGGATTCCGGACAACCTGCTCCCGGGGGCAGCGACTCCGATCGGGCCGGCCCCGCGCCGCGGGAGCCACGCTCAGGCTCGACGAGAACGGAGTGGTCCACCTCGAGCCGACCGGGACCGGAGCCCAGGCGCTGATCGCACTCGTCCTCGCGGCGCTGTTCGAGGCGCAACTCACCGACGAGCGGCGGCGGATCAAGACCTGCCGCAACCCGCGCTGCCAGGTGGCGTTCTACGACCGCTCACGCAACAACAGTGGGGTCCGGCATTCCGGACGCGTCTGTGGTCGCCCGACCAATCTGCGCGCCCACCGGGCACGCCCGCGGCAGCTGGATTGACGCCCCGGCGTATCGCTGCGCGGCGGTCGGTCGGAGCTATGCCGCGAAGCTCGCCACGTAGCCGATCGCCGCCTCGGTGGCGGCCCGTAGCGGCTGGGACGAGCGGCGGACCTGGCTGAGCAGCAGGCCGCCCTGGACCGCCGCCAGCAAGGCGCTGGCCAGCTGGTCGACGTCGGCCGCCGCGACGAGTACGCCGTCCTGCCGCATGCGGCGCAGCCCGGCCCGGATCGGCGTCTCCCAGCGGTCGAATGCCTCCGCCAGGTCGCCTCGCAAGGGTTCGTAGGTCCCGACCAGCTCGCTCGCCAGCGCGCCGATCGCGCAGCCGCCCGAGCAGTTCTTCCGCTCCTGCGCCGCGATCACCGCGTCGCGCCACGCGCGGAGCGCCGGGAGGCTGTCCAGCTGCTCGAGCAGCGGCTGCTGGCCTTCGATGGTCCGCTCGACCTGGTATGCGATGACGGCGCGCACCAGTTCGGTCTTGTCGCTGAAGTAGTGGTAGATCTGTGAGGCGCTGACCCGGGCCGCCTGCTGCACGTCCGGGATGCTGGTGCCGGCGACGCCCTTGCGGTACATCAGCTCCGCCGCCGTCTGCACGATCCGCTCCCGGGTGCGGCGACCCGCGGCGGTGTGCCGCGGTCTGACCGGCACCGCGCCTGTGGTGGAGGCGGTATCGGATGGTGTCATCGCCCCAGCTTAACGTTGGTTAAGTCGCGTCGCCCGGGGTGTGGGCGATCGGTGGGTGCTCCCGCCCGGCTGCCCGCCCGCCGTCGGTCCGGTACGGCCGGCGGGCGGTGCGGGTGCCCACCGTCCGCCAGCCCGCTTCGGTCCTCAGCGGGTGGTCGGGGCGTGCCAGCGAGCGGTCAGCTTCTGCGCCTCGGCCGGGCCCCAGCTGCCCTGCGGGTACGACAGCACCGGCTCCGGCAGGTCCAGGACCGGCTCGACGATCCGCCACTCCTGCTCGATCGTCTCCTCACGCGCGAACCGCAGGTGCCGGCCGTCCAGTGCGTCGTCGAGCAGCCGCTCGTACGCCTCCCGCCGGTGTCCGAGCGTGGCGTCGAAGTCGACCGGAAGCTCGACCGGAACGCCAACGACCTCCGCGCCGGGCTGCTTGACCTGGACCGAGAGGCTGATGCCGTCGTTGCGGCCCAGCCGGAAGCGGAGCAGGTTCGGCTCCGGTGCGACCGCGTCGGCGCCCGGCACGAGGTTGCGCTCCGGCGTCTTGAACTCCACCACGACCTCGGTGGCCGTGCTCGGCATCAGCTTGCCCGTACGCAGGTAGAACGGCACCCCGGCCCAGCGCGGCGAGTTGATCCGCAGCTCGGTGGCGATGAAGGTCTCGGTGTTGGAGTCGGCGGCGACGCCCGGCTCGTCGCGGTAGCCCGCGTACTGGCCGCGGACCGTGGTCGCCGGCGAAAGTGGCTCCACCTGACCCAGGGCGCGGATCTCCTCGGCGCGGTACGCCTCGTCGCCGGCGTCGGCCGGGGACTCCATCGCGAGCAGGGCTACGACCTGGAGCATGTGGTTCTGCAGCACGTCGCGGGTGGCGCCGACCCGGTCGTAGAAGCCCGCGCGCCCCTGGGCGCCGAAGCCCTCGGCGAGGGTCACCTGGATGTTGGCGATGTGCTCGGCGTTCCAGAGCGGCTCGAAGAGCTGGTTGGCGAAGCGGAAGACCCGCAGCCCTTCGACGGCCTCCTTGCCGAGGTAGTGGTCGATCCGGAAGATCCGCTCCGGGTCGAAGGCCGCCCGCAGCGCCTTGTTCAGCTCGTGCGAGGTGGCCAGGTCGCGGCCGAAGGGCTTCTCGACGACCACGCGGCCCCGTGCGGCCAGGCCGGCCCCGGCCAGACCGTCGACCACCGGCGTGAAGACCGCCGGCGGGATGGCCAGGTAGAACAGCGGGCGCTCGGCCGCCGAGAGCGCCTCGGCGAGCCGCCGGTAGGTGTCGGGGTCGGCGTAGTCGCCGGAGATCATCGTGAGGTTCCGGGCGAGGGCGTCGAAGACCTCGTCGTCGACCCGGCCCTGCGCCTCCAGCACCGACTTGCGCGCCGCCGTGAGCAGCTGCTGGTGGTCCCAGCGGGAGCGGGCGACACCGATGACCGGCATGTCGAGTCGGCCGCGACGGGTCAGCTCGTAGAGCGCCGGAAAGAGCTTCTTGGCGACCAGGTCCCCGGTCACACCGAAGAGCACGACAGCGTCTGAGCGCAGGTCCATGACAACGTTCACCTCATCTTGGAATCAGCTTTCCAAGACTCTCGCGCCCCCCGTCCGGCGTCCACGTCGGGGCACGTGACTTGCGCGACAAACCGGGACAGTTGCCTTGCAGGCTAGCGGGCCGGCCGGAGCACGGCGTGAGTGGGCGCCGCCGGCGCAGCTGGTCCGGACGGCCGCGACCGTCCGGACCAGCTGCCACCGTCAGGCGACCAGCGAACGCAGCGGCACCCCGGCCGTGTGCAGAGCGCGGGTCAGGTCACCCAGGAACGGGTGCTCGTCGGCCTGCCACCCCTGCCGGTTCGGGATCACCAGGTACGCCGAGCCACCCGACACGGAGATCCGGGCGTCCGCGGTGAACCGCTCCACGATCGACCGGGTCCGCGCGAGGTCCGTGTCCGCCACCTCGATGCTGATCGGCCGCCAGCCGCCGCCCAGGTCCTCGGTCACGGGCGCCCGGGCCGCGGCGGCCCGGGCCGGATCGACCGCCGCCGTCAACCGCGCGGTGGGCGCGGCGCCTGCCGCCGGGTAGAGCAACGCGTTGGCCACCAGGTGCAGTCCGCTCTCGTTGTACGCCCGGAACAGCGGGTTGAACGCGAAGAGCACCGAGCGGCCGGCGCCGGTCGGCTCGTCGACCAGGGCCGCCGTGCCGCGCAGCGCGTCGACACCCACCGTGTAGCCGTTCGCCCAGAACGTGTCCCCGCTCGGGTAACGCAGCACGTTGGCGCCGGTGGTGCTGGCGTTGAGGATGGGGTCACCGTTGTTGAACTCGAAGTCCTCCGCCGGGCGACCCGCGGCGACCGGGCTGTCCGAGTCGACGTCGACCCGCAGGTGTGAGCCGATCACCTGGTAGCCGGCCGGCTTCGCCTTCTCCGTCGTCGAGGTGAGCCCGGCGGCCCGGGCCAGCCGGGTGCCCTCGTTGCGCAGCCCGACGTAGGTGTGCCCCTGCGCGATCCAGTTGCGCAGGTTGGCCTGCCCGGCGGCGGTGAGGCCACCGGTCGAGCTGCTGCCGTCCGGAACGAGCAGCACCGTACGGCCGGTGAACGCCTCGGTGTTGTCGTTGATGTCGGCGGTGGTCACCGGCTTCGGGTCCAGCCCCCACCGCTCGCCGAGCACGTACCGGGCCTCACCGTGCGAGCCGGAGGTGGTGGAGATGCCGGTGCCGGCGAAGAGGCCGACGTCGGGCAGTTCGACCCGGGTGCCGGTGGCCGGCCCGCCCGCGGTGAGAGTCACTCCGAGCGACTTGGCCAGATCGTCGATCTCCCGGCTCAGGTGCTTCTCCGCCACCTGGACGACGCTGCTCGCCCCGTCGCGCATCAGCGGCACACCGCGACCGAGCAGGCGGAACGTGAACTCCGCGGCGGCGGCCGAGTCGAGTCGGTAGCCGTACGAGCCCCGGGGCGAGGCGTGGCCGGTCTTCCCGCCCGAGATGTTCCGGACCAGCTTGGCCTTGGGCCGTACGTCGTCGCCGGTGTAGAGGGTCGGCACGCCCATCAGCAGCGGGTTGCTCCAGGACGAGACGTCGTAGAAGTAGGGGAACGGCGTGTACGGGTCCTCGCCCATGATCGCCTGGATCCAGTGCTTCTGCGGCTGGTCCATCGGGATCCAGTACGCGCCCTTCGGCACCGTGACGTTCCGGGCGCTGCGGCCGCCGAAGATCCGTGCGTCGGGCACCCGGGTCGGCTGCTGCACCTCATACACCTCGACGTCCATGCGGCGCAGCCGCTCGACCAACTGCCGTACGTCGGCGAGCTGCCGGTCGGGCAGCAGGAAGTAGGACCGGATCCGCTGGTCCGGGACCGGGAACTGGACCTCGTTGGTCGGCTGGACCACCTCGTTCGGCTCCAGCGTGCCCGCCCGGCCCTGGGCCAGCGCGTCCGTCCAGATCCGGAAGTAGCCGGTCAGCACCTCGCGCTTGTTCGCGGCGGCCCAGCCCAGGGTCGACCACTGGGTGTGGAACTGCTGCTGGACCCGGTCGGCGACCGCCGAGGCGCTGCCCTTCTCGAACGTCATGCCGGCGGCTCCGAAGCCGGTCGACGGCACGGTGTCGCCGTAGCCCAT
Organism: Micromonospora sp. NPDC005367; assembly: GCF_040606825.1. Taxonomy (NCBI): domain Bacteria; kingdom Bacillati; phylum Actinomycetota; class Actinomycetes; order Micromonosporales; family Micromonosporaceae; genus Micromonospora; species Micromonospora sp. NPDC005367. The sequence goes on along the minus strand of NZ_JBEXFP010000024.1, from coordinate 65,878 downwards.
GAAGAACAGGTCATAGCGGGCGTAGTTGAAGTAGCACTCGGTGGTGACGGTCTCGGTGCAGGCGCCGTTGTAGCCGAAGCCGGCCTTGTTGGCCTCGCCGATCCGGTTGATCCAGTCGACCGACTCGCTGGAGATCTCGTGGTGGATGGGATCGGCGTTGGGCGGGAAGAAGTACTGCGAGCCGCCCATCTCGTGGGCGTCGACGAAGACCTGCGGCGGGTACCGGCGCATCAGCTCCAGCTTGCCGTCGGTCTCCTGCTGGGAGCGGGCGAACCAGTCGCGGTTCAGGTCGAAGCCGAACTCGTTCTGCCGTCGGCTCGCGTCCCGGCCGTCCGGGTTCTGCGTGGGCACGATGATCGTGACGAGGTTGTCGTTGCGCTCGGCGACGTCGCAGGACAGGCCGGCGGCCAACTCGTACAGGGTCTTGAGCGCCGCGTCGGCGCCGCTCTTCTCACCGCCGTGCACGTTGCCGGTCACCCAGACGATGGCCGGGGAGTCGGCGGCTGTCCTGTCGGCCTGCTTCCGCGTTGTCCGGCGCGGGTCCCGCAGGTCCCGGATGTTCTCCGCGATCTTGCGCAGGGCGGCCGGCCGGACGTTGCGCTCGTTCGACACCACGGCGTACGGCAGCGGCTGACCGAGCCCGCTCGTACCGAGTACGCCGGTGACGACCCGGTCGGAGGCGACGTCCACGCCGTGCAGGTAGGTGCGGATCTCGTCGGTGGTGACCGGCCGCTCCTGGCCGAGGCCGAGTGGGAAGCCGAGCTCCTGCTCGGGGCTGGGCACGCCCGCCAGTCGGGCGGTGGGGTCGGTGCTGCAGTGGGTGGGGGAGGGCGGGCGGGCTCCGGCCGAGGTGCCGCCGAGCAGCGGCACCGTGCCGACCAGGAGAGCGATCGCGGCGGCGCCCGCCAGCCGCCGTACGGGGACGATCCGGAATGGACGCGTGGTCCGGGCCATGCAGTTCCCCTCTCGGGTCTGTCACATTGGCCGGAGCCTATGTCTCGCGCGTCCGGCTGGGCAAGGCGCGATCAACTCGGGTTCCTTGAAGTCGGGGCATCCACCCGCCTCGGACCCCCCCGATTGCGCGGGAAGCCGGAGGTATCCGGCGATCGCGCGAAGACCACTGCTCCGGAAGCCGAGATCTCTTCGCGTTGCTCGGGCTAGATTCTGGAGGTGGACGCCCGAGCCGGCGCTGTCGAGGCACTGAAGACGGATCCCGAGGCCGTCTCGATACGCCGTTCACTCGAGGTCTACTACGGCGACCCGGCGCGCGAGGCGGCCATGGACGCCTTCTACGCGAGATTCGCCCGCCCCGGCGACCTCGTCTTCGACATCGGCGCACACGTGGGCGACCGCGTGGGCAGCTTCCGCCGGCTCGGCGCCCGCGTGATCGCCGTCGAGCCGCAGCCACCCTGCACCCGGGCGCTGCGCGCCATCTACTCCGGCGACCGCGAGGTGACCGTCGTCGAGGCCGTCTGCGGCGCCGAGGCGGGGCGGGTCTCCTTCAACGTCAACTCCGCCAACCCCACCATCTCCACCGTCTCGCCGCACTTCATCCGGGCCGCCGACGGCGCGGCCGGCTGGGAGGAGGAGCGGTGGGACGCGCGGATCGACGTCGCGTCGACCACGCTCGACGAGCTGATCGCCGAGTACGGGGTGCCCGCCTTCGTGAAGATCGACGTCGAGGGGTACGAGGACGAGGTGCTCGCCGGGCTGGGTCGCCCGCTCCCCGCGCTCTCCTTCGAGTTCACCACGATCGAGCGTGCGGTCGCGCAGCGGTGCCTGCGCCGACTCACCGCGCTCGGTTTCCAGGCCTTCAACCTCGCCGTCGGCGACACCATGGCGCTGGCCTCCCCGCAGTGGATGGCCGCGCCGCGGATGGCGGCGTACCTGCGTTCGCTGCCGTACGAGGTCAACTCCGGCGACGTGTACTGCCTGTCCCGGACGCGGAACCCCCGCTGACGCCCCCTCCTGCAAGACGGTCCTATCGCCGAAGAGGGCGCCCGATCGCGTGACCGACCCGTGCCGGGCCCGGAGCCAGGGGTCAGCGGCTCAGCCGCTGGTAGCGCCGGACGGCGAGCGGCGCGAGCACCACGATCAGCAGCACCGGCCAGCCGACGGCCAGCAGGAGCGCATGCTGTGCGGCCCAGGACTCCCCACCGATGCCCGGATTGCCGAACAACTCGCGGGCCGCCGCGACGGTGGCCGACAGCGGGTTCCAGGCCGCGATCGCGCCCAACCAGTCCGGCAGCAGCTCCGGGGCCACGAACACGTTGGACAGGGCGGTGAGCGGGAAGGCGAACGGGAACACGATCACCGACACCGTGTCCGGGTTCGGCACGAGCAGGCCCAGCAGGATGCCCAGCCAGGTGAACGCCAGCCGCAGCAGCAGGATCAGACCCACGGCGGCCAAGGCGTCACCCATCCCGTTGCGCCACCGCCAGCCGACGAGCAGCCCGCACACCACCAGGACGGTCAACTCCAGCAACGCCCGCAGCAGGTCCGCCCCGGCCCGCCCGGTCAGCAGCGCCGACCGGGCCATCGGCAACGAACGGAACCGGTCGACCACACCACGGCCCGCGTCCACGGCGATCTGCGACGCGGTGGCGCCCAGGCCGTACAGCATGGTCATCACGAACACCCCGGGCAGCAGGAACTCCCGATAGCTGCCGTTGCCGGGCACCGCCATGCCGCTGCCGAAGACGTACCCGAAGACGAGCACGAACATGATCGGCAGGCTGAAGTAGAGGACGATCTCCTCGGGCGAGCGGATCACGTGCCGCATGTTCCGGCCGGTCATCACCCAGCTGTCGATGATCGCCCAGCGCAGCCGGCCCAACGCGCCCGAGGGAGAAGCCTGCTCCGCGCCGCTCGGCGGGACCCGAACCATCTCGACCGTCGTGCTCACGCCGCCACCTCCGTACGCTCCGAGGCGCCGTGTCCGGTGATGTTCAGGAACGCCTCATCCAGCGTCGGCCGGCGCAGCACGACGTCCTCCACCGCGATCGAGGCGTCCTGCAACGCGCGCAGCAGGTCCGCGAGCGCGGTGATCCGGTCCGCGACGGGCGCGCTGAGCCGGCGAATCTCCCGATCGACTCGGACCTGCCCGCCGGTGATCCGCTCGACGAGACCCGCCGCCGCGGGCAGCTGCCCGGCGTGCCGGACGACCAGCTCGATGCGGTCCGCGCCGAAGCGGGTCTTCAGCTCGGCCGGGGTGCCCTCGGCGACCACCCGGCCGGCGTCCACCACCGAGATCCGGTCGGCGAGTTGATCCGCCTCCTCCAGGTACTGCGTGGTCAGCAGCACCGTGGTGCCGCCGGTGACCAGCGTCCGGACCGCGTCCCAGAGGCCGTTGCGGCTGCGCGGATCCAGCCCGGTGGTCGGTTCGTCGAGAAAGAGCACCTCCGGCGTGGTGATCAGGCTGGCAGCGAGGTCGAGCCGGCGGCGCATGCCGCCGGAGTACGTCCCGGCCGAGCGTCCCGCCACGTCGGTGAGCCCGAACTGGTCGAGCAGCTCGTCCGACCGTTGCCGGACCATCCGCGCGGGCAGGTGCCGGAGCCGGCCGAACAGCACCAGGTTCTGCCGGCCGCTGAGGGTCTCGTCGACCGCCGCGTACTGCCCGGTCAGGCCGATCGCCGCGCGCACCCGCTCGGGGTGCCGGATCACGTCGTGTCCGGCCACCCGGGCGTGACCGGCGTCGAAGCGGAGCAGGGTCGCCAGCACCCGCAGGGCGGTGGTCTTGCCCGCGCCGTTGGGGCCGAGCAGTCCGCAGACCGTGCCCCGCGGCACCATCAGGTCGAATCCGTCGAGGGCCGCCGTGCGGCCGTACGTCTTGCGCAGGCCCCGGGCCACGACGGTCGTTGTCTCGTCAGTCATGGCGGCAGCCTCGCCGAACGCGCTGACCGCTCGCGCACCGCGCGCTGACGGCCGGCGCTCTGCTCCGTCAGGCGCTGCCCAGCAGCGCGAGCGCCCGCTCCCGGCCGAGCTCGGCGCCCCGGGTGAACGCCCGCTCGAACCGGTCGGCGCCGATCTCGGCGCGGGCCGACCCGGTCACCGCCGCGGCGTGCGCCACGGCCTCGGCGCCCGTGCCGGTCAGCACCGCCGACACGGCGCCGAGCAGCAGCGCCGCCCGGTCGCCGTCGCCCCGCCGCAGCACCGGCCCGATCAGGCCGTCCACCGCGGCGCTCACGGTCGGCGCGTCCCACATGCCCACGGTCGCGCCCAGCGCCTCCTGGTAGCGGCCGCGCGCCGCCCGCGCGTCTCCCGACGCGTCCGCGATCTGGCCGAGCGCGACCAGCGCCGCGAGCCGGACGACCTCCGCGCCGAACCAGCCGGTCGGGCAGTCCGCCACCGCCTGCTCACAGAAGCGCCGGGCCTCGTCGAGGGCACCCCGCCGGCGGGCGGTCTCGCCGAGCCCGTAGTGGGCCGCGGCGACCACCTCCGGCGCTCCGGCCGGCTGCGCGATGGCCACCACCTGCCGGTAGTCGGCTTCCGCACCGTCCAGGTCGCCGACCCCGAGCCGCCCGTCCGCCCGGGTCCGCAGCAGCTCCGCCGTGTCGAGCGTGGAGCCGAGTTCGTCGGCCAGCCGCAGGGCCCGCGCCATCGGACCGGTGGCCGCTGCCGGGTCACCGGCCCGGTAGGCAGCCTCGCCGAGGGTGGTGAGCGCCAGGATCATGCCCCACCGTTCGCCGATGGCCCGGAACCCGTCGAACGCGGTCGTCAGCTCCGCCCGGGCCTCGTCGTACCGGCCGTCGAGCAGCCACACCAGTGCGACGCCGAGTGAGCCGAGCGCCTCGCTCCACGCGTCGGTGCCGAGCATGGCGCGCCGCTTCTCCACGGAGAGCAGCACCGACATCCGTTGCCGCGACGGGGGACCGGCCGTCATCCCGGACAGGTAGAGCAGGAACGGGTGCCGCGGGGGGCGTCCCAGGCTCCAGAGGATGTCACCGGCCGTGCCGACGTCCGTCCGGTTCTCCCCGCCGGAGACCCCCAACGCGGCGACCAGCAGACCGAGCGCGTACTCCTCGGCGAGCCCGGCGGGTGGACCGTCGAGCCGGTCGACCAGCCGGACGGCGAGCGCGGCACCCTCGCCGCGCAGCCCGCGTAGCCACCAGTAGAACGCCAACGCGGCGACGAGCCGCAGCCCGCTCGTGACGTCGCCGCCGGCGATCGACCGGTGCAGCGCGGCGTGCAGGTCGTCGCGGTCTGCGTCCAGCCGGCGCAGCCAGTCGAGCTGTGCGGGGCCGCGCAGGCCCGCGTCAGCGGCCCGGGCGAGGTCGAGGAAGTACGCCACGTGGGCGCGACGGAGCTGATCCGCCTCGCCCGCCTCGGCCAGCCGTTCGGCGGCGAACGCGCGTACGGTCTCCAGCATCCGGAAGCGGCCGTCGCCCGCCTCGACGAGGGACTTCTCCACCAGGCCGGTCAGCACGTCGAGCACCTCGGCGCCGAGCGGCGCGCAGATCCGCTCGATTGCCGCCAGGTCGGAGTCGCCGGCGAAGACGCTGAGCCGCTGGGCCAGCCGCCGCTCCGGCTCGTCCAGCAGGTCCCAGCTCCAGCGCACCACCGCACGCAGGGTCTGGTGCCGGGGCGCGGCACCCCGGCTGCCCCGGTTCAACAGCCGGAACCGGTCGTCCAGCCGGGCCGCGACCTCCGCGACGGGCAGCGCCCGCAGCCGCGCCGCGGCCAGCTCGATGGCGAGCGGAAGGCCGTCGAGGGTACGGCAGATCCGCAGCACCTCCGTCACGGTGCCGGGTTCGACGGTGAACCCGGGTGCCACGTCGGCGGCGCGGTCGGCGAACAGCCGTACCGCGGCGTACCGGTGTGCCTGCTCGGGTTCGGTGCCGTCCGGCGGTACGGGCAGGCCGAGCACCGGGCAGAGCGCCTCACCGGTCAGCCCGAGCGGCTCGCGGCTGGTGGCCAGCACCCGTACCGACGAGGCGATGCCCAGCAGCCGGGCGGTGAATCGGGCGGCGTCGTCGATCACGTGCTCGCAGTTGTCGAGCACCAGCAGCAACCGCCGGTCGGCGAGCGCCGCGACGAGCCGTTCGGTGGCGTCGCGCGGCCCACCCGGTACGCGTAGCGCGGTGTCGCGCAGGTTCAGGGCGGCCAGCACCGCCGGGGCCACCTCCGCGCCTGGCGGCAGCGCGGCGAGCTCGACCAGGCACACGTCCCCGTCGTACCGCCCGGCGGTCTCCACGGCCAGCCGGGTCTTCCCGACGCCACCCGGGCCGTGCAGCGTGACTAGCCGGGCCTCGGCGAGCAGCTTCGCCAGGCGGCGCAGCTCCTCCTCCCGCCCCACGAAGCTGGTCAGCTGGCCGGGCAGGGGCGGTAGCCGCGGCGGGACCGGCGCGGCATCGGCCGCGTCGCGCAGCAGCGCCGTGTGCAGGGCCACCAGCTCGGCGGAGGGGTCGGTGCCCAGTTCGTCGGCGAGCAGTCGACGCAGGTCGGCGAAGACGGCGAGCCCTTCGGCCCGGCGGCCGTCGGCGTGCAGCGCGCGCATCAGCTGGCCGTGCAGCCGTTCCCGCAGCGGGTGGGCGGCGATCAGTTCCCGCAGCTCGGTCACCAGCGGCCGGACGGCCTCCGGGGCGCCGGCCAGGGCGAGTTCCGCCTCGATGCGGTCCTCGGTCGCGGTCAGTCGGCGGTCCCGCAACCGGGCCGCGTGGGCGGACGCGAACGGGGCGTCGGTCACGTCCGCGAGCGGTTCGCCGCGCCACAGCGCGAGCGCCTCGCGCAGTTCCCCGACGGCCCGGACGTGATCGCCCGCGGCGAGCGCGAGCCGACCGGCGTCCACCAGGCGGGTGAACCGGTGCGCGTCGACGTCGTCCGGATCGACCGCGAGCCGGTAGCCGGCCGGGTGGAACTCCACCGGATCGACCGGCCCGGACGACAGCAGGTGACGCAACCGGGACACCTGGGACTGGAGTGCGTTCGCGGCCCGAGCGGGCGGGTCGGCGCCGTAGAGACCGTCGATCAGGCGTTCCCGGGGCACCACGCGGCCGGCGTCGAGCAGCAGCAGCGCGAGCAGCGCCCGCAGCCGCGCCCCGCCGATGGTGAGTCGGCGACCGTCGGCCGGGTAGACCTCGGTCGCACCCAGGATGCCGAACCGCACAGGGGCATTGTCGCTTAGGCCCGGCGGGAACCGGCGGGGCCGACCCGCGCCGGTCTCGCCGGCCGGGCGGCCGAGGTCCGGGATCGGCATCGACCGGCTCGCGGCCACGTCCGGAATCCGCCGCCGTGGCGGCCGCGCCCGGACCGACGGGACGACGAGCGGCGGACTGCCCGAAGCGGTGACGGTTGGGCGGGGCGGCACAGGGTAGATGCGGCCGTGGCCGACACCAGCGCCCGCAGAGACGACGGCGAGCCGCGCGCCGCCGCGGCGTACGGCCGGGCCCTGGCCACGCTGCGCAGCAGGGCACGGGTGGGCGAACGGCTGCGACGGGTACGCGCCAGCGGCGGGCTGGCGGTGCAGGCCGGTCTGGCCGCGGGCATCTCGTGGTGGGTGGCCGACGGTCTGCTGCACATCCCGCAGCCCCTCTTCGCGCCGATCTCCGCGGTGATCGCCCTGGCCGCGTCGGTCGGCCAGCGGTTGCGCCGTACGGTCGAACTGATCGTCGGGGTGGCGGTCGGCGTGCTCATCGGCGACGCGCTGATCTACCTGGTCGGGACGGGGGCGTGGCAGCTCGGTCTGATCGTGGTGCTGTCCATCGTCGCGGCGGTGCTGCTCGGCGGCAGCCCGGCGGTCATGGTGCAGTCCGCCGCCACGGCCGTCCTCATCGGCACGCTGAGCCCGATGGTGGAGAACCTGGAGTTCCCGCGGTTCGTGGCCGCTCTCGTCGGCGGCGCGGTGTCGCTGGCGGTCACCGCGGTCCTGCTGCCGCTGCATCCGCTGCGGCTGATCAATCGGGCGGCCGCGCCGGCGCTCTGCCTGCTCGCCGAGCAACTCGATGTCACGGCAGACGCGCTGCGGCGGCGCGACGGGCCGGCCGCACAGGCGGCCCTCGACCGACTTCGGGACAACAAGCAGGAGATCGCGGCGCTCACCGAGGCGGCGCAGGCCGCGCGGGAGACGAGCACGCTCTCCCCGGTGCGCTGGGACAGCCGGCAGGGTCCGGTGAGCCGGTACGCACGGGCGGCGGAGCCGATCGACCGGGCCATGCGCAACAGCGGAACGCTGATTCGCCGCACGGTGACCCTGATCGGGGACGCCGAGCCGATCCCGGACACCCTCCCGGAGGCGGTGTCCGCGCTGGCGGAGGCGACGCGGCTGCTCCGCCGGGAGTTCGCCACCGGCCACGAACCCGACGCGGCGCGCAGAACGGCACTGCGTGCCGTGACCGGGGCGGGCGCCGCCTACCGCGCCGGGGTGGGCTTCTCGGGTTCGGTGGTGGTCGCCCAGGTCCGGACCACCACCAGCGACCTTTTCGTGGCCACCGGAGTGGCACAGGAGGAGGCGAACCGTCTGGTACGGGACGCCTTCGGACCGCTGGCGGCCGACCGGAGCGGCTCCGGCGACTGACCGGCACCGCCCTGGCGCGGTACCCGGCTGCCACGATTCCCGCCGGTCGAGGCGGGGCCTCCTCGACGGTCAGCTGAACCGTTCGGTGGTCACCGGAATGAGCCCGGCCAGGCGCACGGTGGAGGTCAGCTCGTGCAGCACCGGCCCGACGGTGGCGTCGACGGCTTGGGCGAGTTCCACGGTCAGGTCGACCGCCCAGGCGACGCCCCCGCCGATCCGGCGCATCGTCCAGCTGAATCGGTCGTCGCCGGAGCTGCCGTGGCCGGCGGGCATGCCGCCGCCGGGGGCACCGGCCGGCCGCCAGCGGGCGGCGAGCCCGGCCATCCGGTCCGCGGGCAGCTCGCCGACGAACAGGACGCGGTACACCCGCCGCTCGTGGCAGCCGTCCGGTGGCTGTGTGTCGCCCAGCCGCAGCGGTGCCGCGGCCGGGAAGACCTGACGGTCGTGCAGGTGGGTGCGCAGCTCCCGCTCGTCGGGCAGCGGCCCACCGCCGAGCCGCCGGTGGGTGCGGTCGGCGGCGTCCCGCGCGACCGGTCGGACCCGGGCGCGCACCTCCGGCGCAGCGCGCATGGCCCGGCCGACCGACGCGGAACTCCGCCAGCCGGCCGCCGGCGTCCAGAGCGCGCTGCCCAGCCCGACCGTCCACCAGTCGGGCGCGCGGACGAACTCCTCGACGACGACCGCCTCGGCGCGCTCAGCGGGCCCGTCCGGTCGGTCGAGCAGCAGGTAGTAGTCCAGTGGCAGCGCTCCGGCGGCCGGTGACACCCGCGTTTCGACGGTCATCCCGGCACCTCCCGTGGCCACGGCCCGCCCGACCGGGGCACGGTACCGCGAGCCCGGCCGGACCGTTGGTCAGCGCGCCGTCGAGGGCGGTACGGGAAGGACCGCACCCTCCGCGGAGGAACGGTGCGCCAGTTCGATCAGCGAGACGGTGTCGACCGAGTCCCGCGCGTCCACCGGCATCGGCCCACCGCCGCGCAGCGCGGTCACCACCTGCTCGTAGAAGCTCTGGTAGCGGCCCGGCTCGGTCGGCACCGGCCGCAGGTCACCGTCGACGCCGAACTGGCCGTACCGCTCGGGAGCGACCTCGCCCCAGCCGGTGTCGCCCGGCCGGCCGCCCTCGCGCAGCGCGTCCTCCTGCGGGTCCAGCCCGTACGTGGTGTAGCCCGCGCGATCACCGAGGACGCGGAACCGCGGGCCGAGCTGCGGGGCGGCGGCGCTCATCCACAGGTGGGAGCGGACCCCGCCGGCGTGGGTCAGCGCCACGAACGCGTCGTCGTCGACCTGCGCGCCCGCACGCCGGCGATCCACCTCGGCGTAGACGTGGGAGGCCGGCCCGAAGAGCTGCACCGCCTGGTCGATGAGGTGAGCGCCCAGGTCGTAGAGCGCGCCGCCGGCCTCGTCCGGGGCGGCGTTCTCCCGCCAGCCCGGCTTGATCGTCGGCCGCCAGCGTTCGAACCGCGACTCGAAGCGGGTGACCCGTCCCAGCTCGCCCTGCTCGACGAGGCGGCGGACGGTCAGGAAGTCCCCGTCCCAGCGGCGGTTCTGGAAGACGGTCAGCGGTACGCCCCGCCGAGCCGCCTCGTCGACCAGTTCCCGTCCCTCGCTGGCGGTGGCGGCGAGCGGCTTGTCGACCACCACGGCCAGGCCGGCGGCCAACGCCGCCCGGGCCATCGCGACGTGCTGCCGGTTCGGGGTGGCCACCACGACCAGGTCCAGCGCCTCGGGCGAGCGCCACAGCAGCTCCGCGTCGTCGACCAGGCGGGCGTCGGGGTGATCCTGCCGGACCTGCCGCCGCCGCTCCGGATCTCGGGTCACGACGGCGTGCAGCCGCAGCCCCGCGGTCGCGGCTATCAGCGGGGCGTGGAACACCCGGCCCGCCAGCCCGTAACCCAGCAACGCCACCCGCAACGGTGCTTGCGCCAAACCCGTCATGCCATCCTCCGGAGCCCAGGCGACGTCCTGGTGACGCCGGCCCGGCGGCACAGAATCTACGCGGGCAGCGGGACGGCAGTCGCATGACGACGATCACCCGCCCGGACCGTCCGAACTGTCACAGCCGTTCGTACTGGTGGCGCAGCAGGGCTGCGGCGGTGGCGGCCTCGTCCAATCCGCCGCCGGCCGCGGTGACGCAGATGAACGGCCTCGAGCGGCAGCTCGGCGTGCAGCTGCTCGTCCGCAGCAGCACCGGGGTCCAGGCCACCGAAGCGGGCGCGACGCTGCTCACCGAGGCCCGCGCGGTGCTCGCCCGGTACGACCAGGCGCCGGCGGCCGTCACCCGGCACACCGGGCCAGGTGAGGCCCGGCTCCGGCTCGGTATCCCGCTGGAGCGCCCCGCCGACCTGCTGTCCGGCCCGCTCGCCGACCTGGCCGACCCGTATCCGGCCACCGCGCGATCGTCAACGTGCCGACCATGGTCGCCGAGTTCGGCGGCCCGGGCTTCGGCCTGTACGGGTCGAGCAAGGCGGCGCTCGTGCTGCTCACCAGGTCGTGGGTCGCCGAGTACGGCTCGCACGGTGTCCGGGTCGACGCGGTCAGCCCGGCCGGACGCCCCGACGGGACGGGTACTTGCATCTCCCCCGAGGGGAGGCGCGAAGGTGGAGGGCATGAACGGCGACACGCGGTACTCGATCGGTGAGCTGGCCCGCCGTACCGGGTTGACGGTGAAGACCATCCGGTTCTACGCCGACCGCGGCATCGTGCCGCCGACCGGACGTAGCCCGGCCGGTCATCGACGGTACGGGGTGCAGGCGCTCGCCCGGCTGGAGATGGTGCGGACGCTGCGCGGGCTCGGACTCGACCTTCCGACGATCGGCCGGATCGTCGATCGCGAGATCCCGCTCGCCGAGGTCGCCGCGGCGCACGCCGACGCCCTCGCCGTCCAGATCCGGTTGCTGCGGCTGCGCCGAGCGGTGCTCGTGATGGTCGCCAGACACGAATTCACGACCGAGGGGATGGAACTGATGCACAAGCTGGCCACGCTCACCGAGGAGGAGCGCGAGCGCCTGGTGGGCGACTTCCTCGACGCCGTGTTCGGCGGGGTGGACACCGACCCCGCCTTCGCCGGTCTGCGCCGTTCGTTGACCCCGCAGCTGCCCGACGACCCGGAGGACGAGCAGGTCGAGGCGTGGATCGAGCTGGCCGAACTCGCCCAGGACCGGGACTTCTGTGCCGGGATGCGACGCCTGGCGGAACAGTACGCGGCAGACCGCGCCGACGGCGCGGCCACCGTGGCGCGCCCGGACGCGGTGGCGATCGTTCGTGCCGAGGTCGGACCGGCTCTGGCAGCCGCGGTCGAACCGGACTCGCCCGGCGCGGACACCGTGGTCGCCGCGATGACCGGGCGGTACGCGCGGCTGTGCGCTCGTCCCGACGACCTGTCGTCACGGCGTCGGCTGCTGGCCCGGCTCGATGCGGCGAGCGACCCGAGCCGCGAGCGGTACCTGCGACTGCTCTCGGTGGTCAACGACTGGCCGGCGACCGACAGTCTGGCGCCGGTGCTCGACTGGTCGATCCGGGCGCTGCGGTCCCGCGGCGTGTGAGGGTCGCTCGGCTCGCCCGCCGGCGGGTGAGCGTGCCTCCGGTCGGCTCGGCCGCCGGGCGGCGTTAGGGCGCGGCGGAGCGGACCGGCGGCGTTAACGCGCGGCGGAGCGGACCGGCGGTGGGCGGTGCGGCGGAGCGGACCGGCGCGGTGCCGGCTCAGCGGCGCGGCGCCCGGCGACGGCCGTCCGGGCGGTCGTCACACGCCGAGGCCGCCCACGACGGTCATCTCCTGGCTCGCGAACTCGCCGGTGAGCAGGGGCATGGCCCGGGCGATGGCGGCCTTCGCCTCGGGCAGTTGGAGAGACCGGTCGTGGTGCTCCTTCGAGTCCCAGATCTCGCTGACCCGGATCAGGTCCGGGTCGTCCTCCGCCACCCCCACGGCGTAGAGCCGGCAACCGGCTGCACGCAGGCCGTCGGCGCCCTCCAGCAGGATCGCCACCACCTCGTCGCGGTGCCCCGGGCTGGTTCTCATCGAGTTGAAGTAGCCGTATGCCATCGCACGTCCCCACGTCGAGCCGATGCCTCCGCGGGCAATCCTGCCCGGCCGGTACGACATGGCCACGCGACCCGCCGCGCATACCGTCCTGGCGGATGTAGGAAAGCTTCTCCGCAGCGATTGACTTCGATGCTTTGTGACACAACAATCTTCGGTTATATCCATAAGCATCGATTTGAGGTCACGATGATGCACAGTCGACGACGAGCCAGTGACGCGGTGCTGGCCCTGCTGACGGTCACCGGGCTGCTGCTCGCGGCCGCGCCGGCAGCCGCGGCGGCCACCACCGTCACCCCGCCGGTCGCCGCGGCACCGGACACCGACTCCCTCACCATCGCGGTCACCGGCAAGCTGCTCACCACCGTCGGGTCGGCGGCGACGACGGCGGCGCAGACGCGGATCACGGTCGACCGCAGCGGTGCCGGGTGGGCCTTCGGGACAGCGGTGGCCCTGGCGCCATCGAAGGTGGACGCGCATCCCACCGGCGCGATCTTCGTCGCCCGCGCCGAGCGCGGCGCATGGCGGGTCGCGTTCGACGGCGAGGCGGAGTTCGCCGCCCTCGCCACCGCGTCGCCCCTGGTGACGAGCCAGGAGAAGGCGGCCTTCGGCAACCCGCCGGCCCCTCTCTACGCGGGCGGCGACTACCGCACCGGCATGGCCCTGCCGTTCGCGGTCGGGCAGACGTGGACGCTGACCAGCGGCCCGCACGGCTGGGGCGGCAGCGAATCGCCCTACAGTTCCGTCGACCTCGCCGGCGGCGACCAGGTGGTTCGCGCCGCCCGTGCCGGTGCCGCGTACACCATGTGCCAGGGCTGGATCCGAGTGATCCACGACCGCGGTTACTCCACCGACTACTACCACCTGTGGAGCAACATCTCGGTCAACGGGGCGAGCGTCGCCCAGGGTGCCTTCCTCGGCTACACCGGCACCGACGTCACCTGTGGCGGGGCGGCCTACGGCCGGCACGTCCACTTCGGGCTACGGCAGAACAGCGCGTACGTCCCGATGGCCGACCACGACATCGGCAAGTGGGTGTTCGCCAACGGGGCCTCCGCGTACCAGGGCGGGGCCCGGCACGGCTCGGCGTGGATCGGCGCAGGCGGCGCCATCTACAACCACGGGGCGCTCGGGCTCAACCAGGCAGTGGTGGACGCCAACGGGGGCGGCACCCTGACCCGGCGTGCCGGTCCCGGCACCGGGTACGCCGCGGTCGGCTCGCTGGGCGACGGCGCCACCGTGACGATCTCCTGCTCGGCGAACGGCACCACCCACACCGGGCGATACGGCGCCACCGCGCTCTGGAACCGGCTCAGCGACGGCAGTTGGGTCTCCGACGCGTACCTGTGGACCGGCGTCAACGGTCCGCTCAACGGCTGGTGCTGACCGGCGTGTCCGTCGGCTGCCGCCGGGTGGCCGACCGTGGAAAGGAGTGGCAATGACCGCAGTCGGCACCTCCCGCCGCGCCCGCCTGGCGCTCGGCGGCGCACTCGCCCTGCTCACCGCACTCGGCGGTACGACCACTGCCGGGTCGCCGGCGGTCGCCGACCCGGTCGGCGTGCCGTCGACCCCGCTGGGCGCCGCCTTCGACACGGCGGCGAGGCGGTACGACGTGCCCCGCGACCTGCTCGTGACGATCGGGTACACGGAGACGCGGCTGGACATGAACGCGGGCTCGGTGAGCGCCTCCGGTGGGTACGGACTGATGCACCTGGTGAGCAACCCGGAGCGGCACACGCTCGACGAGGCCGCCGCCCGCACCGGGCTGGATCCGGTCGCGCTGCGCACCGACCCGACGGCGAACGTGCTCGGCGCGGCCGCCGTGCTCCGCGCGTACGCCGACCAGGCGGGCCTGACCGCGACGGCGCGCGACGACCTCGCCCGGTGGTACGGGCCGGTCGCCCGGTACGGCGGCGCGGGCACGGCGGTCAGCGCCCGCCGCTACGCGGACGCCGTGTTCGACGTGCTGCGCGGCGGATTCACCGCCGAGCGCGGCGAGACGGTGGCGGCCCGAGCCGTGACGCCGCAGCGCGGGAAGCTGGAGCGGGCCGGTGACCTGGGCACGCTCAGCACCGACTACCCGCCGGCCGCCTGGGCGCCGGCCAGCACCAGCAACTACACGGTGGCCGGTCGGCCTGCCAGTCACCAGATCGACCGGGTCGTCATCCACGTGACCCAGGGTTCATACGCCGGCTCGATCAGCTGGTTCCAGGACCCCGCCGCGCAGGTCAGCGCGCACTACACGTTCCGCTCCTCGGACGGTGCCGTCACCCAGTCGGTGCGGGAGAAGGACATCGCCTGGCACGCCGGCAACTGGACCTACAACACGCAGTCGATCGGCATCGAGCACGAGGGGTACGTGGACAACCCGGCCTGGTTCACCGACGCGATGTACCGGGCCTCCGCCGCGCTCACCCGCAGCCTCACGGCGAAGTACGGCATCCCGCGGGACCGGGCGCACATCGTCGGGCACGTCGAGGTGCCCGACGCCACGCACACCGACCCGGGTCCGAACTGGAACTGGACCTACTACATGCAGTTGGTCAACGGCATCACCGGCATCGGCTCCGGCACCGTCACCACCGGGTCGGGCAATCTCAACGTGCGCTCCGGCCCCGGCACCGGGTACCCGGTCGTCGGCTCCGTCGCCCCCGGCGCCACGGTGAGCGTCTACTGCCAGACCGCGGGCACCACCGTCACCGGCCCGTACGGCACCACCGACGTCTGGAACCGGATCGGCACCAACCGCTGGGTCTCCGACGCGTACGTCCTGACCGGGCACGACGGGTACATCCCGGGTGTGCCCCGCTGCTGAACCGATCCGCCGCCGGGGTGGCCTCACCACCCCGGCGGCGGGCACGCCGTCCGCGGACCGATCGTGGCGTCCGGCGCCGCGTGACCCGCACGACGGATCAGCGGTTCTGCTTCTGCTGGCAGGGCACGCAGAAGCGGGCGTGCGGCAGGATCTCCAGGCGCTCGGCCGGGATCTCGCCCCGGCACCGCTCGCAGACCCCGTAGGTGCCCTCGGCGACGCGCCGCAGCGCCCCCGCGATCTGCTCGATGCTCTGCCGGGTGGTGGCGATGAGCGCCTGCCGGGTGTGGGCCTCGCCCGGGTCGCCGGTGTCGGCGGTGAGTTCGGTCAGTCTCGTGGTCTGGGCCTCGAACTCCTTGCTGAGGGATGCGTGCAGGTTGTCCAGCCGGTCCTGGTCGGCTCGCCGGTGGGTTCCGGTGCTCATGGCGACGTCTCCTTGTCCGGGTAAAAGAAAAAGGGCCGAAGCTGTGTAGCTTCGCCCTTGGCGTCCGTTTCTGGGGGTGAACGGTTCCGCCGGTGGGCCACGGCCCGGAACGGGGCTTGGCAGGCCGTGGATGGCCAGGGTGAGCGCGATGCGTGCGCCGAGGAAACGACCTCCCGGCAGCGCGGTGCGGACCGGCCGGTGGGCAGCGCGAAGCACCGTCAACGTCGTGACGGTGGCGGCATCCTTACCGACCGGTGGCATCCGACCACCATAGGTGGCCGTCGGCGTAAAGCCAACCGCCTTCGGAGTATCAGTCGGCCAGGATCGGGATCGGCTCCGGCGGGCGCAGCCGCGCCGTCGCTGCGGGTCGCCGCCCCACGCGTGCGGCGGGAGCGGGAAAGCCGAGCCCGCCGAGGACGTCACCGGAGTCCAGCAGCAGAGCGGCGTCGAGCCGCCGCTCGCCCCGGACGTCGAGGGTGGGAGCCGGTCCCCGGTCAGCTTCCGCGTGGGCCGTCGTACCGGCCGGCGGAGTCGGTGAGCTGCCAGAATTCGGCGGGCAACTGGGTGACGACGTCGTCGTACGCCCCGGGTGGGATCGCTTCGCGCAGCGTGTCGAAGACCGCGCGTACACCGTCCCGAGCCGTCGAGCCGTCCACCTCGGCCCGCCCGCTGACCTGGTTGATGAACGAGTCGAAGCTGAATCGTCCGGTCTCGCCGGCAGGCCCGTGGGCGTACCCCTGCAACTCCTCGGGCAGTTGGGCGGCGAGGTCCTTGGCCTCTCCGCTCTCGATCCGCTCGGCCAGCGTGGTGAGCGTGGCCCGCGTGATGGCGGTCGCCTGCTCGGGCGAGGTCCGCAGCCGTTTCGCCACGGAGTCGATGAACTCGTTGTTCTGCACGTTCGCCGCCCTTCTCTGGAACGGACAGCGGCGTCTACCCGCGTGCCGGGGGCGGCAAACCGCTGGGCGGGCGGCCGGCGCCGCCGCACGCCCAAGGTCCGCCGGTGGCGGTCAGGCCGCGCCGTCGGTACGCCGTACGGCCATGACGGCGACGTCGTCGGTGGCTTCCTCCTCGGCCAGCAGGGTGGCCATCGCGGTGCTGCACATCGCGTCGGCCGGCTGGCAGGTCAGCGACCGGAGCAGCAGGTCGATCCCCACGTCCAGCGGGCGGGTGCGTCGTTCGATGAGCCCGTCGGTGTAGAGGAAGAGGCAGCCACCGGGCGCCAGTTCGGTGCGGGTGCTGTGCCGGGGAGCGCCGGGGTACGCGCCGAGCGGAAGGTCCGGTTCGACCGGGATGAGCCGGGTGCCCTCGCCCGGCTCGGCGACAAGCGGGGGCAGGTGCCCGGCGCTGGCGATGGTGAGGCTGCGCAGTGTGGGGTCCAGGACGGCGTAGATCGCGGTGGCCATGGCGCCGGGCTCGAAGAGCTGCACCTTACGGTCGAGGCGGGTGAGCACGTCGGCGGGTTCGTCGCTCTCCAGCGCGTACGCCCGCAGCGCGCTGCGGATGCGCCCCATGACGACGGCCGCGCGCAGGCCGTTGCCGGCGACGTCGCCGATGGCGACCCCGACGTGCCCGGACGGCAGTGGGAACAGGTCGTACCAGTCGCCGCCGACCCCGACCGCGGTGCCGGGGACGTAGCGTGCGGCCACGTCGAGTCCGGGCACCGTCCGCGGGCGGGCGGGCAGCAGGCTGCGTTGCAGCGCCACCGCGGCGGCCCGGTCGAGCCGCGACAGTCGGGCCTGGGTGGCCAGGCTGGCCCGGTCGGCGACCAGCCGGAGCAGGTCGACGTCGTCGGTGGTGAACCGTCGCGGGGTCAGCGTGCCGACGTGCAGGACGCCGATGACCTGGGAACCGTTGAGCATCGGCACGCCCAGGACGGAGGCCACCCCGCGGGTGAGCAGGATCGCATTGACGACGTTGGTCCGGTCGATGTGCTCGATCATGAGCGGCTCGCCGCGGGCGGCGACCGAGCCGGCGAATCCGCGGCCGATGGGCAGTCGTACGCCCTGGCGGACCTCCTGCTCCAGGCCGCTCGCGGCGGTGGCGACCAGCTCCTCGCCGTTGGGGTCGACCAACAGGATCGCGGCCGTGTCGGCGTGGAGCAGGTCGCGGGTGCGTTCCAGCAGCTCGTCGAGCAGGTCCTCCAGGCCGAGCTGGGACAGCGCGGCGTCGGTCACCGCCTGCAGTCGCCGGAGCTTCTCCTCACTGCTGGCGTGCGAGGTGTCGCTGCTCATCACCGTCGCTTCCTCACCGGGGCACCGGCCCGCATGCCGGCGTCCGATCGTACCGGGTGTGTCGCCCGCCGCCGCCGCAACGCGACTACCCGCCCGCCGGCGTGGAGAGGTGGTCCCACACTCCCGTCAACCGCAGGAGTTGCCGGACCATGCCCTGCGCGTTCGTGACGTGGTACGGCTTGCGCTGGTCGTCGGCGAGTCGCCGCCCTTTGAGCAGGGCGTTGATCCCGGCCGAGTCGAGGAAGGTGACTTCGGCGAGATCGACGGTGACCGCCGAGGCGCTGCTGGCGATGGCCGCCTCGATCTCGTGTTGCAGGTCGTCGGCGGTGGAGAGGTCGATCTCACCCCGCGCGGTCACCGTGACACCCTCGGCGTCAGGATGGTCGGGGTTCGACAGCGGCACGCCCTTCTCCTCTCGGGTCCCGGACTGGGGGAACGTGCCGACTTTATAGTGAGTCACCGGCATCGTGACGCCTCGGGCGAAGAACGCCGGTGGTGGTTAGGCTCCGGCGGTGAGGACCTTGTGGATGTGACATCAGCCGACCAGCCGGATTCGCGTCCGGCGGTGGCGACCGTACGCGGTGTCACGGCACCCGGCGTCGCGGCCGTCCGGCACCGGGTGACCGACGCGGCAGTGAACGCCGGCCTGGACTCCGACAGCGCGGACCAGTTCACCATCGCCGTCAACGAGGTGGTGATCAACGCGATCCAGCACGGTGGAGGCACCGCCGACGTCACCATCGAAGTGGGCCTGGGTGCGGTGGTGGTCACCGTACGCGATCATGGCGGCGGCATGTCCGCCGATGTCTCCCCTCGCCTGCCCTCGCCGCAGACGCTCGGCGGTCGGGGACTCTGGCTGGTGCAACGGCTCTGTGCGGACGTCACCATCGATACCTCTGCCGAGGGCACGGTCGTCACACTGAGTGCCTTCGCGACCCCGAGGTGACCGACGATTCGTGGCCCTGAAGGGTCCCGCGGCGCGGTGCCGGCGCCGCGGGACCCCGTCCCGGTGGGGGTTGTCAGTGAGACATGGCGGCCGCCTGGGCGGCCTCCTCCTGGGCCCGCCGCTCGTCACCACTAAGGGTGTGCAGCGGCTTTTCCTTGATGAAGAGAACCACGACCATCGCGAGCAGTGCCAGCGGCGCGCCGATCAGGAACAGGTCGGCGGTGGCGATGCCGTAGACGTCCTGCACGATCCGCAGCACCGGCTCGGGCAGCTTGGTGAGGTCGGGGACCTCGTTGGTCGAGCCGCCGCCGGACGCGGCCGGCCCCAGCTTCTCGGACATCAGGGTGGTGATCCGGTTGGCGAGCACGGCGCCGAGTGCGCTGACGCCGATGGCGCCGCCCATGCTGCGGAAGAACGTCAGCACGGAGGTGGCCGCGCCGAGTTCCTGGGCCGGGACGTCGTTCTGGGCCGCCAGCACCAGGTTCTGCATGAGCATGCCGACGCCGATGCCGAGCACGGCCATGTAGATCGACAGCACGACGACGCTGGTCCGCGCGTCGATGGTGCCGAGCAGGACCATGCCGGCGGTCATGATCGCACCACCGGCGACGAGGAACATCTTCCAGCGCCCGTACTTGGTGATGAGCTGACCGGCGACCGTCGACGAGACGAGCAGACCGAAGATCATCGGAAGGCTCATCAGGCCGGCCACGGTCGGCGTCTTGCCGAGCGAGATCTGGAAGTACTGCGACAGGAAGACCGTGCCGCCGAACATCGCCACGCCGACGAGGACACTGGCCACCGTGGCCAGCGAGACCGTCCGGCTCCGGAAGATCCTCAACGGGATGATCGGCTCGGCGGCCCGGGACTCCACGAACACCGCGACGGCCAGCAGGACGACGCCGCCGACGACCATCAGCGCGCTCCAGCCGGACGCCCAGGCGAACTTGTTGCCGGCCAGGGACGACCAGATCAGCAGCAGCGAGACGCCGGTCGTGATCAGGAGCGCGCCGAGCCAGTCGATGCGTACCTTGCGCCGGGTGACCGGCAGGTGCAGCGTCCGCTGGAGCAGGAAGATCGACAGCAGGGTGAACGGGACGCCGATCAGGAAGCACCAGCGCCAGCCGAGCCAGGACGTGTCGACCAGGACACCGCCGATCAGCGGTCCGGCGATGGTGCCGACGCCGAAGACGGCGCCGAAGATGCCGGCGTACCGGCCGAGCTCCCGCGGCGGGATCATGGCCGCCATGACGATCGTGGCCAGGGCGGTCATGCCGCCCGCGCCGACGCCCTGGACGATCCGGCTGATCAGCAGCACTTCGACGTTCGGGGTGAAGCCGGCGATCAGCGAGCCGATCACGAAGAGCGCCAGGGACGACTGGATGAGCAGCTTCTTGCTGTAGAGGTCGGCCAGCTTGCCCCAGAGGGGCACGGTCGCCGTCATGGCCAACAGTTCGGTGGTGACGATCCAGGTGTAGACCGTCTGGCTGCCATGCAGGTCGGCGATGATGCGCGGCAGTGCGTTCGCGACGACCGTGGATGCGAGGATCGACACGAACATGCCGACCATCAGTCCGGAGAGGGCCTGCAGGACCTCCCGCGGGGACATGCGTGCCGGGGCGGCCTCGACCGCGTCGATCGGCGCGGTGGGTGCGGACATCGGGTTCCTTAACTCGTCGGTACGGAAGGGATGGAGGTCAGGGTGCCGGGTGCGGATCCGGCAGGCCGGCGGCGAGCGTCTCGAACGCGTCGTCCACCAGGTCGGACAGGGAGCGGGCCCCGTCGCCGGCGGCCCAGCGGAGCATGACCGACCGGAAGGCGGCGCCGGCCACGGCGGCGAGCAGGGCCGGAAAATGATGATCAGGAGGTACGCCGACGCGGTCGGCGAGCAGTTCCGTCATCGTCCGTTCCGTTTCGACGCCGGCGGCGACCAGGCGGGGCAGCAGGGCGGGGTTCCGTTCGATGACCACCATCCGTAGCAGCCAGCGCTCGCGGTCGGCCTGCATCCGGTCGATCATCTCGCCGAGGGCCGAGCGTACGGCCGCGAGTGCGGGCACCTCCGGCGGCACCTGGGCCAGCCGGGTCAGGAAACGGGCGCTGTCGACGGAGTGGTCGGCGACGAGGGCGTCGTCCTTGCAGGGGAAGTAGTTGAAGAACGTCCGCGAGGAGACGTCCGCCGCCGCGCTGATCTCCTCGACCGTCACCTGTTCGAGCCCGCGTTCGGCGACCAGGCGCAGCGCGGCGGTGGCCAGCGCGTCGCGGGTCTGCTGCTTCTTGCGGTCCCGTAGTCCGACGGTCTGCACAGCGGGATGGGCGGTCACCCGGACAACCTAGGTAGAACTTTCAGCTCCGGCAAACTTTCGCGGTGTGAAGTGAGATGGCTAACGCCCCCGTCACCCATGGCGCGGCGTGCCGAGCCGGTGCGTCTCCACGGCGATGGTCAAGAACTGCCGCACCAGGCGGCTGCGGCTGTCCGCGGCCCACGCGAGGCAGACCCGGTTGGGGTCGATGTCGTGTACGACGCTGTGCGTGACGTCGGGTCGGCTGTAGAAGAGGGCCGTGGACAGCGGCAGCACGATGATGCCGCGCCCGGCCGCCACGTACTCCAGCTTCTCCTCCACGGTCAGCGCCGGCGTCTCGGTCGCGGGCCGGGTGCCCCGCCGGTGGGGGTCGCCCCGCCACTCCGGGACCGCCGCCGGGTTCTGCAGGAGCTGCTCGCCCCCGAGTTCCTCGATGCCGACCCGTGGCCGGCCGGCCAGCGGATGGTCGGCGGGCACCACGACCACCCGGGCCTCCTCGAACAGTGGCTCCAGGGCCAGATCACGCTCGTCGATCGGAAGCCGGACGTATCCGACGTCGACACGGCCGTCCCGGATGACCTCGGTCTGGGTGTCCCAGCTGGTGCGGACCACCTCGACGTCCAGCCCGGGGTTGGCCTCGCGCAGGGCGCGCACCTCCCCGGTGACGGTGAGGCCGGGCATGAACCCCACGGTGAAGGTGCCGGCGCCACCGCGGGCGGTCGCGGCGACCCGCCGTTGCACGGCGGGTCGCCCGGGCCAGCAGCGGACCGGCCTCCTCGCGCAGCTGTTCGCCGGCCGGGGTCAGCTCGGTGCGCCGCCGGTCGCGGACCAGCAGGGTCGCGCCCAGCTCCCGCTCAAGCGCCCGGATCTGGCGGGAGAGCACCGGCTGGGCGATCCGCAGCTGGGCGGCGGCCCGGCCGAAGTGCCGGTGCTCGGCGACGGCGAGGAAGTACCGCAGCTTCCGGAGGTCCAGGTCGGCGGGCATGTCAATACCTTACGGGTATCACAGGAGGCCACAGAGGTCTTGGACGCCGGGTCGCTCCGGCGCGCAGGGTGGTGCCAGGACATTCGCGAGAAGGGCACACAGTGGCATCACAAGACCTCGGCTCCCAGCACGTCGTCGTTCTTGGCGGCACCTCCGGCATCGGCCTCGCCACGGCGCGCGCGGCGGGCGCCGCCGGGGCCACCGTCACCGTCGTCTCCAGCAACCCGGCCAGCGTCGATCGGGCACTCGCCGAACTGCCGGAAAGCGCCCGCGGCCACGCGGTCGATCTGACCGACGCGGCCGCGGTGGGTCGGCTCTTCGCCCGGCTCGCCGACAGCGGCACCGTGCTCGACCACCTCGCCTACACCGCCGGCGAGCCGCTGGCGCTCATGCCGCTGGCCGAGCTCGACCTGGGGCGGGCCCGCGAGTTCTTCGCGCTGCGCTACTTCGGCGCGCTCGGCGCGGTGCAGGCCGCGGCGCCGTACCTTCGCGACGGCGGCTCCATCACCCTGACCACCGGCACCGCGGGTAGCCGCCCCGGACCGGGCTGGTCGGTGGCGTCCAGCATCTGCGGGGCGACCGAAGCGCTCACCCGGGCACTCGCCGTGGAGCTGGCCCCCCGCCGCATCCGGGTGAACGCCGTCCGTCCCGGCGTCGTCCGCAGCCCTCTCTGGGGCGGGATGGACGAGGAGGTCCGGGAACAGCTGTACCGCCAGACCGCCGACGCGGTTCCGCTGGGCCGGGTGGGCGAGGTCGACGACGTGGCCCCGGCCTATCTGTTCTGCATGGCCGACTCGTTCGTCACCGGCACGATCATCACCGTCGACGGCGGCTCGCTGCTCGCCTGAGCGGCCGGGCGGGCGGTTTCGGTGGCCGGAAGGTGGGGATGTAGAGCGACCCGGCCGGCGTGGTGAGCGGGGCGCCGCCCGTGCCGTCCGCCGGGCAGCAGTGGGGGAGGTGTTCATGGTCGGCGACGGTCACCTCCCGGAGGAGGAGGGCGGCTTCGGCCGCCGCCTCGACGAACACGAGCACGAGCCGGGCGGGTGGTGGCCGCAGGAGCCGCAGAGCGGCCCCGGAGGGCTGGTCGACAGCGCCGTCTACGCCCACGGACACCGGCACGCCTCGCCGCCCACCCTCGCCGACACGTACCGCTGCCTCCAGGAACTGGACGACGGGATGGCCTGGATCGGGCTCTACCGGCCGGGCCGCGAGCAGATCCTCTCCCTCGCGCAGGAGTTCCGGCTGCACGACCTCGCGGTCGAGGACGCGATCAACGCCCACCAGCGCCCCAAGCTCGAACGGTACGGGGACACTCTCTTCATCGTGCTGCGCGCCGCCCGCTACGTCGACGTACGCGAGGAGGTCGAGTTCAGCGAGGTGCACCTGTTCATCGGCCCGGGCTTCGTCATCACCGTCCGGCACGGCGAGGCGCCCGACCTCGCCACCGTCCGGGGCCGGATGGAGGGTGAACCGGGGATGCTGGCCCGTGGTCCGCAGGCCGTGCTCTACGCGATCCTCGACCAGGTGGTCGACGGGTACGCCCCGGTCGTGGCGGGACTGGAACACGACATCGACGAGATCGAGACGGAGGTCTTCGGCGGCGACCCCAACGCGAGCCGGCGCATCTACGAGCTGAGCCGCGAGGTGATCCAGTTCCAGCGGGCCGCCCGACCGCTGCTCGGCGTGCTGAACGCGCTCGCGGCGGGCTCCGGCAAGTACGGCACCGACGAGGAGCTGCAGCGCTACCTGCGGGACGTCAACGACCACCTGACCCAGGTGGTGGAACGGGTGGACAGCTTCCGCCACCTGTTGCAGAACATCCTCACGGTCAACGCCACCCTGGTCTCACAGCAGCAGAACGAGGAGATGCGCAGCCTCACCGCGGCCAGTTACGCCCAGAACGAGGAGCTGAAGAAGGTCTCCTCGTGGGCGGCGATCCTGTTCGCACCCACCCTGATCGGCACGGTCTACGGCATGAACTTCGTGCACATGCCGGAGTTGCGCTGGCGGTTCGGGTACCTCTTCGCGATCGCGCTGATGGCGCTCGTCTGCGGCACCCTCTACCTGATCTTCAAGCGGCGCGGCTGGCTGTGATCCAGGCGCAAGCCATCGCCGATCCGGGCGCGGGCCGGCGTCGATCCGCGCACGGGCCATCGTCGATCCGGGTAACGGATCATCGTCGATCTGCACGCGGACCATGGTCGGATCTCGTGGACGCCGCGTCGCGTTCCGAGAGCCGTGCCCGCTACTCGAAACCGCGCAGGATGTGGCGCTCGTCCTCGATGTCGTCCTCGTCGGCGCCCATCCTGCCGAGCAGGGCCGCGGCGGCCCAGATCGAGAGGGGGGTGGAAGGTCCGGTGGTGCCGGCGACCTGCGCGTCTTCGCTGGTCTGGCTCGATTCGACCGGTGGCGCGCTGCGTTGAGCCTGCATGGCGATGCCTCTCTCTTGCAGCCGTGACCCCTCGGAGCCCACCGACAGCGGCGGTGGGCGGCAGGTGGGCGGATCCCGCCCCCTCGCGGCCCGCACGCCGGCCTGTGACACGGCTCACTCGAACGATCCCACGCCAGGGAGCGTCTGCACACGCGGTTTCCCATTACCCGACTCGTGTCGTCCCGAACCAGGCTCCCCGGCGACCTGCCCGCCCCCTCGTCGAGCGGGTGGGCAGATCGCCGCAGGTCCCGGTCGGTCGAGGGCGGCGGGGTGCTCAGGGCAGGGGGCAGGAGATGCCGCGAGCGTGGTCGGTGAGCGCCGCGCCGACGACCGTCGCCTCCAGCGGCAGCATCTCCAGGCAACGTCGTACGGCGGCGGCCATCAGCGCGTTCGGCACCCGCATCGACAGCGTGCAATGTGGCACCCAGCGCCCCGGCTGGTAGTGCTCGACCAGGGTGACGCCGGCCGCCGCGAGCCGGGCGTGCACCTGCCGGTGGTGCGTGAGCAGCTCGGCGGTCGGCGTCGGACCGAGCCAGAGCACCCGGCCGACGAACTGCCCGACGTGCTCGAACGACAGCCGCAGCGGCGCCGCGACCACCATGCCACGCAGCGCTTCGCCGACCCGTTCGGGATCGAACCGGGGCGCCACCGCGAGTGACACGTGCGGGCGGTGCCGCTGCTCCAGCAGGGACCGCATGCTCTGCACACCCTCGGACTCCAGCGCGTCCCAGAGCACCCGGATCCGACGGGTGGCGTCGGTGTCGAGGTAAAGCTCCAACGCCGCGACCACGTGATCACGGTAACGGGCAGGTTTGGTCGGGATGGCTGGCGGTACCAGGGAGCGAAGGCGATCCTCGGGAGGCGTACGACATGGACGTGAGCGACCTGCTGATCGAGACGTACGACCGGCTGCCCGACCTGGTCCGCGGCGCGGTCCACGGTCTCGGCCCGGAGCAGCTGCGCCAGACTCCCCATCGCGGCGCCAACCCGGTGGGCTGGCTGGTCTGGCACCTGACCCGGGTCCAGGACGGCCACCTGGCCGAACTGCTCGACGCCGAGCAGATCTGGGTGACCGGTGACTGGGCGGGCCGCTTCGGCCTGGCCCGCGCCGACCCGGGCGACACCGGATACGGGCACACGCCCGAGCAAGTCGCCGCAGTCCGGCCGGAGAGCGGGCAGGTGCTGCTCGACTACTACGACGAGGTGCACACCCGTAGCCGGCGGTTCCTCGCCGGGTTGCGGGCCGAGGACCTGGACCGGGTGGTCGACACCTCGTGGGACCCGCCGGTGACGCTCGGGGTCCGACTGGTCAGCGTCATCGAGGACGACCTCCAGCACGTCGGCCAGGCCGCCTACGTCCGTGGGCTGATCGAGACGGGCTGACCGCGCCCACGATCAGCCGCCCGCGTCGGGTTCACCCGACCCGAGGCCGTGGACTCACCCGTCGCGGGTGAGCCGGACTCACCCCCACCACTGGGAAGGTGACCGGGCGAGGGGAGGAGACCGATGGGCACGACGGCCGTGGAGCACCTGCTGGCGCTGACGCCCGAGCGGCGTCCCGGGATACCGGAGACGTTGAACGGGACGCTTCGCCTCGACATGTACCAGGACGGCTGGACCCAACACTGGTACCTCACCGTCACCGACCAGCACGTCGAGGTCGGCCGCTCGGCCGACGACGCCGACCTGGTCCTGCGGGCGCACCGGACGGTGTTCGACCGGTTGGCCGCCGGGCAGCTGCGCGCCCCCGCGGCGATGCTGCGAAACGACATGACCGTCGAGGGCGACATGCGGCTCTTCGTGGTGTTCCGCCGCATATTTCCCGGCCAGGCGGGCGCCCAGCACCCTCGCGAGGTCGCCCGGCAGCTCGCCGCCGACCCCGCCAGCGGACGGGATGGTGACCGATGAGGCCGGAGCGGGTGTACGTGATGGCGGGGAACGCCTTCGCCATCAGCGACGGACAGGGCGACATCATCGTCGACCCGCACGACCCCATCGGCTACTTCGCGTTCGACACCCGGTTCCTGTCCCACTGGGTGCTCAAGGTCGACGGTGAGCGGCTGAACGCCCTCTCCCGCGACGACATGACGTACTTCGAGACCCGGTTCTTCCTGGTGCCCGGGGCGGCCAGCCACTACGTCGACACGGACGTCTCGCTGATCCGGCATCGGTCCATCGACGAATCCTTCCAGGAACGCATCATCGTGCTCAACCACTCCGCCGAGCCGGCCGAGTTCACCGTCCGGCTGGACGTCGGATCCGACTTCGCCGACACCTCGGAGATCCAGCAGCCGCGTACCCGCGACGTCTCGGTGGTCGCTGACTCGGAGCGGCGCCAACTGCGGTTCCGATACACCCGCGACCGGTTCGTCCGCCAGACGGTCGTCACCAGCACCGCCCCGGTGGACGTGGACGAGCACGGACTGACGTACCACATCCGCATCGAGCCAGAAGGCGAGTGGGTCACGGACCTGCACGTCGCGACCCACATCGAGGGCGCGGGCGGTCGTGACCTGCGGGCCGGCCTGGAGGAGCACCGGGAGCACGTCCGCCGGACCATGCGGGAGGATCTCCGGGAGTGGCTCGACCGGGCGCCGCTGCTGGTCTCCGAGCGGCCGGAGCTGACGGCGACGTACCGGCAGTGCCTCGTCGACCTCGCCGCGCTGCGCTACGTCCCGCTCGTCAAGTCGGGGATGGTGCCGGTGGGCGGCCTGCCCTGGGGAATGGCCCTGTACGGGCGGGACGCGATCATCACCTGCCTGCAGACCCTGGCGTTCCTTCCCGAGCTGGCCAGGTCGACGCTGTACAGCCTCTCCACACTGCAAGGGGACCGGCTCGACGACGAGCACGACGAGGAGCCGGGAAAGATCGTGGCCGAGCTGCGCTACGGCGAGGCGGCGGCGTTCGGCGAGGAGCCGACGGCCCTCTACTACGGCGCGGCGGACACCACACCGTTGTTCGTGGTCCTGCTCGACGAGTACGAGCGCTGGTCGGGCGACGCCGACCTGGTCCGCGAGCTGCGGCATCCGGCCCGGATGGCGCTGGACTGGATCGACGAGTACGGCGACCTCACCGGTGACGGCTACCTGCGATACCTGAGGCGCAGCAACCGCAAGGGGTGGGTCAACCAGGGTTGGCGTAACTCGCCGGACGCCATCGCCTACGCCGACGGCCGGCTGCCGGGTCAGCCCCGGGCGACCTGCGAGCTCCAGGGCTACGCGTACGACGCCAAGCGACGCGGCGCGCGGTTGGCCCGGGAGTTCTGGGGCGAGCCGGAGTACGCCGACCGGCTGGAACGGGAGGCGGCGGAGCTGAAACGGCGGTTCAACAACGACTTCTGGCTGCCGCAGACGGAGTACTACGCGCTGGCGCTGGAGCCGGACGGCACGCCGGTCGACGCGTTGTCGTCGAACATCGGGCATCTGCTGTGGAGCGGCATCGTCGAGGAGGAGCGGGCCCGCGCGCTCGCCGCCCACCTGGTCGGCCCGGATCTCTTCTCCGGCTGGGGCGTGCGAACGTTCGCAGCCGGGCAGCACCGGTACAACCCGGTCGGCTCGCACCTGGGTGCGGTCTGGCCGTCGGACAACGCGCTGATCGTGGCGGGGCTGCGCAATTACCGCTGTGACGCGGAGGCCGCCCGGATCGCGTCGGGCATCTTCGACATGGCGTGCACGCTCGGCGGCTCGGTGCCCGAGGTGATCGCCGGATACGAGCGTGAGGTGACCAGGTATCCGATCCAGCTGCCGGCGGCCGGCCGACCCCAGGCATGGTCCTCTGGCGGGTTGCTGATGCTGCTCGCCACTCTGCTCGGGCTGCGGCCCAGCGGCGAAAACCTACTGGTGAGCCCCGTGCTGCCGTCGGGGTTCGGGCGGA
Source organism: Micromonospora sp. NPDC005367 (assembly GCF_040606825.1). Lineage (NCBI taxonomy): Bacteria > Bacillati > Actinomycetota > Actinomycetes > Micromonosporales > Micromonosporaceae > Micromonospora > Micromonospora sp. NPDC005367. The sequence goes on along the minus strand of NZ_JBEXFP010000024.1, from coordinate 37,328 downwards.
TCGAGCTGTTGGACATCCCCGGCCGCTGGGGGCATTCGGACGCGTACGGGCGGGACCGCGGCAACCTGCGGGCGCGACGCCCGCGGATGCGCTGAGCGTACGCCTCTCGGCCGGCTGCTCCGGGGACCACGTCAACGGTGGGGGCCGGCCAGGTTTGGCGGGTCGTCGGCCGGCGGGGTCCGATGTTCACGTTCGTCCGGACGGCCAGGAGGCTCGGTGGGTGGTGTCACGGACCGCGCGTGCGGACGGGCAGAGGTACTGACCTGGCCGGGAGGTGTGGCCTGCCGAGCGTCGTCGGCGAGCATCCGGTCGCAGAAGGCGGGCACCCGGGACCGGCCACCCGCGGCCGCGACGAGACCGGCGAGGGCCGGGCTGCCGAGCGCGTCGGGGTCGTCGTCGGCACGGTAGGCGCGGCAGAGGCCCGGAAGGGCGACCTCGGGAGCGGGCCGCGCCGTCCTACCGGGCTCCGCCGGTGCCGCCGGTGCGGTGGTACTGCCCGGCGGCACCGCGCTCGCGGTCGGCGCCGGTACCGACGAGGCCGGGACGCCCGTCGGCGGCGCCGGTACCGACGACGCCGGGACGCTGGTCGGCGGCGCCGGCCGAGTCCCGGGCCAGGTGCCGGGGGTGGCGAGTGCGATCCCACCGGTTGCGGCCAGGGCGAGTGCGGCGACGCCCGCTCGCGCCCCGAAACGGATGAGGCCGCGGCCGGCCGCGGCACCCACCAGAGGTGCGTCCGGCCGCGGCCGCGGGCCCGGTGCGTCGGCCAGAGCCCGGCGGTACGCCATCAGCGCGGCAATCTCGCCGCCGAACTCGTGCGGTTGCGGCTCGGCACGCACGGCCAGCAGGAGCGGCACGATCGGATGTGCCTCGGCGCGCGTGGCATCGACGGGACCGTCGAGCAGCCGTTCGACGGTCTCCTGGTCCATCCGCTCTGCGTTCATCTCGTGTCGGTCAGCGCCGTACGCCCACGAGACGTCACATCACGTCGCCCGCCGGCTGGTCAGCCCATGGTCTTGGCCCCGTCGATCGCCTCGCGCAGGATGTCGGCGTGCCCGGCGTGCTGCGACGTCTCGGCGATGACGTGCAGCAGCACCCGCCGGAACGACCAGCTCGCCCCCGGCTCGAACCAGGGTGCGACCGGCAGGGGGTGCGTGGAGTCGAGGTCGAGCGTGGCCACCAGCTCGTCCGTGCCTGCCGCCACCCGGGCGTACTCGTCGAGCAGCTCGGTGATTGTCTCACCCTCGTGCATCCGGAACTGGTCTTCCCAGTCGATCGGGGTGCTCTGCATGCCATCCGCGCCGTCGACCGCGAATCGCATCCAACGCTCCTCGGTGCCCGCGACGTGCTTGATCAGACCGCCGAGGCAGAGCTCGCTGACGGTGGTGCGGGTGGCCGCCTGTTCGTCGGTGATGCCCTCGACCGTTTGCCGCAGGAAGCCACGGTGCCGGCGGAGCGTCTGCAGGAGGTCCGCCCGTTCGCTGGTGATGATCTGTTCCACGGTGCTCATGGATGTCGCCCTTCGTTCGTCTGTCGGCCAGGGAGACCGTACGTGCGGGTACCGACACTTTCCGCCGTTCCGCCGCTCCGCCGGGGTTGCGGAGGCCGCGGCCCGGGTACCGGAATGACATGGGTGTGATTCGGGTGGGCACGTCGTCCTGGGCGGACCGGGAGGTGCTGGCCTCCGGCTGGTACCCGCGGTCGGCCAACACGCCGGCCGACCGGCTCGGCTGGTACGCCCGGCACTTCCCGGTCGTCGAGGTCGACACCTCGTACTACGCGGTGCCCGCGCCGGAGACCACGCAGGGCTGGGCCGACGCGACGCCGGACGGGTTCAGCTTCGACATCAAGGCGTTCGGTCTCTTCACCGGTCATCCCACACCGGTCACCGCGCTGCCACGCGATTTGCGCCCGGTGGGCGGCCCGGACCGGGTACGCCGCCGGGACCTGTCCGCCGGGGCGTACGACGAGATGTGGGCCCGGTTCCGCGCGGCGCTGGACCCGATCGCGGCGGCCGGCAAGCTCGGCGCGGTGCTGCTCCAGCTGCCACCGTGGCTGGCCCGGGGCGCTGCCGCCCGACGACGCGTTGTCGACCTGGCCGAGCGGTGCCGGCCGTGGCGCGTCGGCGTGGAGTTCCGGCACCGATCCTGGTTCGACGGACAGGCTGCGCCGGACACGGTGGACTTCCTGCGTACGCACGAACTCGGTCTCGTCTGCGTCGACATGCCGCAGGGCCACCCGTCGTCGGTCCCACCGATCCTCATCGCCACCACGCAGCTGGCGATGGTGCGGTTCCACGGGCACAGCGACGACTGGGCGACGGGGGACAAACGGGAAAAGTTCCGCTACGCGTACGGCGACCGGGAGCTACGCCACTGGTCGGAGCCGCTCACCGAGCTGGCCGGGCAGTCCAGAGAGCTGCACGTGCTGTTCAACAACTGTTGTGCCGGGCAGGCGCAGCGCGACGCCGAGCGGATGGCCGGGCTGCTGGCCGGCGCCGGGCACGAGCGTCCCGTCCCAGCCGACGCCACCGCCTGAACCCGTACGGCCGGCAGGCCCGGCACGATGCGACGGCTCGCGTCGGTCAGGCGGAACGGCGGCCCCGGCTGCGGAAGGCGTCCTGCGCCCGCTCGTCGATGTCCGCGTCGTCGGGAAAGGACCGGCCGCTGGGCGCCGGATCGGGTGGCGCACCCGGGCCGGCCATCGGCGCCCGGGTCGGTTCGACCGAGCCGAAGCCGTGCCGACCCGCGGGCCCGGACGGGCCGGACGGCAGGCCGGCCCGGCGCTCGCCGCGCCGCCCCGGTCCAACGGCGGTCTCCTCGCTGCCCTCGTCCATCGGATCGTCCTCGTCAACGCCCCAGGGCGGTTCCGTGTCGTAGACGTCCCGGGTTCCCCACGGGACCGTGGCCTCCGGGTCGCGCGGGGCCTGACCGTCGTCGCGTCCCTTGTCCGCCGTCATGTCCACCTCGCTGCTCGTCCGCCGGTACCGGCGGTGATTGCCCGTCATGGCGCAGGTCATGCGCGTCGCGTGCGAGCGCTGAGCCGCCGATCCGGCGGCGTCCGCGACGGACGCCGCCGGATCGGCGGATGGGTGGTTCCTCGGTCGGTGCTCAGCGGCTGGACACGGCCGCCGACCGCTTGGCCGCTCCCATGCCCGCCAACTTGCCGATCGCGGCGGGCAGGTGCACCCCGGCCATCTTGCCGCCCCCGGCGGGCCGGCTCATCCCCGTCAGCTTGCTCACGGCTGCGAACTTGGCCATGCCCTTCGGGGCGCTCCTCATTCCGCCGACCCGGTTCAGCATCCCGCGCCACACCTGGCCCGGCTTCTGCTGTTCGCTCATGTAGGCGGTCACCACCACCAACGCGCCGGTCAGGGCCGGCACCGCCCATTGGAGCAGTTTCATCTGGCGCTGGCTGGCCGCTACCTGCACCGGGGTCATGTGGTTCGGCTCGGTGACGCCGTCGACCGGCGGGTTGCCGGCCCGTTGCAACCGCATGCCGAGCAGCCGGCTGTAGCCGGTGACCGCGAGCGCGCCCACGGTCAGTGCGGTCTTGACGACCGTGGCTCGCGCCACGCCCGCCTGCGCGGCCACCCGTGGGCTCTCCGTGACCAGTTCGCCGACCGCGCCGGCGAGGTGCGCGCCGATCGCGGCGGCGTTCACCGGCGTCCACCGGGACCAGCCCGCCGAGGCCACCGGAAGCCGTTGCGTCGCATCCTTGATCTTCGCCGCCGCGCCGTTGACGCCGAACGCCCCCATCAGGGAACCTCCGAACCAGGCCGCCAAGCCCAGATCGTGCATCGAGCGCAGTGCGCTATGCCGTTCCGACATCTGATCCCCTTCCGCCGTGTCGGGCGCTGCGGCTTACCCACCGCCCTTGCGGCTAACCCCCGGTGCGTCACGGGTCGAGACCTCTGGCGATGGAACGGACCGGACGACGGTGCGTCGGCAGACGCGACCGGACCGAGCCGGGTCGACCACGTCGGCCACCGGGAGTTCGGGGACGGGCTACGGGCCTGGTGGGAGGAGTCGTCGGGGCCTGCGGGGGTAGAGGAGGGGGACCGACGAAGGGGGCAGTGCCATGACGCAGCCGGATGAGAGCCGGGAGAAGACTCCCGACACCGACGCGGTGCTGATGCACCCGGGCAACGACCTCAACCGGAACATCGCGGAGGTGCCGCCGCGACGCGACCACGGCGAGATCCGGGTCGAACGCGACGGTGAGATGGTGCCGATCGAACCGGAGGAGTGACTGAGGCGGCCGTCCGGCCGCGGTCGTCGGCCAATCGACGACCGGCGGCGTCGGCGCTTCGTCCGGATACCACCCCGGTATCCGGACGAATCCCCGCATGCCGGACCGCCGCCCGGACTCCGCCTCGGCTCGACCGAAACTTTGACACACGCCCTAGCCTGCTAGGCATCGGTTTTCCTCGGTGTGGACCGTCGCTCGACGCGGGGATCCGACGGCACGGGACCGCTGTTTCGTCCCGCCGGCCCGCCGGAAGCACCGCTCGCCGCCGGCCGTGCCGTGCCCTTCGGACGGAGGAGCCATGCCCGGCAGGAGAGTTTCGCATCCGCTGTTCGCCCGCGTGTTCGAGCGGGCCAGTGTGGCGATGGACCGCGCGGGTGGCGCGAGGCACCGGCACCGGCTGGTGGCCGGCCTGCACGGAGTGGTCGTCGAGGTCGGCGCGGGCAACGGACGCAACTTCGCGCACTACCCGGCGACCGTGACCCGGGTGCTCGCCGTCGAACCGGAGCCCCGGCTGCGGGCCGCGGCCCGGGTCGCCGCGGCCGAGGCGCCGGTGCCGGTAACGGTCACCGACGGGTTGGCCGAGGCGTTGCCGGTGGCGGACGGGGTGGCCGACGCCCTGGTGGTGTCGCTGGTGCTCTGTTCGGTCGCCGACCAGGCCACCGTGCTGCGTGAGGCGCACCGGGTGACCCGCTCCGGCGGGCAGTTGCGCTTCTTCGAGCACGTCCGGTCGCGGTCGCCCGGCCTGCGCCGGGTCCAGCGGGTGGTCGACGCCACCTGCTGGCCGCTGCTCTGCGGCGGCTGTCACACCGGCCGCGACACGCTGGCGGCGATCGGCACGGCCGGCTTCACCGTCACGGAACTGGACCGGTTCCGCTTCCCGGACGCCGCCGTCCCGGGGCCTGCCGCCCCGCACGTGCTCGGCGCGGCGCGGCGCCCGTAGCGCCCCCGGGATCCGCCGTACGACCGGAAGTTGCGCGGCGGATCCCGAGCGCGCGGCCCTGCGGGATCGGGGTCGGGACGTCCGCCCCGGCGTCCCCGGCACCGTCCTCGTGTCGGGGTTCGGGGGCCGGCGTGGTGGGCCGGCCGTACGAGCTGGGTCAGGAGACGGTGACCGACCCGTCGCCGGCGCGGACGCAGGCGACGGCGCGGGCGGCCGTGGCCGCGGCGCCGGTGAGGCACTGCCCGAGCACCTGGTGCCCGGCGGCGTTCGGGTGCCACGATTCCTGACAGGTCTGGAAGTACGTGGCGCAGGTGTTCGCGATGCGCTGGATGGCGATCTTGTCCTTGCCGGAGAGGCTGGTGACGAAGGTGCCGTCGGGCGGGTTGTCCTGGAGCCGGATCGGCGTGGCCAGCGCGCCGGTGGGGCTGGCCGCGGACTCGCAGAGCCGGGCGCCGTTGAAGGCCTGCTGAACGTTGAGGTAGACCAGGTCGGCGGCGGGGAAGTCGGCGGCCAGCGTGTCCCGGGTCGACTTCACCAGGCTGCCCAGTCCCTGCGAGAAGTGGTGGCCGGGCAGCAGGCTGGCGCGGTGGATCGGGCAGCCGGCGGCGTACCGTTCGGCGCCCAGCGCGCGGAACTTGTCCCGGGTGTCGTCCCGGCCGTCCTCGCTGTGGAAGTTGGACTGCAACTCGAACGGCAGCGGGTTGGTGTAGTCCTGGAAGACGACCCGGTGCTGCCCGTCCGCGTCGATCTGGTCGAGAGTGGTCAGCAGTTGGCGTGCGGCCGCGACGGTCTCCGCGGTCGCGGCGTCGAACTGTGCCGTGGTGGCCAGGTCGGCGTCGCTGCACGGCTGCTGCGGAACCGGGCCGTTGAGGTAGGCCCAGAACTCCCACCAGCCGGTCCAGGCGTCGGCGATGAACCGGTTGGCGCACTTCTCGGCCACGGTCCCGAAGGTGAACGAGCTGTTGTTCGAGCCGAGGCCGACCAGCACCAGGTCGATGTCGTGGGTCTGGGCCACCGCCCGGAGCTGGTCGAGTTGGGCGGCGACCTGGCGCCCCTTCGTCCGTGCCGCCGACGCGGTCGCGATGTCGTGGGGCTGCCCGCCGGAGCAGGCCAGGTTGAACCGGGTCTGGATGCCCGGCAGGTTCGCCTGGTGCAGGGAGGCGTTGGCCGAGCGGTGGCAGAAGTACGCGTTGCTGTTCGGCGCCGTCCAGCTCGGGAAGCCCTGGGCGACGCCGTTGATGTCGACCACCGGGGTGTACGCCCCGGCGCCCTCACCGCTGATGAAGCTGTCTCCGATGGCGACCGCGGCGGTGGGCAGCGCGGCCGAGGCCGGAGCCGGCAGCGCGACGGCGGTCGACAGTGCGGCCGTGGTGACGGCGAGCGCCGCCACCAGGGCGGTGCGACGGAAGCTGGACATACGAACCCTCCATCTACCCATCGAAATATGAAAGATTCTTCGAGGTCGCGATCAGATCACTTGATGTGACGAACGTCAATGCCAGGCGGTGGCGGTGCGCGTGACACGGTGTCCCGTCGTGCGCGAGGATCGGGAGTCCCCGGCCGGATCCGGGCCGTTCAGGCGAACAGCCGGCGTGGTCAACTCGACCTCCATGAACTCGGGGCATCCACACGCCGCGAACACCCCGACATCACGGAACCCGAGTCGATCAAGCGTTTCGGCGGGCACTGCGGTGAATGCCGCCGCCTGGTCGGCGGTCGACGACAGCTGCTCGTCTGGGCCGCGGCGGCGGCCTGGTGGAATCCGCCGGGGACGAGGTGTGTTGAATCGCCGGTGCGAGACGCGGGTCCGATCGACTGCGCGGCGGGTCGCGCGGGGCGCCGAGGCGTTGTCGGGGCATCCGGCTAGGCTCGCTGCGGCGCGCGGCGCCGGCGGGAGATGCCGGTGAGCTGCACCACATCGCCGAGACCGGGGAGTACGACGAGTTGACCGCAGAGCCTGAGACCCTGTACGGGGCCGACGACCTCACCCATCTGGAGGGGCTGGACGCCGTCCGGAAGCGACCCGGCATGTACATCGGCTCCACCGACAGCCGTGGCGTGGGTCACCTTGTCAACGAGATCCTCGACAACTCGACAGATGAAGGTGTCGCGGGTCACGCCGGCCGCGTCGAGGTGACGCTGCACGCCGACGGGTCGGTGCAGGTCGACGACGACGGCCGCGGCATCCCCACCGACGTGCACGCCCGCTCCGGCCTCTCCGGCGTCGAATTGGTGCTCACCCGCCTGCACGCGGGCGGCAAGTTCGGTGGTTCGGGCTACAAGACCTCCGGGGGGCTGCACGGCGTGGGCGCCTCGGCGGTCAACGCGCTCTCCCGGCGCTTCGACGTCACCGTCCGCCGCGGCGGCAAGATCCACTCGATGTCGTTCCGGCACGGCGTACCCGGCATCTTCGACGGCGACGGGCCGGACGCCTCGTTCACGGCCGGTCCGGGCCTCCAGGTCGCCGGCGCGATGAAGCGCAACCAGCGCACCGGCACCTCGATCCGCTGGTGGCACGACGCCCGCTACTTCGAGACCGGGGCGGCCCTCGACGTCGAGGCCGTCCGGATGAAGCTGCGCAACACCGCCTTCCTGGTGCCCGGCGTCAGCTACCTGCTGCGTGACCTCACCGGCGAGGAGCCGGTCGAGGAGACGTTCCACTTCCCCAGCGGGCTGACCGACATGGTGGACTTCCTCGCCCCGGCCGGCGACCGCCCGGTCTCCGGCACCCTGCTGGTCAACGGCGAGGGGACGTACCGGGAGAACGCCGCCGACGCGAACGGCGTGATGCAGTCGAACGTGCAGCGCCGGGCCGAGGTCGAGATCGCCCTCCGCTGGGGCACCGGCTACGAGCGCACCGTCGAGTGCTTCAGCAACACGATCCGCAACGCGCACGGTGGCACCCACCGCAAGGGTTTCGAGCGGGCCCTGGTGCGCACCCTGGCCGATGCCGCCCGCAACACCCGTGGCCTGCTGAAGGCCAAGGAGGACGCGCCCACCCTCGACGACGTGCTGGAGGGGATGACCGCCGTCGTGCACGTGCGGATCCCCGAGCCGCAGTTCACCTCGCAGACCAAGGACGAACTCTCCACCGCCGGCATCACCAAGGTGGTCCAGCAACTGGTGGAGCAGCACCTGAAGTCCTGGCTGGAGGACCGCAGGACGCGGGCCGAGGCGCGCACGGTGCTCCAGAAGATCGTCGACGCGGCCCGCGTCCGGTTGACCCAGAAGCAGCAGAAGGACGCCGCGCGCCGCAAGACCGCGCTCGAAGGCGCCTCCATGCCGGCCAAGCTGGTGGACTGCCGTGCCACCGGCATCGACCGCAGCGAGCTGTTCATCGTGGAGGGTGACAGCGCGCTCGGGACCAGCCGGATGGCCCGCTCGTCGGAATACCAGGCGCTGCTGCCGATCCGCGGCAAGATCCTCAACGTGCAGAAGGCGAATCTCCAGCAGGTGCTGGACAATGCCGAGTGCGCCGCAATCGTCCAGGTGCTCGGCGCCGGCTCGGGCCGTACGTTCGACCTCTCGGCCCTGCGCTACGGCCGCGTACTGATCATGGCGGACGCCGACGTCGACGGCGCGCACATCCGGACGCTGCTCATCACGCTCTTCGCCCGTTACATGCGTCCGCTGATCGAGGCGGGGCGGCTCTACGCCGCCATGCCACCCCTGCACAAGATCACTACCAAGGGGCGCAGTCCGCAGACCGTCTACACCTACACCCAGGCCGAGATGGAGACGACGGTCCGCCGGCTGGAGAAGGCCGGAAAGCAGATCGTCACGCCCATTCCGCGCTTCAAGGGTCTCGGTGAGATGGACGCCGACGAGCTCTGGGAGACCACGATGAACCCGGCGACCCGCGCCGTTCGCCGGATCACCCTGGACGACGTCGACGCCGCCGAGCGGATCCTCGAGCTGCTGATGGGGGAGAAGGTCGAGCCCCGCCGCAACTGGCTGATCGACTCCGCCGACCGGGTCGACCGCGAGGCGATCGACGCATGAGCACCGGGTCCACCCGAGGGGAAAACTGAGCATGGCACGCCGCAAGGAAACCAAGGTCGACCTCTCCGCGTTCGACCAGGCCGGCGCACGGGTCTTCGACAACCCGCTGGTCACCGAGGTGTCGGACTCCTACCTGGAGTACGCCTTCTCGGTCATCCACTCCCGGGCACTGCCGGATGCGCGCGACGGCCTGAAGCCGGTGCACCGCCGCATCCTCTGGTCGATGTACGAGCAGGGGCACCGCCCGGACCGCGGGCACGTGAAGTCGGCACGCATCGTCGGCGACGTGATGGGTAAGTACCACCCGCACGGCGACGCGGCCATCTACGACGCCATGGTGCGGCTGGCACAGGACTTCTCGCTCAACGTCCCGCTCATCGACGGGCACGGCAACTTCGGCAGCCCCGACGACGGCCCGGCCGCCGCCCGTTACACCGAGGCGCGGATGTCCCGCGAGGCTATGCTCCTCGTCGGCGAGCTCGGCGAGGACACGGTCGACGTCGAGCCGAACTACGACGGCTCCCTGACCCAGCCGACGGTGCTGCCGGCCGCCTTCCCCAACCTGCTGGTCAACGGCGCGTCCGGGATCGCGGTGGGCATGGCCACCAACATGATCCCGCACAACCTCGCCGAGGTCGTCCAGGCCGCCCGCTGGCTGATCAACCACCCGGACGCCTCGCTGGACAAGCTGATGGAGTTCGTCCCGGGCCCCGACCTGCCCACCGGTGGCATGCTGCTCGGCCTCGACGAGGTGCGCCGGGCGTACGAGACCGGGCGCGGCGTGGTCCGCATGCGTGCCAAGGTCGAGATCGGCCCGCTGGAGGGCAGCCGCGGACGGCAGGCGATCACCGTGGTGGAGCTGCCGTACGGCGTCGGCGCGGAGAAGGTCATCGCGGCGATCACCAACGAGGTCACCAAGACCAAGCGGCTGAGCGGCATCGCCGACGTGAAGGACCTCACCGATCGGGAGAGCGGCACCCGCCTGGTCGTCGAGTGCAAGGTCGGGGTCAACCCGCAGGCGCTCCTGGCCGACCTCTACCGCCTCACCCCGCTGGAGCAGTCCTTCGGCGTGAACAACCTGGTGCTGGTCGACGGGCAGCCGCAGACCCTCGGGCTGAAGGCGCTGCTGGAGGTCTTCCTGGCCCACCGCTACGAGGTGGTGACCCGACGCAGCTCGTACCGCCGGCGTAAGCGCGAGGAGCGGCTGCACCTGGTCGACGGTCTGCTGATCGCCCTGCTCGACATCGACAAGGTGGTCAAGCTGATCCGGGGCAGCGAGGACGCGCAGGCGGCCAAGGACGCCCTGATGCAGAAGTTCAAGCTCTCCGAGATCCAGGCCACCTACATCCTGGACACTCCGCTGCGCCGGCTCACGAAGTACGACCGGCTGGAGCTGGAGGCCGAGCAGGAGAAGCTTCGCGGGGAGATCGCCGAGCTGTCGAAGATCCTCGACGATCCGAAGGTGCTGCGCAAGCTCGTCTCGGACGAGTTGGCCGCGGTGGTGAAGCAGTTCGCCGCGCCGCGCCGCACCACCCTGATCGACGGCGACCTCAAGGAGGTGCTGGCCGCCTCCGCGCCGGCCGGTCCGCTCGAGGTGGCCGACGACCCGTGCCAGGTCATCCTCTCCGCGACCGGGCTGGTGGCCCGGACGGCGGCCGAGTCGGAGGAGACCGCCGAGGTGCGTCGCCGGCACGGCCGGGTCAAGCACGACGTGGTGCGAGCGAGTGTGCCCTCCACCGCCCGGGGCCGGGTGTTGCTGATCACCAGCGCCGGTCGCGCCTTCAAGATCGACGTACTGCCGTTGCCGGTGCTGCCGGAGCAGGCCGGCACGCTGTCGCTGCGCGGTGGGATGTCCGCCGCCGAGTTGGTGCCCCTGGAGCCGGGGGAGACCGTGGTGGGGCTGGCGCCGCTCGGCTCCGCCGCGGAGGGTTCCCCGGGGCTGGCGCTCGGTACCCGGCAGGGTGTGGTCAAGGTCTGCGCGCCGGAGTGGCCGGTACGCGCCGACGAGTTCGAGGTGATCGGCCTCCGTGAGGGCGACGCGGTGGTCGGGGCGACCTGGCTCACCGACGGCGCCGAGGCGTTGACCTTCCTCACCTCGGAGGCGTCACTGCTGCGCTTCCCGGCGACGCTGGTCCGCCCGCAGGGCATCCGGGGTGGCGGCATGGCCGGTATCAGCCTTCCGGGCACGGCCCAGGTGGTCTTCTTCGGCGCGGTCCGTACCGACGATCCGACGCACGGAGAGCCGATGGTGGTCACCTCGACGGGTGCCACGGTCAAGATGACGCCCTTCGCGGCGTACCCGGCCAAGGGCCGGGCGACGGCCGGCGTCCGCGCGCACCGCTTCCTCAAGGGGGAGACCGACGTGGTGGTCGCCTGGGTCGGGCCGCGCCCGGTCGGCTCGACCGCGAACGGCGAGCCGGTCGAACTGCCCGCGGCCGACCCGCGCCGCGACGGCTCCGGCTTCGCCGTGATGCTCGGCCCGACGGTCATCGGCCACCAGATCGAACGCGACTGACCCACACCCGACCCCCTCCCCTCCCTCCCCCTCCCCGGGACCGCTCACCCGGCTGGTCATGAAGTTATTGCGCTCCGGCCCGGCGTGTCCCGGCAATAACTTCATGATCAACGCGGTGGGAGAGGGGGGAAGGGGAGAGGGGGACGGGGGGTCAGAGTTCGGGTTCGGGGGACGGGCGGGGCTGGTCGGCGGTGGTGCCGCGGAGACGGGCGATCAGGCGCATGCCGTGGTAGATCACCAGGGCGGCGCCGGTGCCGAGGGCGATGCCGTTGAAGGAGAGGTCCCCGGCGGTGAGGGTGAAGTTCGCCGCACCAATGATCACCGCGACGGCCGCGGTCATCAGGTTCACCGGATCGTGGAAGTTCACCCGGTTCTCGATCCAGATCCGGGCGCCGAGGATGGCGATCAGCCCGTACAACGCGGTGGTGGCGCCGCCGAGCACCCCGGCCGGCACGGTGAGGATCAGCGCGCCGAACTTCGGGCTCAGGCCGAGCAGCACAGCCGTCAGCCCGGCCACCCAGTACGCGGCGGTGGAGTAGACCCGCGTCGCCGCCATCACACCGATGTTCTCCGCGTACGTGGTGGTGCCGGAGCCGCCGCCGGAGCCGGCCAGGACGGTGGCGAGGCCGTCACCCAGGAAAGCCCGGCCCATGTCCCGGTCGAGGTTGCGGCCGGTCATCGCGGCGACCGCCTTGACGTGCCCGGCGTTCTCCGCGATCAGCACCAGGATCACCGGGATGACCAGCACCACGGCCCGCAGGCTGAAGCTGGGCGCGTGGAAGTCGGGCAGGCCGACCCAGGCGGCCTCCCGCAGCCCGGTTACCGCGACCGGGTCGAGTTCGCCGAGTGCGGCGGCGAGCAGCCAGCCGACCAGCACACCGAGCAGGATGGAGAGCCGGGCGAGGAAGCCGCGGAAGAGCACGGTGGCGAGCAGGATGGCGGCGAGGGTCACCACCGCGATGAGCGGTTGGGCCTTCACCCCGGTGCCGGCGCCGCCGCCGTCCCAGGCGACCGGGGCCAGGTTGAGCCCGATCAGCGCGACGATCGCGCCGGTGACCACCGGCGGCATCAGGGCGTCGATCCACCAGGACCCCGCGAGCTGCACGACGAGGCCGACCAGCGCGAGCGCCACCCCGGCGACGATGATGCCGCCGAGAGCGGGGCCGAGGTCCCCGCCGGCCTTCGCCGCCAGCACCGGCGCGATGAAGGCGAACGACGAGCCGAGGTACGACGGCAGCCGGTTACCGGTGATCAACAGGAACAGCAGGGTGCCCAGCCCCGAAAAGAACAGCGTGGTGGCCGGCGGGAAGCCGGTGATCAGCGGGACCGTGAAGGTCGCGCCGAACATCGCCACCACGTGCTGGACACCGATGCCCAGCGTCCGGGGCCAGGAGAGCCGCTCATCGGGGTGGACCACGTCGCCGGGGCGTACGGAGCGTCCGTCGCCGTGCAGGGACCACGCGGACCAGCGCGAACGCGGCTCGGTGAGGGGTCGGGTCATCAGCACACCCTTCGTTCGTCATCGCGACGGGGGCGTGAACGACCCTGGACGTTTCTAGCAGAGGCCGGGCGCGCCGGCGGTGGTGGGCGTACTGCCACCGGCTCGGCTCCGACGAACGGTCCGGTGGCCGGACGGGCACCTGCCCGTCCGGCCACCGGTGAAGCCTCGCCCGGCCGTGGGGAGCGAGGCGGGACGGTCAGCCGGCGCTGAGCATCTCCTCCTGCTCCGACCGGTTCTTCTGCCGCACGATGGTGGGCACCGGCTGCGTCGGCCGGAGGGTGAGCAGGCTGCCGACGAGCCCGGAGAAGAACACCACCACGCCGAGCGCGATCGCGGTGGCGGACGGAAGCACCACCCGCAGCGTGGCGTGCGGATCGAGATCGCCGAAGCCGTCCAGGCCCCAGTAGGAGATCGCGCCGATCGTGCCCGCGACACCGACCGCGAACAGCAGCAGACCGGCGGTGACGCTGGTCTCCAGACGTAGCAGGCGGATCCACCTGTCGGTCGCCCGCTGCGGGACCAGCCGCTCCTGACGCCCGTAGATCGCGGCGAGGCCGCCGAAGAGCACCAGCTGCACTCCGACGAGGACCATGATGCACGCGTACACCAGGGTGCTGACGTCGAGCCGGACCGGTCCGAGGCTCAGCGGACCGAAGCTGAGACCCCCCACGCCCAGCAGCCCGAGCAGGGTAAGCACCGTGCCCGGCCAGACCAGCGTCCGGCTCGGCGCGAACACCAGCAGGAAGCGCAGGTGCCGCCAGCCGTCCCGCCAGGTGCGCAGGTGCGGCGGGCGGGACCGGCCGTCGGGCGACAGGGTGGTGGGCACCTCGACGATGTCGTAGCCGGCGAGCGCGGCGCGGACCACCAGTTCGGACGCGAACTCCATGCCCGGCATGCAGAGCCCGAGCGCGCGGATCCGCTCCGCGTTGAAGCCGCGCATGCCGCAGTGGAAGTCACCGACGTTGGTGAGCCCGAACAGCCGCCGACCGAGCCAGCTGAGCACGGGGTTGCCGAGGTACCTGTGCAGGGGCGGCATGGCGCCGGGTGCGATACCGCCGCGGAAGCGGTTGCCCATCACCACGTCGTGCCCGGCGCGCAGCGCCTCGATGAAGGGACCGAGATCCGACAGCGCGTACGAGTCGTCGGCGTCCGCCATGATGATGTACCGGCCGCGCGCCTGCTCGATCCCGTTCAGCAGGGCACCGCCGTAGCCGCGGATCGGCGCGTGGACGACCCTGGCGCCCGCGGCCTCGGCGATCGACTGCGATCCGTCCGTGGAACCGTTGTCGGATACCAGCACCTCCCCGGCGACTCCGCATTCAGCGAGGGAGCGGAGTGCCTTACGAACGCAGACCTCCAGCGTCTCCGCCTCGTTCAGGCACGGCAACAAGACCGTGACCTCGATCTCCTGAACCGTCGTCATCTTCCCCGCTGCTTTCCGCCACGGTCGGGGCGAGCCCCTTCGGCTCGCCTGCGGCCGCCGTGGCCTTGTCGTGCGTGACTGGTGCCGAGCGCAGCCGCAGCCAGCCCACCGCCGCGGCGGCCGGGAGGAAAGCCAGCGCGGGCAGGCCGTATCGCAGGTCGAACATCGAGGTGGCGACGGAGAAGAGCATGATGCCGACACCGATGCCGACGTAGACCAGGGCGATCATGCTCAGTCGCAGCCGGCCACGACGCGGCCACACCGCGCCGATCAGCGCCAGCAGCACCGCCGCGGCCAGGGCCAGCGGCGGGGTGACCGCGTACCGGCCATACGCGTGCAGGAACCGGCTGGCGACGTTCGGATCCGCGTTCTTCGACGGCAGCGGCTGCCACTGGTAGTCGGGGCCGGCGGTGCGGGGAACGCAGTCGAAGTTCGCCGCCCAGTTGGTCGGGGCAAGCTGCGGGCGCCACCAGTTGGCCAGGCAGACCTCCGTCGGGCCCAGGTCGGGCGACCAGAAGTAGCGGCCGACGTCCCGGGCCACCGCGGCGAGGTAGCGGTCGGGCTGCTGCTTGAGCACCTCGCGGGCGAACTCGTCGAGGTCCTCCGGGCGTTCCGCCTGATGGATCGGGCTGGCCTTGTTCCAGATGAACCAGTCGGGCCGGTCGGGTCGCTGGTCGAGCGGCTGCGGTGCGCAGAGCTTGCGCAGCCCGGGGCGCAGTTCCATCCCGTCGCAGTCGGCCACGTGGGCGGTGCGCCCGTACAGGAACTTTCCACTACCGGTCCCGAGGGTTCCCTCGATGCTGCCCGTGCCGGCGAAGGCGAAGCCGAACACGGCCACGATCCCGAGCAGGTAGGCGGCCACCGGCCGCCAACCCCGCCAGGGCAGCAGCAGGAACAGGAAGAGCGCGCCGAGGGCGACGACGCCGGTGGGCCGGGTCGCCATGCCGAGTGCGACGCAGATCCCGGCGGCGAGGCAGGCGAGTGGGCCGGGCCGCTCGCGCCGAACCAGGAGCAACGCCGCGACGGCCAGTGCGCTGGTGAAGAGGGTCTCGGTGAGCAGGTAGTGCTCCAGCGTGAGCTGGGTGGCGTCCAGCAGGAGCGGCGCGGCGGCCAGCGTGGCGACCCACGGGCCGACGCCGATCCGGCGTAGCACGAGGTAGACGGCGACGCCCAGGGCGAGGCCGGCGAGGTGCTGAAGCACTGTCAACGAGTAGAACGTGCCGGTCCACTCGAACGCCTTGAGCAGCCACGGGTACGGCCATCGGGCCGGCATTGCCGGCCACTGCTGGGAGAGCTTGACGTACGTTCCGGAGTCGCCCTGGAACCAGAGTGCCGGCGGGTAGGCCACCAGCATGGCGACTCGCAACGCGATGCCGGCCGCGACCACGGCGGTCATGCCGACATGTCGGCGGAACGTGCCACCCAGGCGGGCGAGCGGGCGTCCAACAGGCACCGAGGCTCCAATGTGCTACGCGTGAGTGACGAGAGGGGTGGTCAGCCCCACGCCCTCGTCAATGTGCGAGACGACGGGGGCGGCGTCGTTGTCGATGTGTTGCCGGCCGGTTGATTATAGGTGTCTGCTGTCGGATTTTGATCACCGGTGTTGTCGCAGCGGGAATGGCCGAGGCCAACGGGCCGGCGAAGCGTGGCGTCGGGCCGGGGAACGCGACAGCCGGCCGTCAGGACGCCGGCGCTCAGGCGACCCCGGCGGGCCGGAACTGCACGCTGATCCGAGGGCCGACCGGTCGGCTGGTCTTCGGCACGGCATGTTCCCAGGTGCGCTGGCAGGAGCCGCCCATCACCACCAGGTCACCGTGCCCGAGCGGGAAGCGCAGGCCGGCGCCGCCACCGCGCGGGCGCAGCAGCAGCGAGCGCGGTGAGCCGAAGGAGACGATGGCCACCATGGTGTCCGAGTGCGCCGACCGGCCGTGCGTGTCGCCGTGCCAGGCGACGCTGTCCCGCCCACTGCGGTAGAGGCACATGCCGGCGGTGACGAACGGCTCGCCCAGCTCCGCCGCGTAGTGGCGGGTGAGCGCGGTGCGTGCCCCGGTCAGCAGCGCGTGCGGCAGCGCCCGGTCGGGGCCGTACCAGCAGAGCAGGCGCGGCACGTCGACCTCGTTGTCGTACATCCTGCGGCGTTCGGCCCGCCACGGCACCTCGCTCAGCAAGGTGTCGAAGACCGCGTCCGAGCCGCTCACCCAGCCGGGAAGGTGCTCGACCCAGGCGCCCCGGGAGAGCTCGTGGCGGCGCAGCCGACCGGCGAGCGGGCCGAGGGACGGCTCCGCGGCGGTGAGGTCCAGCATCGACGGCTGGTAGGCGACCTCGGACATGGAGCCCACCCTACCTGCCCGATTGGCACAGATGTACGAGGGTGGTATCTCGTCGCCCGCCGGTCACCTGACGCACACGTGGATGTCGCCGGGCGTCGGCGGGACCTCCCTACGGTGAGGCGGCTCCGCCCCGACCCGGCGGGCGACGCCAGGAGGAGGCGACCCGTGCCGAGCAGCTCCACCACCAGCGCGGCGGCGAGCGCGCCACCGGCACCACCCGCCGGTCGACGGCCTACGGTCCTCCCGGTGGCCGGACTGGTCGCCGCCTGGGTCGTGCCGCTGCTCGCGTACGCGCTGGGCCTGGCCGGGCTGCTTCCACCGCTGGTGCTGGTGCTGACCGCCGCCCTGTTGCGGGTCGGCCGCACCCTGCTGGACCGGTTGGTGCTCGCGGCGGCGCTGCTGCTGGGCGCGGTCTGTGCCGCCGGGCTGCTCTTCTCGTACTGGCCGTGGGGGTTGCACCCGGTGCCGGTGGCGGGCAGCGCGTTCACCGTGCTGCTCGGCTTCGCCCTGGTCACCGGAGTTCGACCCCGCCTTCCGCGCCCGACGGCGGCCGACCTGGCGCCGGTCCTCGCGGCGGTGGTTGCGATGCTCGCCCTCGCCTGGCCGTACCTGCGTGCCGACGGGCTGGCCGGTCGGCTGGCGTACGCGATGACCGGTGAGGACAACAGCCGGCACCTGGCGGCCATGGAGGGCATCCGTGCCGTCGGCGGCTACCTCTTCGCGCACCCGGACGCGGCGGCCCGGATCGCGCCGGACGGGATGGTCTACTACCCGCAGGGGTTCCATCTCACGGCCGCGCTGCTGGACACCTTCCTGCGCTCCTCGACCGCCGCGGGTGGACCGGCGAGCACCCTCGACCACTACCTCGGCTGGGCGCTGGCCGCGTACGCCCTGCTGGTGCTCGCGGTGGTCTGGGCGGCGGGCCGGGTCGCCGGGCGGCTGCTCGACCCGGTCCGGGCCTTCGCCCTGGCCGGGGTGCTGACCGCGCTCGCGCTCGGCTCCGAGCTGACCCGGTTCGTGGTCTACGGCTACCCCGGTGAGAGCCTGGGTCTGGCGTTGACCGCGATCCTGGTCGCGCTGGTCTGCCGGCCGGTGGCCCGCACCGGCACCCAGCTCTGCCTGCTCGGGGCGCTCTGCGTCGGGGTGGGCTTCGCGTACCTGATGTTCCTGCCGGTGGTCGGTGTGCTGGTGCTCGCCTGGCTGGTCCGGCACCGGCGGGCGGTACGCCGCCGGCCGTGGCTGCTCGCCACGGTCGCGCTGGTCACCGCCGTGCTCACGCCGCTGCCGAGCGTGGCCGGCCTGCTCTTCACCGATCAGGTCGACAACGTGACCACCGGCGGCGGGGTGTTCCCGCGCTACGACGCGTTCTTGGCGCTGGCCGGGCTGGTCGCCGCCGGGCTGTTCGCCGGTGGGCTGCGGCTGCCGGTGTGGCGTCGGTACGCCGGCGCGCTCGCCGCGACCGTGGCGTTCGCGGCCGGCTTCCGCAGCTACTTCCAGGTGCTCGGCACCGACCCGCGCTACTACTACGGCAAGACCCTGCACCTGCTGCTGGTCGTTCTGCTCATCGGCGTGGGCTCGGTGCTGCTGCTCCGGCCGGCCCCGGGGCGCGCCCGGGCCCGGGCGGCGCTGCTCGCCCGGGCCGCCGTCGCGGTGTCTCTGGTGGCGGCCACGACGGGGGTGGCCGGCCTGGTACGCGGCGGTGGGATCTTCGCGCAGCCCTTCGGCAACCGGAGCACGACCTGGGCCGACGCCTGGTGGTCGGGGACGCTGGACCGGCCCCGGCAGGCCGACGTGACGGTGCGGGCGCTGGCGCAGGCGCCGGTACGCGTTGGCGAGGTGACCGTGGTGGTGAGCGACCACCGCCGGGAGGGCTACCTGGAGACCCTCTTCCTGGCCACCCTGCAGGGCAGCCACGGTGCGTCGGCGCCGGCGTTCTACCACATCCCGCTCTCCGAGCCGGCCCGTACCGCGGCGGTCGTGGTGGCGGAGAAGCGTCCCATCCGGTTCCTGGCCACCAGCCCGGAGGCCGCCGCGGTGGTCGAGCAGCTGCTCACCGAGCGGCCGGGGCTGCGGGCACGGGTGACCGTCGAGCCGCTGCGCTGATCGGTGCGGCGGTCTCCCCGCCCGCGACCGCCCGGCGATGTTAAGCGGCGCGACTGATCAGCGGTGCGGGGCGGCGTGACTGCTCGACCGTGCGGGGCGGCGGGACGGTCGGTCGTGCGCGAGCGTTCAGGCGTGCGTGGGGTCGAGGAGCGCCAGGACGGCGTCGGCCACGCGCCGACGCCCGAGACCGTCCACAGCTGACCAGGCCCGCGCGGAGAGGGTGGCCCGCCGATCCGGTGAGGTGAGCAGGTCGGAGAGAATCCGGTCGGCGCTCGCCCGGGCGGCCCAGCCCGCCGGGCCCTCCGCCGTCAACTCCGGCAGCTCGCCGACTCCGGCGGCGAGCCCGTGTGCCACCACCCGGTGGTACGACTCACGCTGGTTGTCCACCACGCAGACCAGCGCCGCGGGCGCGCCGACGCAGCACAACTCCCAGGTGGAGGTGCCCGCGGCGCTGACCACCAGGTCCGCCTCCCGGATCAGCGCCGGCAACGCGTCGGTGGGTGGGATCGGACGCAGCGACTGATCGGGGCCGCGCGTCACCTCGGCCAGCTCCGCGCCGATCTCGGCGCGGCCGACCACGACGGTCAGCTCCATCGGGAGGCCGGTGCCGAAGAGCAGCCGGGTCAGCGCCGGGGCCGCCCCGACCGCGTCGGTGCCACCGAAGAAGGCGAGCACCCGGGGGCGCGCCACCGCCGCGGCGGGTGGGGTGACCGGTGGCCGGGCCGCCACCACCGAGTCACGCAGCAGGGCGTACTCGGCGCCGGCCAGCAGCCGGGACGGCGGAGCATCGATCCGGGTGCCGAAGTTCTGGTCGAGGTAGAGATCGGCCTCCTGGCCGCGGGTGTCGCCGTCGACGATGGCGAGCGTGACCACACCGGCGGCGCGTAGCGCTCCCGCCCCGGCCGGGTCCAGCTCGTACGAGTCGAGGACCATGACGTCCAACCGGTGCCGGTGGGCCGTCTCGACCAGTTCGGCGGGGGTCTGCGGACCCGGGTGCAGCGGCACGTGGCGCGCCGCGAGCTGCGCCGCGGCCCAGCCCACCGACTCGACCGAACCGAACAGCTCGACCCGGGCGCCGCGGGCGAGGAACTCCTCGCCGAGCGCGAGGGACCGGACCAGGTGGCCCACGCCGCGCCGGGGACCGGCGTCGCAGCGCAACCCGACACGTACGGTTCTCAGGACTCCTCCAGCCGCTTCTGGCGTACGTCGGCGTTGACCGCCCGCAGCGCCGGCTGCCCGTCGAGCCAGTCGGCGAGTTTACTCAGCGGCACGCTGACGTCACCGAAATGGTCGACGATCGCCCGCAGCAGGGTCCAGTCCTGCTCGGTGTCGAGCGTGAGCCGCAGCCCGGACCGGTCCGGGGTGAGTGTCACCCCGAGCACCCGGAACAACTCCGGATGGGTGTACGCGTACGAGGTGACGTGCACCCGGTGGTGGTCGGTGGCGAGCCGGTCCAGGGTCCGTAGCGCGTCGGCGCGGATGATCTCCACGTCCAGTCCGCGCGGCAGGGTGCGAGCGATCGACGTGCTGGCGTAGTCGAGTCCGGGCACCGCGCGGTAGACCGACGCCACCGTCGCGATGATCTCCGGGTCGAGCAGCGGGCAGTCGGCGGTGAACCGCATGACCGCGTCCCCCGGATGGGCGTCGAGCGCGCCGACGAACCGGGTCAGCACGTCGTCGACCGGACCCCGGTGGCACCGCACGGCGAGTCGTTCGCACTCGGCGGCCACCGCGTCGTCCACCGCGTCGGTGCTGGTCGCGACCACGAGGTCGGCGAGCGCTCCGCTGTCCCGCGCGGCCCGGACCACCCGGCCCAGCACACTGCGGCCGGCGAGCGGGCGCAGCACCTTGCCCGGCAGCCGCGACGAGCCCATCCGGGCCTGGACGATTCCCACGATCCGCGTCACCGGCGCCTCCGTGGCGTTCACTGCCGCTCCTGCGGTTTGGCGGCCAGTACGTCGCGGACGCGGCGCTTGGCCGCGCGGGCCCCGCGCCGGGCGAGTCGGGCCGGGGTGATGGCCAGCTTCCCCACCCGGTAGCTCACCGAGCCGCTGAGCAGGTTGATGGTCACCTCGGCTCGGCGCAGCGCCCGCTCGCGCGAGGTCAGCAGCTCCTCGGTCCACTTCAGCAGCGCCGTGAGCCGGCTCAGCTCCTCGCGTTGGCGCAGCCACGCCTCGCGGAGCTGCTGGAAGCTGCGCGTTCCGGCCGGCGGGTCGGTCGGTTCGACCGCGCGCAGCTCGCTCAGGAGCACGCCCCGGCCCTCGTTGTCCAGCCCGCGCACCGCCGCGATGACGGCCGCCTCGGTGTTCACGGCCGCCGCGACGGTCGCCCGGTCCAGGTCGTGGCCGGCGACGCCGGCGAGCACCACGGTGAGTCCGGCGACATCCAACGTGGACGGCCAGGGGTGAGCGTATCCGCCGCTGACCAGCGTGGTGGCGAGGCGCCGGAGCCCGCGCGCGAGCACCACCTCCGGGCTGAGCGGACTCGTGGCCCGCCAGCTCGGGTCGAGCAGCGCGTACTCGCCGTCGGCGACCAGCACGTTGTCGACGGTCGCCAGCGCCACCGCGCCGCCGACTTCCCCGTCCGGCCCGGCCTGCCCGGTCAGCCACGCCGCGTACCCGCGCAGCAGCCGGCGCAGCCGGTCCAGGTCGCGGCGCAGGGCGGCGTCGAGCAGCAACGTGCGCAGCAGCCGCCCCTGCGGTACCGGCCGGCCGTCGAGCGCGGCCAGATCGCGGTAGGCCGCCTCCCGGGTCGCGAACGGCGCAGCAGGGGTCGCGCTGCGGTCGGTGGCCGTGACGCGCCACCGCCACCCTCGCGGGTCGGCCACCACCTTCAGCACGTCGCCGCCGGGGCCGGTCTCCAGCAGCGCCACCGGCAGCGCGGAAGGCGACGCGTCGTCGGCGGGTCCGGCCGCCGGCTCCTCGGCGGCGACCACGACCCAGCCGGGGGCCAGCGCCGAGCCGAGCCCGGCGTGCAGCGCGTCCACGGCGAGCCGGGCTGGATCCTGCAGCACGGTGGTGGCGAACCCGTTGGCGCAGGCGTCGTGCAGCACCGCGTCGAACAGCCCGGAGGCTGTGCCGCGGGTCAGCTCGTCGGCGTCGATCAGCGCCCGCGCGCCGACGTCGGCGTACGCCGCGAAGCAGCCGCGCGCTCGCAGGCCGGCCTCGGCCAGCCGGACGTGCAGCTGCTCCCGGTTGGCCGGATGGTCGGTGTCCAGCACGCCGGCGATGCTCCAGGCGGCGTCGTCCCGGCGGGCGTACCAGGCGGCGGCGTCGACGAACCGGCGCAGCCCCATTGGGTTCTCCACCCACAGCAGCAGGGTCCCGCCGGGACGCAACGCGCGGCTGAGCCGGGCGAGGACAGCGCCCCAGCCCAGCCGGGGGCCCTCGACGGATTCGATGGTGTCGAGCCCGGCGCCGGCGATCACCACGTCGAACCGTTCGTCGTCGGCGAGGCCGGTGGGCCCACCCACCACCACCCGGGCGGCGTGCGCCGCCAGGGTCGCCCCGTCCGGGTAGCCGCGCAGCAGGCAGGTCACCTCGGCGTGCGTGAGCCGGTCGAGCAGCGCCGGGTCGTGTGGTCCGGCGACCAGTACGGAGGCTCCGGCCGGCACGACGGTGGCGGCCAGCGCAGCCAGCGTCCCGGTCGTGACCGCTCGGCCCTCCGGCAGGTCGGACCAGGTCAGCATCTCCCCGCCGGGGAGCACGATCCGGTCGGCCGGTGCCGTTTCAGTCGTCAACTGGTTCCTCCTGGAGATTCGCCCAGCCGAGCAGCTCGCGCAGTTCGGCCGGCGTGCAGCGGTGGTCGAGGCCCAGCTCGTCGCGGGCGATCGCGGTGGCGGTCGGGAGGTCGACCGCCGGGCCGTGCAGCTCCGGCCACTGCCGGCGGATCCGGGCGGTGCCGCCGAAGGTGGGGTCCTCGTCGGCGAGCACCATCGGGTCGCCGTACACGGCGGGTTCGCAGCCCGCCGCGATGCCGTAGAAGATCGCGCTGGTCAGCCGGTTCGAGGCCACCCGGCGATGCCGGCGCAGCTCGGTGAGCTGCTTGTCGAGGAAGTACGGGTCGGTGTTCTTCCACCAGTGCCCCCGGTAGCCGTGGCAGATCACGCGGAAGCCGGCGTTCTCGTAGAGGCGCCGGACCGTACGCATGCCGTACTCGTGCCAGTAGAGGCAGACGGTCACCGGACCGGGTTCGGTCTCCTGGATGAGGGCGATCAGCTTCTTGTGGTCGCCGTGTACGTGCTGCCCCTCCCAGCCGTGGAACGGGTACCAGATGGTCCCCTCCCGCTGCTCGGGCGGCGGGTCGTCCGGGCGCATGGCCAGCAGGTACGCGAAGGGCGCGCCGATGACGGCGACGTTGCGCCGCCCCACGGACCAGGCGCGTCGCCGGGTCTGCTCCGACCAGAGCAGGCTCGGGGTGCGATCGGCGTACGGGTGCCCGGGGGCCAGCCCGTCGCCGATGTTCCACCCGTGCTGGACGTAGCCGTTGATGCGGGGCGGGTGGCCGTCGCCCAGTCCGGTGTAGCGGGCCAGCACGTGCCCGTGCCCGTAGAAGTGGTTGGCGTGGTGCATCAGCGTCCCATCAGGCGGCGGCGGACCGCACCGTCCGCCCACGCAGCGCCGCGCCGAGCGCGTCGACGACCCGCTCCTGGTCCGCGTCGCTCAGGGTCGGGTAGAGCGGCAGCGAGAGTTCCTGGGCGTAGAACGACTCGGCCACCGGGCAGGACCCCCGCTGGTAGCCGAGGTCCGCGAAGGCCGGGTGCCAGTGCACCGGGATGTAGTTCACCTGCACGCCGATGCCGGCCGCGCGCATCCGGTCGTAGACCTCCCGGCGACGCCCGTCGAGGATCCGGACGGGGTAGAGGTGCCAGGCCGGCCGTGCCCAGGACCGGCGCCCCGGGGTGAGCACGCCGGGCAGGTCGGCCAGGGCCTCGTCGTAGCGGGCGACCAGCTCGGCCCGCCGGGCGAGGAAGCCGTCGAGCCGGCGCAGCTGGCTGCGGCCCAGCGCGCAGAGCACGTCGGGCAGCCGGTAGTTCAGCCCGAACTCGTGCACCTCCTGGTGCCAGCCACCCTCGTCCGGCCAGCGCAGCTCGTCGCGGTCGCGGACCAGTCCGATGTTGCGGAACCGGCGGGCCCGTTCGAGCAGGCGCGGGTCGGTGCTGGCGACCGCGCCACCCTCGGCGGTCGTGAGGTTCTTGGTGGGGAAGAAGGAGAACGTGGTCAGGTCGGCGAGCGAGCCGACCGGCCGCTCCCGGTAGGTCGCGCCGATCGAGTGCGCCGCGTCGGCCAGCAGGAGCGTGTCCGAGCCGCCCAGGGCCGCCCGCAGGGCGTCGTAGTCCGCGGGATGGCCGGCGTAGTCGACCGCCGAGACCACCCGGGTACGCGACGTGGTCGCGGCCGCGACGGCGGCCGGGTCGAGGGTGAAGGTCTCCTCCTCGACGTCGGCGAACACGATCTTCGCGCCCAGCGCGACAGCGCTGCTGGCCGTCGCCACGAACGTCATGGGCGGGACGATCACCTCGTCGCCCGGGCCGACGCCGGCCGCCGCGTACGCGACGTGCAGCGCGGCGGTGCCGTTGGAGACGGCGGCGCACCCCGCTCCGCCGGTCCACCTGGCCAGGTCGGCCTCGAAGCCGTCGACCTGCGGACCGGTGGTCAGCCAGTCGCTGCGCAGGGCGGCGACCACGGCCTCGACGTCGTCCTCGGTGACCGACTGCCGCCCGTACGGGAGCATCGCCATCACTGCGCGCTGAGGACGTCGCGGAGCTGGTCGACGCTGAGCCACTCGTCGTTGCTGTCCGACCGGTACGCGAAGCTGTCCGGCACCGGCTCGCAGTCGACCGGCGGTTCGTAACCCCAGGTGGCGATGGTCGGCTGGACGATGAACCGGTCCGGCGCGCGCAGCGTCCGGCGGCTGTCGTCCAGGGAGATCATCTCTTCGTGGAGCTTCTCGCCGGGGCGGATGCCGACCTCGTGGGTGGTGGCGTCCGGGGCGACGGCCTCGACCAGGTCGAGGATGCGCATGCTCGGGATCCGCGGGACGAACAGCTCGCCGCCCTGCATCTGGTCGAACGAGTCGACGACGAACTGGACGGCCTGCGGGAGCGTGATCCAGAAGCGGGTCATCCGCTTGTCCGTGATCGGCAGGCTCTTGCCCTCGGCGGCCAGCCTGCGAAACAGCGGGACCACCGAGCCGCGGCTGCCGACCACGTTGCCGTAGCGCACCACGGCGAACCGGGTCGGGTGCTGGGCCGCGTAGTGGTTCGCGGAGATGAACAGCTTGTCGCCGACCAGCTTGGTGGCGCCGTACAGGTTGATCGGGCTGGACGCCTTGTCGGTGGAGAGCGCGATGACCTTCTTCACGCCCGCCTCGATGGCGGCGTCGACCACGTGCTGGCAGCCGGTGATGTTGGTGGCGATGAACTCCGACGGGTTGTACTCGGCGGTGTCCACCTGCTTGAGCGCCGCGGCGTGCACCACGTGGTCCACCCCGTGCATGGCCCGGGTGAGCCGGTGCCGGTCGCGGATGTCGCCGATGAACCAGCGCAACCGCGGATCGTCGCCGAGCTGCTGGCGCAGCTCGTACTGCTTCAGCTCGTCACGGGAGAAGACCACGACCCGGGCCGGGTCGGCCTCGGCGAGGACGTGCCGCAGGAAGGCCTTCCCGAAGGAACCCGTTCCACCGGTGACAAGAATGGAAGATCCATTCAACTCTTTCAATTGCTTCTCCCGCGGTCGTGGTGGCTTTCGGTCGGCGCCCGGCCGATGGAACGGATCGAGACGTTAGACCCGGTTGGTTAACACGCCAACGCACTTCCGTGAACTGCCGTTCCGGCCAAGGTGAATGTGGAATGCCGTCCAGGCGAACATCTCCTGCGCGTTGCAGCGCGGGTGGTGAGCGCGAAAACCTCGGCTACACTCGGCCGGCACGCGTGGTCGTGCGTACCTGTTTACGGAGGAATAGCAGTGGAACTGCAGCGACTGAGGACCGTCTTCCGCACCGCCCTGGAACTGCCGGAAGAGGCCGAGGTGGACGGTCTGGAATATCGCGGAATCGAGAAATGGGACTCGCTCGCGCACATGTCGCTCGTCGCCACGATCGAGGACGAGTTCGGTGTCATGTTGGACACCGACGAGGTTATCGATCTGAGTTCCTTCGACCGTGCCCGGCAGATCTTGGAGAAGCACGGTGTCGTCCTCGCCGACTGATCCGGCGGCCGTGTCCCGTCGGGTCCTCGTCACCGGCTCGACCCGCGGCATCGGTCGGGCCGTGCCGTGGCGTGGCGGCAACGACGACGGGCCTGGTCCGGGAAGGACCGGGCCCGTCGTTCGCGTGCGTCAGATCAGATCCCAGGACAGCGGCGTCCCACGCGGCACGTCCTGGGTGAAGGTCCGGCCGAGCACCCGATCGATGTCGGCCGGGGGCAGCCCACCGGCAGGCCGGATCGAGCGGACGTTCGCTGCGGTCACCGGGTCGCCGGCCCGCACGTCGGCGACCACGAAGAGGGAGCGGCGGAACCGCAGCCCCTCACGCTCGGTCGGGGTGGGGCCGATGGTGGTGGTGCCCAGCGCGGCCCAGGCCCGCTCCGACTCGACGGTCAGGGCGGCCAGCTCCTCCGGCTCCAGGGAGAAGTCCGAGTCCACGCCCCCGTCGGCCCGGCGCAGCGTCACGTGTTTCTCGATGAGGCAGGCGCCCAGCGCCACCGAGGCGACCGGCACGCCGATGCCGGGGGTGTGGTCGGAGAGCCCCACGGGCACGCCGAACGTGTCGGCCAGCACCGGCAGGCGACGCAGGTTGCTGTCCTGCGGCGGCGCCGGGTAGGAGGCGGTGCAGGCGAGCAGCACGATGCCTGCGGCGCCACCGTCCCGGGCGGCCTGCACCGCGGCGTCGATCTCGCCGACGGTGGCCATGCCCGTGGAGATCACCATCGGCTTGCCGGTGCTCGCCACGAGCCGGATCAGCGGCAGGTCCACCAGCTCCGAGGAGGCGATCTTGTATGCCGGCACGTCCAGCTTCTCCAGCAGCTCGACCGCCGTGTGGTCGAACGGGGAGGAGAAGACCGTCAGCCCGTGTCGGCGAGCCCGCTCGAAGATCGGCTCATGCCACTCGTACGGCGTGTGGGCCCGCTCGAAGAGCTGGTAGAGGTTCTCACCGCCCCACAGGCCGTGCCCGTCGGAGATCCGGAACGCCTGCGCGTCCACGTCGATGGTGATGGTGTCCGGCCGGTACGTCTGGAGCTTGAGCGCGTGTGCTCCGCTCGCCGCCACCGCGTCCACGATGGCCAACGCCCGGTCCAGGCTGCCGTTGTGGTTACCGGACATCTCGGCGACCACGAGGGGCCGCTCGCCAGGGCCGACCCGGTGCGGCCCGATGCTGACTGTCATGTTCCTCTGCTCATTTCCGTCCAGACCACCTCTTGCGGCCTGCCGTCGATCTCCCGCTCGTACTGCCGCACGACGCGGAAGCCGAACCGCCGGTGCAGGGCGAGCACCGGCTGGTTGCTGGTGAACGTCTCACCGCCGAGCGTGCGTGCCCCGAGCGTCTCGAAGGCGTACGCGATCGCTGCCCGCTCCAGCGCCAGCCACGCCGGCAGCAGCGCGGAACGCGCCTCCAGACCGGCGATGTCGAGATAGAAACCCCAGGTGAGAGCCCGCTCCGGCGAGGTGATGGCGGAGAAGGTCACGACGCCCGACGGGGCTCCCTCGTGCAGGTGCACCAGCACCCGGCGGTCCGGGTCGACCCGGACCCTCGCCCACCACGCGGTGTGCTCGTCCCAGCCGATCTCATGGCTGGTCAGGCTCACGGCCCGCACCTGCGGATGGTTCCGCCAGCGCAGCATCCGGTGCAGGTCGCCGTCGTCGGCGGGCCGAAACGCGTCGCCAGCCACACTCCGCTGGCTCATGCCTGCCCCGTCAGCACGCCGGCAGGCTCCGCGGCCCGGGGCGGCCCGACCGGTGAGCCGGCCGGGTCGGTGTCGGCGTCGGCGGCCGGGGCGCCGTCGCGGGGGGCGCGCAGCCGGCCGGTCACCCGGTGCGCCTGCCGCAGCGCCGCGTACGCCAGGTAGTCGCCCCGCCCGACCAGCCGGTGCTTGAGTCCCGGAACCCCGCCGGGTGCCGCGTACCCCCCGGACGGGAGGTAACGGCGGTAGTGCTCCGTCACCCGCCGGAAGAAGGCCCGCCGCAGGTGGGGGTGGAGCCGGTCGTCGTTGCCCACCACCACGAGGTAGTGGTTCACCATCAACTCGAACAGGTCGGCGTGCAGCTGCTCGTCGAGGTTGCGCCGCCGCACCCAGTCCATCAGCCGCTCGTACTGGTCGAAGGCGTCGAAGTGCCGCCCGCTGCGGGTCGAGGTGATGGCGCCCAGCCGGCCCCGGCGGTAGAGGTAGCAGACCCGGTCGAGCACGGAGATCTTCTCGGCGCCGATCAGCAGCGGGTGGCTGAACGGGATGTCCTCGTACCAGCCGGCGTGGAACCGCAGCCTGAGCTCGTCCAGGAAGCTGCGGCGGACCACCTTGTTCCAGGCGGTGTGCTGCACCCGTAGCAGCTGCGGCCGGTCGGCCAGCCGGACCACGCCCGGCACGTCGCGCAGCAGGTGACTGCTCGCGTCGACCTCCCGCCGGCCGTCCTCGTGCACCCGGAGGTGATCGAGCAGCAGCACGTCCGGTTCGTGCTGGCGCAGCCGGTCCAGCACCGCCGGGACCGTGCCCGGCGGCAGCCAGTCGTCGCTGTCGACGAACCAGACGTACCGGCCGGTCGCCACGTCGAGGCCCGCGTTGCGAGCCAACCCCAGGCCGACGTTGCGGGTCAGGTGCACGATCCGGATCCCCGACCGGTCGGCCGCGTACGAGCGCAGCATCTCGCCGCAGCGGTCCGGGGAGGCGTCGTCGACCGCGATCAGCTCGACGGCGTCCGTCTCACCGGCCGGGATGTCGGCCCGGATCGACTCCAGGCACTGGTACAGGTATGCCTCGACGCCGTGGACGGGCACGACGAGACTCAGCAGCGGGGCGTGCGCCGGCTCATTGACCACGCCGCCACCCTCGACCCTGCGGGTGGCCGGGTCCGGAACCTCACGTGGCCGGCGGAGGTGAGGTTACTGAACAGCCGCCGAGCGGAGGATTAACGGTTGAGGATCCGCCGCACCCGGCCGCCGACGGCCTGCCGCATCCGGACGCGCAGCCGCACCTGCTGAAGGCTCGTCATTTCCGCGTGCAGTTCGCTGGCCTGGTCGCGCAGCCACTGGATCCGGGCCACGAGAGCGTCCGGGTCGGTGGCGGCGGCCGGTCGTACGGCCGGCGGGTAGCTGGTCGCGCGGACCTTCTCGTCGAAGCGGGTGGGGCTGTCCCCGTCGGCGAAGGCGTTCGGGAGGTCGTGCTTGGCGAGGAACGCCAGCATCGTCTCGAACCGGGCCTTGTGCCCGTTGTTCAGGGCCGTGTAGTCCGCCTCCTGGTACAGGTCGGCGGCGTCGACGTCGGCGGGCACGTCCTTCATCACCCGGTGCGGGATGTCGAAGTACTGGGCCAGTTCCAGCGTGCGGGAGTCGTGCGCGAACAGGTAGCCCGGCGTGCCCGCGATCAGGGCGGTGATGGTGCCGTGGATCCGGGTACCGAAGTTGAAGTCGAACTCGGACAGGTAGTCCATCCAGGTCGACGGATCCATGAACATCCGTACCTTGTCCTCGGTGAACAGCGGGTGCGAGGTGTGGATCGGGATCGTGCTTTCCTTGCCGCGGTCCTCCGGCGCGTCACCGTAGAGCAGGGTGCCCAGGGTCTTCAGGTCCTGCGGGATGTAGCGCAGGTTCGGGTACTTGCGGTGGTGGGCGCTGACCACCTTCGCCATGGACTTGACGTACGGGGAGACGGTCATGGCGATCCGGTCGTGCGGCTCCAGGAACGCCTTGCGCTTCTCCACGCGCAGGCTGTCGCCGTGCAGGAACATCGACGGGCAGCCGATCACGTCGACCGCGGAGAAGCCCAGGGAGCGGACGTAGTCGGCGGTGATCTCCCCGCGGACACCGATGCTGGCCGACCGGTCGAGCACCGCCTTGACGAACGCCTTCACCGCGTCGTCGATGGGCCGCAGGTACTCCCGGTCGCCCTTGACGTTGGTCTGGGCGCCCACGCCGAGCACCACCACCGGGATCCGCAACCGTTGGATGAGCCTCGTCAGGTTCGCCAGCCGATCGACGTAGCTGCGCCGGAAGGCGTTGGCCAACGGTACGACGAACACGTCGTACCGCTCGTTGATCATGTCTGCGTCGCGGAGGTTCGCCCGGAACGCCGTCGGGTCGATCTGCGTGTTCGCGGCGCTCAACAGCTTGTACGCCGCGTGGCTGAAGACGAGGTTGCCAGCGTTGTCGCCGATCCAGTTCCGCTCGAAGGTCTCCTCCGGCGAGTGGACGTCGAAGGGGCCCTTCTTGGCCCGCATCAGGATCCGCTGGTGCATCGGTCGCTCCACCTCTCGTCCGTCCGCGACGACCCCGAGCCGGGTGCCGTCGATACGGGGCTTGCGGGAGGCGGTGGTTCCATCACCTCCGGGCCCCGCGATATTAGGCCACCGGACATCTACGGCACACCGCGGCGTCAGGGTCGCGGGTCGCTCGACCGGCCAGCGGTCGTCGTCCGTACGGGCGGGATAGGGTGCCCCGAACGGGCGGCATCGAGCGGATGCGCCACCCCGCGGTGCCCCGTGTCGGCGCTTGGGGGGACCGGGAGGCGCCGGGCGTGTCGCCCGGCCCGCCGTCCGCGGGCCGGTTGGGGAGGAGAGGTACATGCTGGTGACGCCGGGGGACGCGGCCAGGACGGCGACGGCGGCGTCGCCGGCCGGGGGCGGGGCTCCAGCAGGCCGGCTGCCCTCGCTCACGGGGCTGCGCTGGATCGCGGCGCTGCTGGTCTTCGGCTTCCACGTCGGCACCATGCGGATCATCGCCGAGCCCGAGTACCAGAGCGTGGTCAGCAAGGTGTTCAGCCTCGGCCTCTCCGGGGTGGAGTTCTTCTTCATCCTCAGCGGGTTCGTGCTGGTCTGGTCGGCGCGGCCGGGGGAGCGGCGGTGGACCTTCTGGCGTCGCCGGTTCGCCAAGATCTGGCCGAACCACGCGGTGCTCTGGGCGCTGGCGCTGCTGGCGGCGCTCTGGTTCGCCGACCCGGTGCGGCTCGGCGTCGCGGTGGAGAACCTGCTCCTGCTCCAGGCCTGGGACTTCCGGGAGGGGCACTTCTACAGCGTCAACAACGTGAGCTGGTCGCTCTCCTGCGAGTTCTTCTTCTACCTGTGTCTGCCGCTGGCGCTGCCGCTGGTCCGTCGGGCACGGCCCTGGCTGCTCTGGGCGGTCGTCGTCGCGGTGCCGCTGTTGATCCTGGCGCTCTGGCCGGCCCAGCTGCTGGTGCCCGAGGAGAGCCGCTGGTGGTTCACCCAGGTCTTCCCGCTGACCCGGTCCCTGGAGTTCTGGATGGGGGTGGCCGCCGCGGAGCTGATGCGCCGTGGCTCGTGGCGTGGGCCCCGGCTGCCGCTGGCCAGCCTCCTCTTCGTCGCCGTCTGGGTGGCCGCCGCCGGGTGGATCCGCGCCGAGTTCTGGGCCGCGCTGCTGGCGGCGGCGTACGTCCTGGTCATCACCGCGGCGGCGGACGCCGACGTGCGCAACCTCCGCTCGCCGTGGCGGTCCCGCCCGATGGTCTGGCTCGGTGAGGTCTCGTTCGCCTTCTACCTGGTCCACGTCTTCGTCATGACGACCGTGCTGCGGCTGACCGGCGACTGGGGTGTCGGCCTGCCCGGGTGGTGGGGACCGGCCGTGGTGCTCGGGTTCCTCGTGCTGAACCTGGCCCTGGCCGGGCTGCTACACCGCTGGGTCGAGACGCCGATGATGCGCCGGCTCGGCCCACGCCGCACCCGCTCGCCCGCTGCCGTCGGCGCGCGGACCCGCCCCGGTGCCACCGGTCCGGACCGGGATGCTGCGGTCGAACCGGCACGGGCCGGCGGCTCGCCGGCCGTCCCGCGACCGCGTCGGGCTCCGGAGGACGAGTCCATTCAGGCGGGTGACCAGCCCGGCGGTGACCCCGACGACCGGCAGATGCACGCGGACCCGCGCTCGGCTCGGGCCGGCTGAAGCGTCCACCGTGGGTGGTGTGATCGGCGTGGCGGTCCGACACGCCCGGCTTTGGTGCGACGGGGTGACGACGGGGGTAGCGTTGCCGCATGCCCTCGTTCGCGCCCGCTGATCCTCTGTGGTGGGTGGCGCGATGGGCTACCCGGCTGCTGGCCAGCCTCGCGGTCGTCGGCGCGTTGACCCTCGGGTCGCTCTCGGCGCTGGGAGTCCCGCCGCACACCGGGGCCGCGGTCGAGCCGAGGGCGTCCACCGACTCGCGGGCCTGCGACTGCGCCACCGGGTCGGCTGGCACATCCAGCTCGCCGGCCGTCGTCGTCGCGGACGACGCTCCCGCAGAGTTCGCCGTTGCGTTCCGGACGCCCGCCGAATCCGCAGCCTCAAGGGTCGCCCCGTCGGCCGCGCACGGTGCCACTTCCGAGGTGTTTGCCTCGGCCGCACCGGTGGCCGACCCGGTCACGGTCCCGGCCGGCGAGGCGTGGCTGCCCCGCAGCGCGGTCGCAGCTGTCCGCGCTCCCCGAGCTCCGCCCGGCGCCTGACCCCGCCGGCGACGCGAGAGCGTTCCGCCGCCGCGCTCGCCGCACCCGTCTTCCGCGCCCGCTCCCGGCGCCCGGCGTGACCGACAAGGCCCCGCGCCGGGTGCCCCGTGCGGCTTCCCCGCATCGCGTCTGCTCGCCGTGAGGTACCGACATGGAGAAGACCGTCCTTTACCAGTTTCTCGTCGAGGTGCCGCAGGCCGCCGCCATCTGGTCGGCTCTGCTGGTGCTGGCCCTGATCGTGCTCACCGTGCTGGTCACCCGTCCGGAGCGCGACCGGCCGGAGGACGACCGGTCCGCCCCGACCGGGCCGACCGACCGGGAGCTGGCCGCAGCCGAGGCTGCCGACCTGCGCCGGTACGCCGACGAGGTGGCCGTGGCCGCGGCCGGCGCGGCGCAGACCGCCCGCCGGCGACGGGCCGAGTGGCTGACCGCCCAGGACGACCTGGACCGGGCCTGGGCGGCGTACGACGAGGCCGAGAGCGCCGCCCGCCGGTACTGCGGTGCCGGTGCCCTGCCGCCGCCCCGCACTCCTCGCACTCCGGCCGAGTACGCCGCCCGGGAGCGGCACCTGCACCGGGTGGCCACGGCGGCGTACTGGCGAGGCGAGCTCACCTTGCGCCAACTCGGCGATGTCTTCGGGCACCGGGACGGCTGGGATCCCCGCATGCACCCCGTCGAGCAGGAGGTGCACCTGGCCCGGGTGGTCCGGGACGGCCGGCTGGCCGGCTACCGGGCGGCCCGGGAACGGGAGCGCGGTGCCTGGTGGGACGCCGAACTCGCCGCCGAGGCGGCCCGTGCCCTGGCCACCGAGGCGTACGCGGCGGCGGCCCGCCTCCGGCCGGGGCAACTGCCGGCGGCTCGGCCCGCGTCCGCCGCACCCGCCCAGGTGGTGACCCGCTGGCAGCCGGCCAGGGTGGGCTGAGCGGGCCGGTCCGGGCCTTGATCGACTCGGCTTCCGTGAAGTCGGGCGGTCCCGGTCGTGCGAGCAGCGCGGCCTCAGGGAACTCCAGGACCTCAAGGAACTCGAGTCGACCCAGTTATCTTGGTGGGCCCGGTCACATCAATTCGAAAACGGTCAGTGGGATCAGCGGGTGCGAATCGTCCCCGCCATTTGGCAAGGTTGCCGTTCGACTGTCCCGTTGCGCCCCTCCGGTGCCGCCGTAACCATCCGTCCCATTGAGTCACGTCAGCGGCTGAACGCCCGGAAAAATTGTTCACCGGAACAGGTTTGAGCAGGTGGCGAAGGGTTGGCAGGCTCTCCGTCGACCAGTAGTGTCGGCGCGTCCGGTGCGGTAACCGTTCGCAACAGGCGACGCCGCGCCGACCCGCCTAATCGTGATTCCACGAGCCGGGGACCCACATGCACGTCCGGGGTGAATCCGCGAGCCACGGCCCGCGGTAGGGCGATCTTCCCGCCCGAATCCGTCAGCTAACCCGGTAGGCGGTGCCGGAAGGAGTTCCATCCCTGTGGTGCACGAACCTATCCCTCGGTCCTCCCCGACCCTCCACGGCGCCGCGGCGCCCGTGCTCGCCCGTCCCGTAGCGGCGAGCTGACTCCGGCACCCGCGTCTTTCCGCCCGACCCACCGGGCGTTCCCTGAGCGATCCACCAACCGCACGCGGACCAGGTCCGCGCGGTGACGCCTGCCCGGATTCCGGTACGGCTGCCGGTCGCTCACCCCCCGAACCGTGGAGGAACCGTGAAGCACACCCTGAAGCGTCAGCTCCGTCGGCTGGCCACCCAGCGCCCGTACCAGATCGCCGCCGCGTCCGCCGCGGCCGTGGTGCTGGCGTCCACCACCGGCGCCCTGCTCAGCGGCGCCGACGATGCGCCCGCCGCACAGCGCGGCGCCACCGCGGTGGCGGCCGAACTGCGCAGCGACGCCCACATCGCCTCGCTCGACGACCAGCAGCCCACCACCCCGGCGGCCGGCTCGCCCACGACCAGCGCCCCGGCGGCGAAGAAGTCCGCGAACCCGGACCTGACCCGCAAGCCGGCAGCGCCCAAGCCGCCGGCGAGCAAGGTCCTCGACTACGACTACCAGGCGCAGACGACCTACTTCTACTGCGGCCCGGCCGCCGCCCGGAACGCGCTCAGCGCCACCGGCATCGAACGCAGCCAGGACGACCTGGCCGCGCAGCTCGGCACCACCGAGATGGGCACCAACTCCGCCGAGGACACCACGCGGGTGTTGAACGCCGTGGTCAAGGGCAACCCGTACAAGACCACCATGTTCCCCAGCGCGCCGCGTCCCGCCCAGATGGACCAGCTCCAGGCCGACATCGTCCGGGCCATCACCGACGGGCGCGGTGTGGTCGCGAACATCGTCGGCGACGCCGTCGACACGAACGGTGGCTGGCACTCCTTCGGCGGCGGGCACTACATCGCCGTCGTCGGCTACCGGGACCAGGGTCGCACCGTGAAGATCGCCGACTCGGCGAACCCGGCGGTGCCGTCGTACTGGATCACCACGATCAACCTGGCGAACTGGATCACCACTCGCGGTTACTCCGCCTGACGATCGCGCTCACAACGGGCGCCGGCCCCCTTACGCGAGGGGCCGGCGCCCGTTGTCGTCCGGTCCGACTGTCGGATGTTCACCCTCGCCGGGCCGGCCCCGCCGATGGCACACTGCGTCCATGAACGACGGTGGCGCCCGTACGGCCGGCCGGCCCACCCTCCTGCTGCTGCACGGCATGGGTGCGACCGGTGAGGTGTGGCTGCCCTGGACGCCACTGCTGCGGCGCCGCTGGGACGGGCGCTGGCTGGCACCGGACCTGGCCGGCCACGGCACGTCGCCGCCGCTGCCCGCATACTCCTTCGCCGCGCTGGCCGAGCGGGTGGCCGCCGCCCTCGCCCCCGGTGACCGCCTGATCGTGCTGGGGCACTCGCTCGGCGGCGTGGTCGGCCTGACGCTCGCCGCGCGCGGCGCCGGGCTGCCTGTCGCCGCTGTCGTCGGGCTCGGCATCAAGGCGGTGTGGTCCGACGCCGAGCTGGCGAGGACGCGCCAGCTGGCCGCCCGCCCGGTCGCCTGGTACCCGACCCGGGACGAGGCCGCTCAGCGCTACCTGCGGGTGTCCGGGCTGGCCGGGCTGGTCGCCCCCGACGATCCGAGGGTGACGGCCGGGCTGCGTGAGGTGCACGGGCGCTGGCGACTGGCCATGGACCGGGGCGCGTTCGCGGTCGCTGAGCCGGACCTGGCGGCGCTGGTGGCGGCCACCGAGGTGCCGGTCCTGCTGGCGCGCGGCGAACACGACCCGCTGGTCACCGACGGGCAGCTCCAGCGCTACGGGGTCCCCGTCGCCACGCTCTCCGGGCTCGGCCACAACGCCCACGTCGAGGACCCGGAGGCGGTGCTGGCGCTGGTCGAGGCGTACCGCTGAGCGGGAGGCGGACTCAGGCGGTGGTGGAGACGGTGTCGGCCTCGGCCGGACGCGGCGCCGGGGGCTTCCCGGCGGGCTCCAGCTCCCGCCGCGCGGCCTCCAGGAACGCCTCGGCGTACGACTCGGCGGGGAAGCCGCCGAGGTAGCGCCGACGGGTCTCCCAACGCCGCGCGGACAGCGGGTCGGTGTCGAGCAGCTGGTCCAGCACCTCGTCCAGGTCGGCCATGTCGCGGCGCAGCACGTAACCGGCGCCGGCCTGCGGGAACCGCTCGGTGAACGCGCCGCCGTCGGTGCCCATGTCCGTCACCGCGAACGGCTTGCCCGAGTAGAGGTAGTCCGAGATCACCCCGGAGACGTCGGAGATCAGCGCGTCGGACCGGTTCACGCACTCCACCAGGCTGAGATCCCGGCCGGCCGCCGTGCCCCAGAGATGCTGCCGCCCGGTCCGGGTCCGGTCGGCGGCCAGCAGCTCGGTCAGCCGGCCGAGCTGCCGGGCGGACGCCGGGTTCTGCGTGGTGTACGGGTGGGCGCGCAGGATGACCGTCACGCCCCGGTCCAGCAGCCGGCGTAGCAGCGGCTCGGCCACCGGCAGAGAGCAGTAGTCGGCGTCCGCGTGGTGGCCGGTCCAGGTCGGCGTGTAGAGCACGGTGCGGGCGGTGCCCGCGGGCGGCCGCTCGGTGCGTACCTCGATCGACTCGACCTGTGGGCGGCCGACGACCACGAACTTCTCGGCCGGGATGTCCACCCCGACTCGCGCGTACCGCTCGATTGCGGCCGGTCCGGCCACGAAGATCCGGTCGAAGATCGCGGCGACCGGGTTGGCGCTCGGCGCCTTGTCGCTGTCGCCGTGGTGCAACTGGACGTGGGTCAGCTGGGTGAACCGGATGAAGTGGCTGTTCTTGGCGCCGTGGTTGACGTAGAACGCCACCTTCAGGCTCGGCACCAGCACCTCGTCCAGGGTCCGCGGGGTGGGGCAGTAGACCACCGGGGCGGTGGTGGCCGCGGCGATCGGGGCCAGGAACTCCGGCTCGCGCAGCACCACCAGGAACGGCCGGCCGATCCGCTCAAGGTAGGGCAGCCACATGGTGACCTGGTACTCCGAGCCGGGCGGGGCGGAGAAGTAGAGGACGAACTCCGGCTTGTGCGCCTGCAGGGCCCGGCGTACCGCCCCGCTCGCCCCGGCGGGCCGGAACCGCCGCCGGGCGAGGTCCGCTCCGACCGCGCCGGCGGCGGCCGCGACCAGCACGGC
>NZ_JBEXFP010000023.1:0-96909 GCF_040606825.1 Micromonospora sp. NPDC005367 | reverse complement strand
ACGAGCTTGATACCTGAGAGGCATAAATATGCCTCTCAGGTATCAGGCTCCCGGGCAACATAGCCTCGACGGCCCGCACACCGACGACCCAGGCCCCGCTGGCACGCAGCCGGAGGCTCGAATCGCGGCGTCTGCGAGGCGGCCGACAGCTGCAGGGAGCTCCGATCCTCCGCCGCTCCGCGGTGGTGCCGCGGGCAAGTCCCAGGGCTGCCATGACAGCCGAAGGCCGACCCCGCCGTACGCGGGGCCGGCCTTTTCACCGCACGCGGACCCGGCTTTCGGCGTGCTCAGTGCGCCGCGCGCACCGCCGAGACCAGTCCGCCGGCGCCCTCATCCCGTTCGGGCGGGGTGAGCACCGGACGTCCGTAGGCCTCGGCGCGCTCTCGCAGGGTGAAGGTCTCCGCCTCCCAGCCGAGGCCGTTCAGCCAGCGGACCGGGTCCTCCGGCGTCTCCGAGACCCACATCGACGCTGCCGATCCCGGAGCGGCGTCATCGCGGAAGCGTTCGACCACACCGCGCACGCCCAGCGTCAGTCCCATCCTGCTGCCTGCGGCTGACAGGGCGCCGACCCGCTCGAGCAGCAACTGCACCGCGTCCTCGGGCAGATAAATCAGCAGTCCCTCCGCGATCCACACCGTCGGCTGCGCCGGATCGTGCCCGGCCGCGGTCAGGGCGCCGGGCCA
This sequence comes from Micromonospora sp. NPDC005367, assembly GCF_040606825.1. Lineage (NCBI taxonomy): Bacteria > Bacillati > Actinomycetota > Actinomycetes > Micromonosporales > Micromonosporaceae > Micromonospora > Micromonospora sp. NPDC005367. Next base: position 96,226 of record NZ_JBEXFP010000023.1, on the reverse strand, counting down.
GTCCTCCCGTAGATCGACCGGGACGGTGATCCGCTCGCAGCGCGGAACGGCTCGCTCCTGACGCAGCACCGAGGCCTTGAAGTCCAGCGGCTCGGCCGTGTCGACCTCGAACAGCCGGGTCCCCGCAGGCCAGTCCATCCGGAAGGCCCTGCTGTCCATCCCGGCTCCGAGCAGCACGACCTGCTGGACGCCGGACGCGACCGCCTGCTCCAGCAGGTCGTCCAGGAACTTCGTCCGGATGACGATCGAGAGGGCCACGCCGAGCCAGCGGCGCCGCGCCGCCTCGTCCGCGCGTGGGGGCGGCGGCGTCCCGGGACCTCTTCCGCCGGCCGTGGCGAAGGCCAGCGCCAGCGGGTCCCGGAACAGCGGCTGGTCGCGTGCGGTCTCCATCGCCCGCACCCGGGCGACGCCCACGGCTGTGGCCCACACCCCGGACGGCTCACCCCGTCCCGCCGCACCGGTCATGCGTTCAACCTACTGGGCAGGGCGGCGAAGATCACGGAGGGCCTCGAAGGGCTGCCGCACCAGCTCTGATTGCCGGCGGCAGGCGTCCTGCGACGCGTACCTTCGGATCCGCATGCCAGGTTGCTGGTCGGACCGGACGTACGAGCGTCGGGTGGGCAGTGGCATCGGGAGAACCATCGGCTAGACTCCTTGATTGTTGCAGGCGCAAATATCACGTCGGCAACTATCCAATGAAAGGACTTGTCCGATGACTAAGCTTGCTGTCATCTACTACTCCTCCACCGGCACCATCCACTCGATGGCCAAGCGGCTCGCCGAGGCCGGCGAGAAGGCCGGCGCCGAGGTGCGGCTGCGTCAGGTTCCGGAGCTCGCGCCGGCGGAGGCCATCGCCTCCAACGCCGCCTGGAGCCAGCACTTCGACGCGATGAAGAACGAGCCGAAGGCGACCGCCGACGACGTGGTCTGGGCCGACGCGGTGCTGTTCGGCACCCCGACCCGCTACGGCAACGTCTCCAGCCAGCTCAAGCAGTTCCTCGACACCCTCGGCCCGCAGTGGCTGCAGGGTCTGCTGGCCAACAAGGTGTACGCCGGCTTCACCTCCACCATGACCGCTCACGGCGGCCAGGAGTCCACGCTCCTCGCCCTCTACAACACGATCTACCACTTCGGCGGCCTGATCGTTCCCCCGGGCTACACCGACCCGGTGAAGTTCGCCGACGGCAACCCGTACGGTGTCTCGCACGTCACCGGCGGCAACAACGACGCCCCGCTGGGCGACGCTCAGATCGCCGCGCTCGACCACATGGCCGAGCGGGTCGTCACCTTCGCCGGCAAGCTCAGCGCCTGACCGATTCACGTGTCGCCCGGCTCGCGGTACCGCAAGCCGGGCGACACGTGCTGGTCGAGCCCCACGTACCTCAGGCCGATTTCGCCAACCTCGACAGCACCCGGCCACCCTCGTCACCCCCGCCGCCCCGGATCTGATCGCGCTACCTGGCATCGGCGTCGACACCGCCGAGCAACTGCTCGTCACAGCGCTACCGGGATCGAACCAGTTACCTCATCGCTGTGACTGCGTCGTGGTCTGGTCGGCGGCTCCCGAGGTCACGGGCTCTGCCGACGCTCGGCTCGATCTGGCTCACTCGCCGCACTCAAAACCGCGAGCGCCCACCGCCTCGCCAACGCCGCCCTCAACGGGCAACCCCTCGCCTGGCTCACTCCACCTTCGCCGCCGGCGTAAGCCCTGAGCAGTCGTTGGCCTGCCTTCAGTGCGTCATGGTGCGCGCCGCCTAGACCCGTCGCCTGTAAATCCGGGCGCACCCGTCCGCTCCCGTTCACATACGTCTCTGACGTTGGGCATTGATCCGGTCGCTGTCGACAGCCACGGGGGCTGCCCGCCTCCGCGTGGCGGGAGTGGTCCTCCGGTCAGTGGGTCCTGTGAAACTCGATCAGGTCACAACTGTCGGGGTCGCCCTCAAATCGGTACAGCCAGGGCTCCTCCCGGTCGCCGGAAATCCACACCTGGAGGTCCCCAAGCGTCAAGTCCTCGGTGCTCGCTGATTCGAGATCGAGCGTCCACCTGCCCTCTTCCGAGCGGTCCGTGGCCCCGGGCAGATTGCTAGCGCTGTAGCGCCCATCTTCGCCTAGCTCGATTCTTCCGCCCTCAGGCCTGGTGTAGACACCTGCCAGATCTGCCATGGTGATGTCGTCGGGAGGCTCGGGTACGCACCCAAAAAATCGAGAACATCCTGTGACGGTCGTTGGCACGAGCATGCTGAACGCCAGGGCGGCGGCAAATCGCCGGGATCTCCCCATCAAAGGCTCCGTCCTGCCCAGCGGAAATGAACCAGGCGGTAGTGGGCCCCAGCAGCGCCCTACTTGAGGGCGCTCGGGACCGCAGCCGGCCCAGAGGCTCGTGGCCCAGCGCCTCTCCGGTGTGAACGCGGGCACCGAACGTCTTTGGATGTCTTCCGATGCCGTCTGCAGTCATAGAGCAAAACTGCAGCGCCATCCGGTACCGGCTCCTACCGCCCGTCGTTGACAATCTCGCCGTTTCCTACTCGGAAACTAGAAGGCAGCAGCGGTCAGTCCGGCCAGGAGTTTCTGGTAGGCGGTGGGATGGACGATAGGGATGCCGTACTGCTGGGCCTTCTTAGCCTTACCTGACATGGTGTCCGGGTCTGCAGCGACCAGAAGGCACGTCTTCTTCGTGACGGTGTTGCCCACCCTTAGGCCCGCAGCTTCTGCTTCCTCTTCCCACTCCCACCGCGGCGGCTCCATCGCGCCGGTAAAGACGACAATGTCACCGGTCTGCAGCGTGAACGCGTGGGGCCGCCGCTGCTGTGGGATGGCCGTAGTTCCGGCGGCCAACGCCTTGTCGACGTCAGATTGTTGGAGGCCGAGCAACCCGGCCACCTGGTCTAGGTCGTGGCGCTCATCTGAGGTCAGTACGCCGTCTTCAAGCGCGATCCCAGCCAGACTCGCCAGGTAGGTTCGGTGCAGGTGCTCGACGTCGACCCGGGCAAGCCCGAGCGCCTCCGCCGCAGCTACAAGTGCGTCGGCCTCCGTGGCCGAGATGTGCCGGTCAAGGAGCGCCTGGTCGAGCATGTCCATGTAGGCGTCGCCCTGCGGCTCGTGCAGTCGGGGCAGCCGGTCGACCAGTCGGGCCAGGAAGTGCTGTTCCTGCTGGCCTGCGGCACGTCGTTGAACGGCGACCACAGGGTGAGTCGCGATCGCTGGCCAGGTGAGCTCGGCGGCCGCCGTCACTGCAGCTGCCCACGGGGGCGGGCTCCCAGCTGCTGCAAGGTAGTGAGTCAGGAGTTGGGCGGCGGCGCGGGCGTCATGCAGCGCTGAGTGCGCCTCGTACGGCCGGAGTCCGGCGGCACGGCAGCAGTCGTGCAGGCTGCGGCCGACCCAAGGCAGGAAGTGCGAGGCCAGCCGCATCGTGCACAGACCAGGGGTGTGATCGAGCGGTGGGTGAAACCCCGCGCGTTGGTACTCGGCATTTAGGAACTGGGCGTCAAAGATCAAGTTGTGGGCGACCAGCACACGACCCCGCAGCATGCCCGCGAGGTGGCCAGCAACCTGGTCAAAGCGGGGAGCCCGCCGCGCCTCGGCCGCAGAAATCCCATGGATGAGTTGTTGACCGAGGTCCCGATCCGGATTGACCAGGCTGCACCACTCGTCGGTAATCCGACCGATCCCGTCAACGTGGACAACGGCCACCTCCACGACTCGGTCGTGCCAGCTGGCACGAAGACCCGTGGTTTCAACGTCGATGACTGCGTACACGTCGCCCCCTACGCCGAGACCAAAAAGGTGGCAGTAGCGGCGTCACGAAGCCGCGCCAACCAGCGCGGCGGCAACGGCTGCGGGTCACCCAACGACCGCAGGTACACACGGCGGTACCGCGTCTGCTCGGTGTCCTGCCACAGCTCGGCGGTATTGGCGACGGCGGCGGTAAGCGACAAGGCCTTCACTGCAACCGGTGACGCAGCCCCCGCGTGGGCCTGGTCGGCCCACCCGAGGAGCTCCTGTTGGTCTGGCACCTCGCTGGGCCACGCAAGCGGAACAGTCTTCAACTTGGTGCTTGCCGTGTGCTGCTCCACCGCGGCCGCGTAGATGGACCTGTGTTCGCTGATCTCTGCCAACAGTTCGGGGATGGTGAGGATGTTGCCTTGAAGGGTGGTGAGCAGTTCGGCTGGCAAGAACTCCGAGATCCTGGCCAGGATGTCGGTGGGCATCGTTTCGTCCCAATCGACCAGGCATCGGCCCTGCAACATTGACATGATCCGACGCAGCTGCGCCGGATCCCTTGCGAGTTCGTCGAAGCGGACTACCCACGCTCCCCCTGCTCGACCCGTCGGGCTTAGGCGCCACACCGCCAGGGCCTCGCCGCCGTCGCTACCGGGCCCGACGGCCAAAACTCCATGGCCGCGCGCACCGAGCACATAGTCCAGCGGTACGGACAGCTCGCTCTCGAATGCCTCCATGCCGAAGCTCCTTGCAGGTCACCAACAACTCACACGGGGGATCATCACCGTAGCGGGCAGGCAGCGATATCGGGGGTCGGCCACAGGGACGGGCTTCTTGCCCGGAACGACTCTGCAGCCCCATGGCGTTCACTGTCGACATTCGCGACCGTTGCTTGCCTTCGAGCGGCATGCGCGGATCGTAGAAGTCTCGCGGCTGATTGTCCGCCCGCCAGCAGGAATGACGGCCAAATAGAGACACCGCAACCCCCATCCGCTGTCTCCCGTCGACCCCTCCTGCGGCGGGCCGCGCCCACTGTGACAGCTGGCGTGGGACATTGCCGGATCGAGCGGAGGTCCGCTCGCTCAGACAGGCCGGGGCCAGCCCGGACGTCGCGCTCGGACGGGCTCGTCTTCCCAGCCTCCTTTCGGGACGTGCGGTCGTCGCGCAGCGGGTACCTTGCGGACGGACGAGCTGAGGAGGCCGCAGGCGACTGCTGGTGGCTTCTCGCCCAAACGGCTAACCCGGCTGCGAGAGCTACTGGAGCGTCACGTCGAGTCCGGATTCGTCCCGGGTGCGGTGGCCGTTCTCGCCCGCAAAGGCGCGAAGGCGCGGTGCACATGGAAGCGGTGGGCCATCTCGCGTTCGAGGGGGCAGGGTCGAAGACTCCAATGGCGGGGCGACACGATCTGCCGCCTGGGCTCGATGACGAAGCCGATCGTCGCCGCGTGTGCGATCACGCTCGTCGAGGACCTCACCCTCCGCCTCGATGACCCGGTCGACGACCTCCACCCGGAACTGGCGAGCATGACTGTGCTCACCGATCCGCACGGGCCGCTGAGAGACACCGTTGCGGCGAGACGGCCGATCATCCTGCGTGATCTGCTGACCGGCACCCTCGGCACCGGCACGGTCCCGGCCGAGCCGGGAACGATTCCGATCGCCGGCGCGCTGGACGCGCTCGGCTACTCATCGCCGGACGAGTGGATGCGTCAACTCGGCGAGCTTCCGCTCGTTCACCAGCCAGGTGAGCGTTGGATGCACGACAGCGCCGCCAACGTGACCGGCGTGCTCATCGCCCGGGCCACCGGAATGTCCTTCGGGGAGGCCCTGCGTGAGCGGATCTGCGGTCCACTCGGCATGAAGGACACCGCATTCAGCGTGAGCGGTGAGAGCATCGGCCGGCTGGCGACGGCGTACGAGCACGACAACGCCGCCACCGGTGAGCCGGTCGTCGAAGACGGCCCCGACGGGCGGTTCAGCCGGCCGCGAGCGTTCGAATCGAATGGTGGCGGGCTCGTCTCGACCGCCGACGACTACCTTGCCTTCGCCTCGGCCCTGCTCGCCGGTGGCACCCACCAGGGCCAGCGGATACTCTCGCGGCCGTCCGTGGCACTGATGACCGGCGACCACCTGACCCCGGAGCAGAAGGCGATCTCCAGGTTCTGGCCTGGGTACTTCGACGCTATGGGGTGGGGTTTCGGGATGTCGATCCGCACCCGCCGCACGCAGCTATTCCCCTCGGTCGGGAGCTACGGATGGCCCGGCTTCTACGGCACCGCCTGGTACATCGATCCCGCCGAGGACCTGACGGCGATCTTCATGATGCAGCGGGCGCACGCAGGCGACCAGAGACTGCCGATGTGGCATGACCTCTGGACCGCCGTCTACCAAGCGATCGACGACTGACAGCGCGCGCGATACTCCCGGCATGGGTACGCCGTACACTCCTGCCGCCAGGTTCCGCCGCACGCAGGCGGAACGCGTCGATCAAGTGCTGTCCTGGAACCGGACGGACCAGGCGTTCTTCGCGGCCGGCGCGTGCCATGTGCTCGCCTGGGTCGCCGCCGAGCAGTACGCCACCGCCGGTTTCGGCATCGCGGGACTACGTCAGCACCTGGAGCCCTACGTCAGCCACGTGATCATCAGCAACGGCCGCTGGGCCTTCGACCACGATGGTTGGACGCCCCTGCCCGAGCTGCTACGCGCCACTAACGAGTACGAACCAGAGCCGGGCTGGGAGCTACTGCCGATCACGTCGACGCTTCGGGACTTCTGCGCCACGCAGAACCACCGAATGCCGGAGCAGTACGCGCACGACCCGCTGCCACGTGCACGGAGATATCTGCAACAGCGACCCCGCCCGCTGGAGGCGCTGTGAGCCGGACCTGACGGGTGGGCAGGGTCCCTTCCAGACGCCCGCGGCGAAGGACGGAATCCGCCTGTACGCCTACTTCTGCTCGCTCGACCGCACCACCGGGCGATGACGGAGACGACGCTCGCCTCCTACCGTGGTAGGAGGACCGCTCGTACCGGAGGCCGGAGGTCGGGACTGCGGGCGGGCGCTTCGAGGCCCGGGTTCGGCGAGCGTGAGGGCATGACGCACTCATCAGTCTCGTTGCGGCAGGCCTACCACTGGCACCGGCCGCTCATGTTCATGGCCACCACGATGGTGGCGCTCGGGCTCGTCTCCCTGGTCGGCCTGGTCGTCGACGACCGGATGCTGGTCGGGGCGCCGGTCTGGCTGAAGCCGTTCAAGTTCGCCCTGTCGTTCCTCTTCTACGTCGTGACCCTGTCCTGGCTGATCTCCCTGATGCAGCGCGGCCGGCGGATCGGCTGGTGGGCCGGAACCGTCGTCGCCGTGACCGGGTTCGTCGAGGTCGGGCTGATCGCGATACAGGCGGGCCGGGGACAGCAGAGCCATTTCAACGTCGCCACCCCACTGGACACCGCGATCTTCGGGCTGATGGGCCTGCTGATCGCCGTGCTGTACAGCGCCTCGCTGGTGCTCGCCGTACTGCTCATGGTCCAGCGGATGCCCGACCGGGCGATCGCCTGGACCCTGCGCCTGGGTCTGCTCATCGCGCTCGTCGGGATGGGTCTCGGCTACCTGATGGTGATGCCGACGCCCGGGCAGGAGTCCGCCGACCCGGTCACCCTGGTGGGGGCGCACAGCGTCGGGGTGCCCGACGGCGGACCGGGCATGCCGATCACCGGCTGGAGCACCACCGGTGGCGACCTGCGGATCCCACACTTCGTGGGGATGCACGCCCTGCAGGCCCTGCCACTGCTCGCGATCGGGATCGGTCTGCTGGCCGGGCGTCTGCCCCGGCTGCGCGACGGTCGGGTACGGCTCCGGCTGATGGTGGTGGCCGCCGGAGCGTACGCCGGCCTGGTCGCGTTGGTGACCTGGCAGGCGCTGCGCGGTCAGCCGCTGATCCACCCGGACGGCGTGACGCTTGTCGCGGCCGGGACGCTCGTCGCGACCACGGTCACCGGTGTCCTGTTCGCGCTGCGCCGGCCCGCACCGCAACCGTCGACTCAGGACGAGCGTCCCGAGGTGTACGCGTGATCAGCGCGGCCGCCATGTCGGTCCGGTCCGGCGGTGTCCCCGCCGCCGGGCCGGCGGGCCTACGCTGACATGGTGGTCACACGCTGGGTGTCGCGGTTGTTCGACGACCGGTACGCGTGGCTGCGGCTGACCCTGCTGTTCCTGAGCGGCGTCGGTTACCTGCTGCTCCGCCCGGTTGCCACCGATCCCTACACGCCGGTCGACTGGGTGTTCGCGGCGGCCGCTCTCGCGTTGTGTCCGGTCGGCGTGCGGTGGCCGTTCCCGGGCATGCTCGGCGCGGCGCTGGTTTTCGCCCTCGCGGTTTGTTTCGGTCAGGCCGAGCCGATCGTGCCGCAGGTCGGTGCCACCTGGGCGGTCCTGGAGCTGACCCTGCGGGTGCCGACGCGGCAGGTGGCCGTCGGCACCGGGGCGCTGCTCGTCGGTTACCTTGCCGACTCGCTGGACGAGCTGCCGTGGGGTCTGCCGAAGTGGCTGTACGGCGTGGCGACCGTGGTGGGGGTGCCGCTGCTGTTGGGGCTGAACATCCGAGCCGGCCGCGAGCTGGCCCGGCAGGCCGAGCAGCGGGTGGCGGTCGAGGCGCGGGCCGCCCGGACCGATGAGCGCGCCGCCATCGCCCGCGAGCTGCACGATCTCGTGGCGCACCACGTCGCGTCGATGGTGCTGCGGGTCGGCGTGGCCCGGCACGTCCTGCGCGGCACCGACCCACGGGTCGGCGAGGTCTTCGACGACCTGCACGCCAGCGGCAGCACCGCGCTGACGGACCTGCGGCGGCTGGTGGCGGTGCTGCGGAACCCCGCCCTGTTGGCTGACGGTTCGGGGTACGTGCCGATCGAGCCGGGCGCCCTGCCCGAGGCGCTCGCGGAGACGGTGGACCGGGCCGTGAAGACCGGCCTGGCGGTGGAGGCGACGATCGACCCGGAGGTGGCGACGTTGGACACCGTACGTGGGTTGGCGGTTCTTCGTTTGACGCAGGAGGGACTGGCCAACGTGGCCAGGCACGCCGGGCCGGCGGCGCGGGCGCGGGTGTGCGTACGGATGCGCGACGGGGACGTGCACTGGGAGGTCAGCGACGACGGCGGCGAACGTGGCACGGACGTCGGCGCGCGCCGCGACGTCGACGGCGGAGCCCGGCGCGGCCCGCGGCGCCCGGAGATGCCCGAGGCCGGGCACGGGCTGACCGGGATGCGGGAGCGGGTCGAGCTGCTCGGCGGCAGCCTCGTCGCCGGGCCGGACGGTTCCGGGTGGCGGTTGCGTACCGTCCTGCCGGCCGGGGCCGGCCGATGATCCGGGTGCTGCTCGTCGACGACCAGCGGCTGGTCCGGGCGGGCCTGCGCATGCTCTGCGACTCGGCGCCGGACCTGACGGTTGTCGGGGAGGCGGAGAACGGGCAGCAGGCGATCCGGCTGGCCGAGCAGGTCAACCCAGACGTGGTGCTGATGGATCTGCGGATGCCCCTCGTGGACGGAACCACCGCGACGGCGCGGATCCTCGCGAACCGGCCCGCCGTGCGGGTGGTGGTGCTGACCACCTTCGACGACGACGATCACCTGTTCCCCGCCCTCGCCGCCGGCGCCTGCGGTTTCCTGGTCAAGGACGCCTCCCCGGACGAGCTGCTGGCCGCGATACGCCAGGCGGCGGCCGGCGACACACCGTTCAGCCCGGCGGTGCTGCGTCGCCTGGTCGACCAGGCGGTCCGGGCGCGGCTCGGTGCGGCGCCGGCCCCGTCGCTGCCGGCGACCCTGACGGTGCGGGAGCGGGACGTACTCGCCTGCGTCGGAGCGGGGCTCTCCAACCGGGAGATCGCCGATCGGCTGCACCTCGGGGTGACCACGGTGAAGACCCACGTGACGAGCCTGCTGGCCAAGACGGGTGCGGGGAACCGGATCCGGTTGGCGCTGCTGGCCGCGCAGTCCGGCCTGATCGTCGAGGGCTGAACCGCCGACCGGGTCGGTCGCGGCGTCACCGCAACCGGCAGCGCCCCGTCCGTCCCGTGGTGTCGGAATGCCCGCCGGCGAGCCGGTGCCGCGATCCGGCTGTCGTCCACCTTCGTGAGAGCGGCGTAACAGGTGATCATGCGGCGGTTACGGCCGTTCCGGACGTACCGTGAGATCGTGCCGAAAGACGTGATCACAACCGCCGACCTCGCCGAAGTCCGCCGCACCGCGCTCGGGGCGGCCGACCCGCTCGGAGTGGCCGCCGACCTGGCCGACGCGGTGGAGCAGGGCCGGCTGGCGGAACCCGACAGCGCCGGGGACGCGCTGACCCTCGCCGCCGAGATCGCCGAGATCCGGTCGCGGCTCGACGCCGCGCTGCGCTACGCCGACCGGGCTGTCGAGGCGTACCCGTCCGCGGACGACCCGCGTGCCGGAATCGCCCGGGCGGTGCGGGCGCGGATCCTGTTCCGCACCGGAGGCCGCGAGGACGAGGCGATGGCCGAACTCACGGCGCTGCGCCCGCTCCTCACCGAGCAGCCCGACGCCCCCGCGTACGTCAGCGCCGCGTTGGAGACCGGCGGCCGCGCGAAGACCTCCGAGGAGTGGCTGAGCGAAGCCCTCGACACCCTGCTCGGGCAGCGCGCCAAGGCCGCCGAGGCGATCACCGCCACCGAACCCGTGGTGGAGGTCGGCCCGCCCGAGGCCCCGGGCGTGACGTTCTTCCTGTTGCAGCAGCGCCACCGCGTACGCCGCAACCTGAACCTGCCGCACGACCGCAACGACGACCTCGCCGACCGGCTGGAGGCGCAGCTCGTCCGCCGCGCCCAGCAGACCGGGGAGACCGACCTGCTGTTCTTCCCGCGGGCCGAGTTTGATCGTCTGCTCACCGAGCAGCCCGCGCTCGCCGAGATGTACGGGGCGAACTGGGACGAGCACCGGGCCCGGCTGGAGAAGGCGCTGGTCCGGCAGGCCGATGCGGGCGGTCTCGGGCTGCACGTGCTGCGCGCGTCGGTGGCCGGGCTGACCGGCTACGCCGACCGGCAGGGCGGCGCACCGACGGAGCAGCGGATCCGGGCCGGGTACGCGGGTGAGCTGTCGACGCGGCCCGACGCGCGGATCGCCTGGCCGCCGGAGCGCAACGACGCCTGCTGGTGCGGCTCGGGCCTGAAATACAAGAAGTGCTGCCTGCCGCGCTCGCGCAGCTGACCGGGAGCTGTCGGGCTCAGCCGACCGCGAGCCGCCCGAGGTGATCGTTCACCTCGGGCGGCTCGGGCTGCCGGGCGACGCGCCGGCGGCCGGCTACGCCACCACGGCGTCGGGCGGTCCGAACGCCTGACGCGTTCAAGGCCGCCGCCCCCGGCACCGGTACGGGGCAGCTGACGGTCACCGTCTTTCGATCAGCTCCGCCAGGGCGGCATCGCCCTGTGCCATCACCGGGCCGCCAGGAGAGCGGACCCCGCCGACGACCATGATCCGGTGGCAGCCGTCGAGTTCGACGTACGTCTGCGGGTCCTCCCCGCTAGTGGGCCAGAGCAACGCGAAGCGGCGGGACTGCTCAGTGCACACCGCCACCGGCCCGGCCTGTCGCAGCGCCTGCCCGATCGCCGTTTGGCGCTCCGGCGGCAGCACCGTCCCGTGGACGAAGTTGCCGGTGCCCGGATCGTTCTTCGACAACTCGTAGACGCAGAGGCGGATCTGACGACCGGCGGGCAGGGGCTCCGGCAGGGCCCGGCGCGGCGCGTCGGGGTTCATCGTCGTCTCCACCGCGATCATGTCCTTCCAGCCCTGGCTGCAACCGGCCGCGGCAGCTTCGGCCGACACCAGTTCGGCAACCGTCCGCGTAGAGACGGTGGTCATCGGTAACGCGTCGAGGGCTTCCTTCACCTCGGACCGAAGCTTGCCGCAGCGGTCGAGCGGCATGCCGGGCCGAGTCCAGCGACCACCGGCGTCGATCAACGCGAGCCAGGGAGCGCCTGGCAGCTCCATGGTGCACGCCCCCGCGCCGAACGGCTCGTCCGGTAGGCGGAGGGATGCGACGAGGCCATCCACCTCGTCGGTACGACGCTCTGTCAGCACCCTGTCCTGACCGCCATCGGGACGTTGCTGCGTTTCCTGCCCGCAGATGACCACCGCGACCGGGCTGAAGCCGTCATCGAGCGGGGGCAGTCCGCCAGCGTCCTTGGCCGTGACCATGAAGCCGGCCGTCGTCATCTCCGGAGCCACCTCGGCACACGAGGTCCACCTCCCCTGCCCACCCGGATTACCGGCGGCGACACCGTCGGCCAAGTCTTTCTGAGTCGGGGCGCAGCCGGCCAGCGCCAACCCGACGAGCACTACCGCTACTCGACCGCCAACCGTACGCACAGACATTCGGCCTCCTCGTGATCGACCACTGAGACGGATACCGACCTCCTCCGGTTCCCGTGGCCGAACAGCGAACTCGAGACGGAACCACGCCGGCAAAGCCGCTTGCGGTCCCTGAAATCATTTTCGCGTGAACAAGATCCCCACCCTGTTCCTCCGCGATCCGGACGACCGCAAGCGCGTCCTGCCCGAGGCGAATCCCGTCTGCCAGTGGGTCCTGGACGGCGAGGGCAGACCGACACGCAAGTACGACGGCACGTGCGTGATGCTCGATGAGAACGGGGCCTGGTGGGCGCGCCGCGAGGTTCGGCCGGGCCGAACACGCCCGCCGGGCTACCGGCCGGTGATGACCGACGAGGTCACGGGCAAGACCGTGGGCTGGGAGCCGATCGGGCAGTCGTCGTACGCGAGGTACCACGCCGAGGCGCTCGCCGGCTTGGGCGAACGGCCGCGCTGCGGCACCTACGAGTTGATCGGCCCGAAAATCAACGGCAATCCCGAGGGCGTACCCGGGCACGAGCTCGTGGCGCACGACGAGGCGGAGAAGCTGGAGGTGCCGCGCGACCTGGACGGCCTACGCGGCTGGCTGCTGGCTCACCCGCAGTACGAGGGCATTGTCTGGCATCACCCGGATGGCCGCCGAGCCAAGTTGAAGCACCGCGACTTCGCCTGATGTGCGAGTGCGCGCGGGCCTGCGTCGTCCTGTCACGCCTTCGGTGCACTGCTGCGTCTCCCTTGCAGAGAAGCAGGCCGGACGTCCACGGCTGATGCCCTGAGCGTGTCAGCAGCCCGTCCCCGTCCGGGTGGGTGGGTGGGTGGAGTCTCCAGGACGCCACCCACCCGGACTCGTCAGCGAGGCATGGTGGCGTACTCAGCGACCAGGTACGACCGGTAGGTGATCACGGCGGGGATCGTTACGTTCAACATGCCCGCTGTCTCGGTCAGCACCGCCTCGTATCCGAGCAACGCGCCGGACCGTGGGTCGACGATCACGGTGTACTGGGCGGGTAGGCCATGGGCGTCGGAGGTGATTGAGAACGCCTCCCCGGACCGTCCGGCGCGGTCGGTGACAGTGCCGGTCACCGTGATATCGGGAAGGTCAGCGAGAAGCCTGAGTGCTGCGGCGCGTTGCGCCGGGTTTAGTAGGCGCACGCCGACGAGCTCGGCGATCGCCTCCAGGTACTGCACCGGGAACTCCGGCGCGGACGCGCCTGCGGTGAGCCACTCGCGGAGCGTGGTGGCTTCCGTGGGAACCGCGCCCCTCCAGCGGCTGTAGAACTCACCGGCCGCGTAGTTGCGTGTTTCCTCCGACGAGTCGGTCCGGCCGCCGCGCCTCTTCCACTCCCGGCGGTCCGCGTCGGAGCGGAACGTCGGGGGCAGTGCCTTCTTGAGCTTCCGGCCGGAGTCGTCGTCGGTCCGCCAGGAGCGCCACTGCTCCGGTACGACAGCGGACGTAGTCCGTCCGCCGGTGATCGAGGAGTTCAGGAACCAGTTCGCCGACTCCAGGTACTCGACCGTGCCGGCCGGCCGCTGCGGCGCCGGCTGCCCCGCTGCCACCTCCGCGAGGTGCCGCAGCCGGACGCTGGCCGGCTCCGCGCTCGCTGGCGGGCCGTAGGTGAGGATCGCTGGGGTGGCCGCGTACGCCGGCTGCGGCTCCCGGGCCGTCTCCAGCGCTATCCCACCGGCGGCCACCGCCAGGACCACTGCGCCGGCCGCCAGCACGAGACGACGTCGCGGCACGGCCCGTCTGGCCGGGCGGTCGGTGCGGTCGGAGGCGAGAATGCGCGCCAGGTCGCGAGCGCGACGCTCCTCGTCCTCGGGCCGGCTGTCCCGTGCGGGGTCCAAGCCGCCCAACAGTTGACGCACCTCGTCGACAGCGTTCATCTCATCCACCCCAATTCGACATCGAGGGCGCCGTCCGCGGCGTCCGCCCCACCTCGACGCCGGCTACAGTCAGCTGCGACCGAAGCCGACGGCGCGCGCGCATCAGCCGCATTGCGAACGTCGCCCGCGAGCACCCGAGAACGACCGCCGCTTCGGCAGCGGTCAAACGCTCCCAGGCAACGAGCCGAAGAACTTCCCGATCCGTGTCCGGGACCTGATCAAACGCCGCCGCGACGTCACGCTGGCTGATCACCTCGTCCGCGTGATCCGCTATCACCGACTGAGCCGGCTCCGCCGCAACGCGCAGCGTCAACTCCCGCCACCGTCGGCGGCCTCTGGCCTCGTTGGCCAGCACCAGCCGCGCCACCCCGTACAACCACGGCAGCGCCGGGTCCGCAGGAACCTCACGCAGGCGGCGCCACGCGACGAGGAAGACCTCGGCAACCACATCGCCGACGTCAGACTCGACCCGCCGAGCCACATACCGCCACACATCGCCGTGATGACGCTCGTACAACTCGGTGAAACGGTCTTCGCTGCCGTCCATGGCACCTCCTACTGTGCTTATGTCCGGCACCGGCCGCGACATCACCACCAGCAACGAAGAAATCGCCCAAAAGCGCCCGGTTCTGTTTCCAGCCGGGGGAGACTCTCGATCTGTGCCCGACGGGGCCCATCGCGCCGCTACCGCCGTGACCAACCGGAAAGCTGTCCGGCGCGCCGCCGTCACCGCGGCGGTAGGGTCGTGATCCGCGTGCGCCTGGGGTGCCCCTCCGGCTCCGCGCGTCCTCGCCCTCACCGCCGAGACCCGGACCACCACGCGGACACTCTCAGCCCCATGTGTCGGTGCTTCTCGGCGTCCCGTCCCTGCGGCCCGACCAGGTCGCCGGCGAGCGGTAGGGTCACGAGGGCCGGTGACCGCTGACCGGGCCACCCGGCGGGGCGGCCAGCGCGGGCCGGCTGATCAGGCTCGAAGGGAAGGCACCTCGACAATGGCGATTCCGCATCTGACCGCCGCCGACGGCACCGCGTTGCCGGCGATCGGGCTGGGCACGTACACGTTGACCGGCTCCGACGGGGTCGACGCGATCGGTCAGGCGATCCGAGCCGGCTACCGGCTGATCGACTCGGCGGTGAACTACGAGAACGAGGGCGCGGTGGGTCGGGCGGCCCGCGCAGCCGGCGTCCGCGACGAATTGGTGGTCACCTCGAAGCTGCCGGGGCGGCACCACCGGTACGCCGAGGCGCTGACCACGATCGAGGAGAGCGTCTACCGCACCGGCCTCGACCAGATCGACCTGTACCTGATCCACTGGCCCAACCCGAAGGTCGGCCTGTACGTGGAGGCGTGGCGGGCGTTGATCGAGGCGCGCGAGCGTGGCCTCGTCCGGCACATCGGCCTGTCGAACTTCCTGCCCGAGCACATCGACCGGCTGCTGTCCGAGACCGGCGTGGCCCCGGTCGTCAACCAGATCGAGATCCACCCGTACTTCCCACAGCAGGACGCCGTCGAATACCACCGCGCCCACGGGATCCTCGTGCAGGCGTGGAGTCCGCTCGGCCGGGGCAACGACCTGCAGAAGAACCCGACGATCGTGGAGATCGCGGCCGCCCACGGCGTCACCCCGGCGCAGACCATCCTCGCCTGGCACGTGGCCCGTCAGGTCATTCCGCTGCCCAAGGCCGCCTCGCCGCAGCGGCAGCAGGAGAACCTCGACATCTTCGGGATCAATCTCACCGACGCGGAGGTCGACGCCATCACCGCACTGGGCCGAGCCGACGGTCGCCTGAAGGATCAGGACCCGGCGGAGTACGAGGAGTTCTGAGTTCGCGGCGGGCGGCGGACGGTGCCGGGCGGGTGCGGGTGATCGTCGAGGCGCCGCCGCGGGTTGGGGATGCCGACGATCTCCTGCCCGCCGAGGCTGATCGAGCCGGTGATCCGGGTGCTGTTGGGTTCGTGCAGGCCCGGTCCCGCACCTGGGGGTACGGCGTCTCGGCGGAGCGGTCGTCGCCGCCTCGACGGCGGGTGCGGGCGACGGTCTGCGGCTTGCGTGCGGCCGGCCCGGAGGTGCGGCCGGGCTCGCGGTCCGGGGTTGCCAGCAGCTGCGGTTCGGCCATCCCAGCCTCACTCGCGGGTCGAGAATCGTGTAGAGGATGTCGACGAGCAGGTTCATCGCGGCCAGCACCACCGAGCCGATCAGCACGCCGGCCATGAGCACCGGCAGGTCGTACTGGGGCGACGAGCAGTGCCAGCACGAAGTAGGGCACCGCGTTGATGCCGAGCGAGGTGCCCACCATGGCCCGGTCCAGGTAGGCAGAAGCGGCCAGGCCGGCCCCCCGTACGGGAAGCCGGCCTGGCCGTCGCGGATCGATCAGACGAGGTCGAAGCGGTCCAGGTTCATGACCTTGACCCACGCCTTGACGAAGTCCTGCGCGAACTTCTCCCGCGCGTCGTCGCTGGCGTAGACCTCCGCGACCGCCCGCAGCTCCGAGTTGGAGCCGAACACGAGGTCGGCGCGGCTGCCGGTCCACTTGAGCTCGCCCGTGCCGTTGTCGCGACCCTCGAAGGTGTTCGCGTCCTCGGACGTCGCCTTCCACGTCGTGCCCAGGTCGAGCAGGTTGACGAAGAAGTCGTTGGTCAGCGCACCCGGCTTGTCGGTGAAGACACCCACCGGCGACTGCTGGTGGGTGGCGCCGAGGACGCGGAGACCACCGACGAGCACGGTCATCTCGGGCGCGCTCAGGGTCAGCAGGTTCGCCCTGTCGATCAGGAGGAACTCGGCCGGCAGGCGGTGACCCTTGCCCAGGTAGTTACGGAACCCGTCCGCGGTCGGCTCCATCGCCGCGAACGACTCGACGTCGGTCTGCTCCTGCGACGCGTCCGTACGGCCCGGAGTGAAGGGCACCTCGACGTCCACGCCCGCGGCACGGGCGGCCTGCTCGACGGCGACGCCACCGGCGAGGACGATCAGGTCGGCCAGCGAGACCTTCTTCCCACCGGTCTGGGCGGCGTTGAACGTCTCCTGGATGCCCTCCAGGGTGCGCAGCACCGTGGCCAGTTCGTCGGGGTTGTTGACCTCCCAGTTCCGCTGGGGCTCGAGCCGGATACGGGCGCCGTTGGCGCCGCCGCGCTTGTCGCCGCCACGGAACGTCGACGCGGACGCCCACGCGGTGGAGACGAGCTGGGACACGGTCAGGCCGGAGGCGAGGATCTGCGCCTTCAGGGCGGCGACGTCCTCGGCGTCGACGAGCTCGTGGTCCACCGCGGGGATCGGGTCCTGCCAGACCTGCGTCTCGGCGGGAACCTCCGGGCCGAGGTAGCGGGCGATCGGGCCCATGTCGCGGTGGGTCAGCTTGAACCACGCCCGGGCGAACGCCTCGGCGAACTCGTCCGGGTTCTCCATGAAGCGCCGCGAGATCTGCTCGTAGATCGGGTCGACGCGCAGCGCGATGTCACTCGTCAGCATGCCCGGGGCGTGCCGCTTCGACGGGTCGTGGGCGTCCGGGACGGTCCCGGCGCCGCCGTTGTGCTTCGGCTTCCACTGGTGCGCGCCGGCCGGGCTCTTGGTCAGCTCCCACTCGAAACCGAAGAGGTTCCAGAAGAAGTTGGTGGTCCACTTGGTCGGCGTCGAGGTCCAGGTGACCTCCAGGCCACTGGTGATGGTGTCCGCGCCCTTGCCGGTGCCGAAGCTGTTCTTCCAGCCCAGGCCCTGCTGCTCGATCGGAGCGCCCTCGGGCTCGGGACCGACGTGGTCGGTGGGACCCGCACCGTGGGTCTTGCCGAAGGTGTGGCCACCGGCGATGAGGGCGACGGTCTCCTCGTCGTTCATCCCCATCCGGGCGAACGTCTCGCGGATGTCCCGCGCCGAGGCCAGCGGGTCGGGGTTGCCGTTCGGGCCCTCCGGGTTGACGTAGATGAGGCCCATCTGGACCGCGGCGAGCGGCTGCTCGAGTTCCCGGTCACCGGTGTAGCGCTCGTCACCGAGCCAGGTGGTCTCGGGGCCCCAGTAGACATCGTCGTCGGGCTCCCAGACGTCCACCCGGCCACCGGCGTAGCCGAAGGTCTTGAAGCCCATCGACTCGAGGGCGACGTTGCCGGCGAGGATCATGAGGTCGGCCCAGGAGAGGCTCTTGCCGTACTTCTTCTTGACCGGCCAGAGCAGGCGGCGGGCCTTGTCGAGGTTGCCGTTGTCCGGCCAGCTGTTCAGCGGCGCGAAACGCTGCTGGCCGGCTCCGGCGCCACCGCGACCGTCGCTGACGCGGTAGGTGCCGGAGCTGTGCCACGCCATCCGGACGATGAACGGGCCGTAGTGGCCGAAGTCGCCCGGCCACCAGTCCTGCGAGGTGGTCAGCACCTCCGCGATGTCCTGCTTGACGGCGGCCAGGTCGAGGGACTTGAACGCCTCGGCGTAGTTGAACTCCTCACCGAGCGGGTTCGCCACAGCGGGGTTCTTGGCGAGGATCTTCAGGTTGAGCCGGTTCGGCCACCAGCCGCGGTTGCCGCCGCCCTGAGTCGGGTGCGGCGCACGTCCGTGCGGGACCGGGCAGCGAGACTCGCTTCCCGCTTCCGCGTCGTGGACGACGGCGTCGTGGTTCTCGGACATCGGGTTCCTTCCGTGCTTCTCTATCAGGGGGATCAGGAGTTGGCTGTGGCGGAACAGTCGGGGCACAGGCCCCAGTAGACGACCTCGGCCTCGTCGATCGAGAAGCCGTGGGCGTCGGAGGCGGTCAGACAGGGCGCCTCGCCGACCGCGCAGTCGACGTCCGCGATCAGACCGCAGTTCCGGCACACGACGTGGTGATGGTTGTCCCCGACCCGGGACTCGTAGCGAGCCACCGAGCCGGCCGGCTGGATCCGCCGCACCAGACCCGCGGCCGTCAGCGCGTGCAACGAGTCGTACACGGTCTGGTGGGACACCTCGGGAAGGTCGCCACGGACGACACCGATGATCGAGTCGGTGTCGGCGTGCGGGTGTGCGTACACCGCGGTCAGCACCGCCACGCGCGGACGGGTCACGCGTAACGCGGCCCCGCGCAGCAGTTGCTGGAAGTCCGGAGTCGTGGACACGAGACGCAGTCTTGTTCGTTTTTTGGAATCAGTCAAGATTATGGGCTGGACGTCACCCCGGCCCGACCGAGGCCAGGTGCCACGCGTCGACCCCGGAGGTGACCCGGATCACCACGTCGTCGACGCCGTTGCGGTGGCCGATGCCCATTCGGTGTACACAACCCGCCACCACTCCCCCCGTCCGCGCACGACACCGGCACCGCGGGTGGATCTTTCGCAAGGCGGACACCCACCCTAGGGTGGGGGCCGGCGGAGGGATCACGCATGGACGCGGCGCAAGCGATTTCCCTGGTGGCGAGTTGGATCAGGTCACACGGCCTGGACTACCCCACCGAGGAGTTGACGGCTGATCGCTTCGAGGGGGGTTGGAGCGTCTACGCGCCGGTGATCGTCGACGAGAGCGACCCCATGGCCTTCCTCGACATGCCGGTGGGACGCTCGGTGTTCCTGGTGGGATTCTCCGGGCGCATCGAGGAGGTCTCCTCCTCGATGCCCCCGCAACAGGCCCACGACCGCTTCACCGTGCGGGAGATGGCCTCCGCCGGGTCGGACGAGTCACAGTTCATGGCCGAGTTCGAGCGGGCCTTCCACCAGGCCGCGGCGGGAGACCAACCGGCCGTCAGCAGCTTCACCGTCGTCGACACCCCGCCCGACGACGCCCGAACCGCCGCGGAGGCGTCTCAGCTGCTCGAACCGATCGTGCAACGGCTGGCCCGGCTCGGGCCGCCCGGCTGGCAGCGGTTCGCGGCCGAGTTCGCGTTCACCGTCTCCGCCGAGATCGCCCAGCTCGTGTTCTGGTCCAGCGACAGGCCGGTACCGGTGCCGGTGCCGTTGTGGGCCGGCGAGATGGTCCGTCACCAACGAGACGTCGCCGCGCGGATGCCGGCCGGGCCCTGGTGGCGACTGCTGCTGACCGTCACCGATCGCGGCGAGATGACCGTCGACTACGACTACGGCGACGAACCCTTTCCCGACGGCCAACTGATGCCGGCCGAGCACTACCGCAACGACCTGGCGGCCTATCCCCGCCCGCGCGTACCGGTATGGCTCGCCGGCTACGTCGCCGGACCCACCGCGCAGGGCCGCGATCCCGGCCGCGCGGCCGCCGCGGCAGCGGCCGACGCCACCGCCGGTCGCAGGGGCACCGCCGTGGACGACGTCCCTCCCCTGCCGGATGTCTGGGCACGCTGGGCGGCGCTGTCAGCGGCGTACGTCGGCGTCGGGTCGGAATGGGGGCCGCGCATCTTCCCCGGGCACGGCTGGTACGAGAGCGACCGCCGCAGCGGATCGGTCCTCTTCCTGCTCCCGGGCGAACGCGCGGTCCTCTCCGGCGGAAAGTGGAACTCGCCGCTGCTCGAAGCCGCCTACCACGGCGGCCAGCCCCTGCCCGACCTGTATGCGGGAGCACCCGCCTGGGTCACCGACAGCGTCCTCAACACCCGCAACCGCAACGGCCTGTTGACGTTCTGCCTCTGGTGGGACGGCGGCCGGTGGTACCGGGGCGACACCGACACGTCCGATGAACTCGACGTCCCCCTCCCCCGCATCTGGACCCCGGACGAGACCGTGCGAGCGATGACCAGCCAGACCGGTCCCGGCACCGCCGCCGCGTGCGAGGGCTTGCTGACCGCGCTCAGCGCCCACCGGGCCACCACCCGCGAGGTGGCCGCCCTCTTCACCCGCGTGCCCGGCGCCGGCATCGACGCCGCCGTCAACCAACTCAGCCTCGCCGGCCTACTGGCCGCCTGAGCGCGGGCCCGGGCCACCCAGGCCGGTGCCGCGGGGGCTGGACCGCGCGGCGATCCGGAACTCGATCGCCGCGACCCGGACGCACCGCCATCGGCAAGCGGCCTCCGGGACGGAAGAACCTTCCGCCCCGGAGGCCGCTCAGGCCGACGACGACCCGCGCCGGGACGTGCTCGCAGGCTCGGGCCGCTTCGGAAGCGTGCTCGGTCAGAGGCTGAGCCGCTGACCCGGGAAGATGAGGCCCGGGTCGTCGCCGACCACGCGCTTGTTGCGCTCGTACAGGGCAGGCCAGCCGCCGGTCACGTGGTGTGTCCCAGCGATCTCCGACAGTGTGTCACCCGGCTTCACGACGTAGCTGCCGCCGGTCGAGGTCGAGGTCGAGGTGCTGTGCCGCTGGGTGTGGGTGGTCGGCTTCGTCCCGCTGCCCGAGGGGCGCTTCGATCCGCCGGTCGACTTCGACTCGCCCGTGGACTTCGACGACGTCGAGCCACCCTGCTTGCCGCAGGTCGGCCACGCGCCGATGCCCTGACCGTCGAGCACCTTCTCGGCGATCGCGATCTGCTCGTCACGGGTGGCGAGGTCGGCACGGGCGGCGTACTTCGTGCCGCCGTACCCCTCCCAGGTGCTCTGGGAGAACTGGAGCCCGCCGAAGTAGCCGTTGCCCGTGTTGATGTGCCAGTTGCCGCTGGACTCGCACTGGGCGACGGCGTCCCAGTTGACCGCCGCCTGGGCGGGGGCGGCGCCGAAGAGCGCGACGGCGCCGGTGACCGCGCTGGCGGCCAGGGCGCCGACGGCGACGCGACGAGCGGTAACGGCACGGTGACGGGCGTGGTACGCAGATGTCATGGATTTCCTCCACGCCGACGAGGTGAGCTGTCGGGTTCGGACTGAGGTGCCCGGCCGCGGAATGGGCGGCTTCACCCCGAGGCGCCCGTGGGGCAGGAAGCCGGTGGGCGCCGGGAAACGGTGGGTCCCCCGCTCCTGCCATGGGTGACGTTCCGACGACCGGCGGCAGGATTTGGCGTTACCGGTCGCGGTGTTCGCGTCGGCGAACTCGACCGACGCTAGGCAGGATTCGCGGCCATTGCCCACTTCATGTGAAGTTGTTCACCGGGCCACGCGTGGCAGCCGGGGTTCGAATTGCGCGTCCGCGCGAATCGTGCAGCGGTGGCACGTGGCCCGGATTGCCCAATCTGGACGATGGCGGGTGGCGCGAGGTCACGGACCGTCGAACCAACCGTTACCGGATTCCGGGCCTCGCCGCGCATTCCTGGAACGTCGAGCCCGGCGGAATCTGTCATACATGCGCATGCTCTGATGTGATCATGATCAGTCCAACTCCTCTGATGAGTCTCGTCGCCGGCGCGTGGGGCTTCAAGACCCTCGCCGTCGGCGTCGAACTCGGCCTGTTCACCCGGCTCGCCGGTGGGCGCACCATCACCGTCGACCAGGCGGCCGCCGAGTTCGGCCTGGCCGAGCGCCCGGCGGACATGCTGCTGGCGGCGAGCGCCTCCCTCGGCCTGCTCGAACGCGCGGGCGACGGCTACCGCAACTCCGAACTCGCCGAGCAGTTCCTGGTCGAGGGCCGCCCGTACTACTTCGGCGGGCAGATCCGCTACTCGGACCTGCGCACGTACCTGCCGTGGCATCGCATCGCCGACGCGTTGCGCACCGACCGGCCGCTGACCTGGGATCCGCAGAGCCAGCAATCGATGTTCGACACCAGCGACCCGGAGATGATCAGCCAGTTCTGGGACGCGATGTACTCCACGTCCAGCTTCACCGCCCGGGCGTTGGCCGGCGCGTACGGCTTCGATTCGCATCGATCGCTGCTCGACGTCGGTGGCGGGGCGGCGGCGTTCCCGATCGAGTTGTGTCGGCACCTGCCGGACCTGCGGGCGACCGTGCTCGACCTGCCGCACGTCCTCGTACGGGCCGAGCAGCGGATCGCGGCGGCCGACCTGAGCGGTCGGATCAGCACCGTCGCCGGCGACTTCCTCGCCGACCCCGCGCTGCCGGGCGGACACGACGTCATCCTGCTGAGCATGATCCTGCACGACTGGGACGAGCCCACGAACCGGGCACTGCTCGCGAAGTGCCATGCCGCGCTGCCGCCCGGCGGAGCGGTCGTCATCTGCGAGCTCCTGCTGAACGACGAGCGCACCGGGCCGCCGGAGGCGGCGCTGATGGGTATGAACATGGTGGTCGAGACGGAGGGCGGCCGGAACTACTCCGGAGCCGAGTACGTCGCGTGGCTCGCCGGCACCGGTTTCGTCGACATCCGTACGGTGGCGTTCGACGCCCCGGGCGCCAACGGGGCGGTGGTGGCCCGCCGACCCTGACCGCGACCGCTCGCGCCGTCGACGCAGGTCAGCAAACCGATGACCGTACGGCGTCATGACACTGCGGACAGTGATCTCGGACGGCTATTGGGGCGCATGTGCCGTGATGACTGCGACACGTCGACGCGCAGGGCTGGGTGGACCGGGCCGCGTCGGCAACAATCCCGGACGGAGACCTCGGCAGCTCAGGCCGCCCAGCCGTCGAGGTTTACCGGGGGGAGGCAGCGGTCAAGGTAGGGCGGCACACGAATCCCAGGGGGGATAGCCATGTCCGAAACACATCGCAGCGATGCCGTCACAGATCGCCCTGACGAGGTGACCGACCCGCTGCTGTGGAAGCTCGCCCTCGAGGTCGCCGACGCGCACGAGCCCGACGGCCAGGGCGGCTGCCAGAACCTGCTGTGCGCCGGTGAGCCTTGGCCGTGCACCGCGTGGAACAACGCCCAGCGGGCGCTCCGCGCGGCGCAGCGCGACGTCGCCGACGAAGCCCCGACCCCCGTCGCGCCCAGCTGGTCCGCCGCTCCGATGGTGCCGGCGACCCGTCGCTCGGCAGCGTGACGCAGCACGACACGGCCCGGTAGCACTGGCCCGGGACCACCGGTAGCACTGGCCTCGGGACAACGGGACCTGTCATCTGCCGTGACCGGCACGGGCCGGCGCGCGGCCCGCTGCGGGCCCGGCTGTGGGTGGCCCGGTGACGCTGGAGCTGAGCGGCGCCGGCCACCACAGTCCTCCGGTCGGCCGCCGGAACCGCAGGTGGGAGCCGAACGCCTGCGGGACGCGGGCGCCGCCTGCGGCGGCCTGCGGGTGCCGCGTCCGATTATGAGGTGCGGATCGTCCGGCGCGCCCTCTACCGTGCGGCCGTGACCATCGACATCGCGAGCCTCGCCGCGCGCCCGGATCTCGCTTCCCTGCTCGACGAGGACTTCGACGGGGGTTGGCCGCCGTTCATGCTCTGGGATCCGATGGGTTCGGTGTACTACAGCGTCGCGCACGACCTGTATCCGGAGTTCGTGTTCGCCGCCGTCGATTCGGCTGAGCCGGGACGCGCGGTCGCCCGGGCGTACGCGGTGCCGCTGCGCTGGACCGAGCCGGAGCTGCCCGACGGCGGCTGGGACCGGGTGATCCAGCGGGCCACCATCGACCGGCTCAGCGGCGCCGAGACCAACATCGTCTCCGCGTTGGAGATCTGCATCCGGCCCGACCGGCGCGGCACCGGGCTGTCCGCGCTGATGCTGGACGCCATGCGCCGGGCCACCGCGAAGCAGGGTTACGACACCCTGGTCGCGCCGGTGCGCCCGAACGGCAAGCACACCCGGCCGGACCTGCCGATGACCGAGTACGCGGCGCAGGTCCGCGCGGACGGTCTACCGGCCGACCCGTGGCTGCGGGTGCACGTACGGGCGGGTGGACGTATCGAACGGGTGGCCCCCCGGTCGATGACGATCGCCGGCACCCTGGCCGACTGGCGGCGCTGGACCGGCCTGCCCTTCGACGTCAGCGGGCCGGTGCGCGTGCCGGACGCGCTGGTGCCGGTGCACTGCGACGTGACGCACGATCAAGCGGTCTACGTCGAGCCGAACGTCTGGGTGCGACACCGGCTCTCACCGGCCGCCGACTGACGTTCGACGTGCCTCCCGGGCACCGTTGGTGGATCTTCACAGATCCGGGCGAGGATCGCAGGGCACCGAATCCGGCCGGACGATCCCGCCTCGCACCGGATGCTGGAGAAGATCGGGATGCGAGCGGAGGGCAGGTTCCACGACCACCTGTTTGTCCGGGGCGTCTGGTGGGATTCACCGTGTTACGCGATCATGGCTACTGACCAGCCGAAGGGAACCAAATGATCTTCATTACCGCAAAGTTCCGGGTGTTGCCGGAGCATGCCGACCGGTGGCCCGAGATCGTCGACGACTTCACCCGCGCGACCCGCGCCGAGGCGGGTTGCCTGTGGTTCGAGTGGTCCCGCAGCCTCGACGACCCGACGGAGTACGTCCTGGTCGAGGCGTTCCGGGACGCGGACGCCGGCGGAGCGCACGTACAGTCGGCGCACTTCCAGGCCGCACAGCGGACCCTGCCGCCGCACCTCGCCGAGACGCCGAAGATCGTCAACGTGACGGTCCCGCAGGACGACTGGTCCGAGCTCGGCGAGATGGCCGTACCGGAGCGCCCCTGACCCCGCCGAGCACGGCAGGCCTGAGCCCGACGCGGCGCCGGATCGGCAGGACACGACCGAGGTCGTGTCCTGCCGATCACGCCGGACCGGCTGGCGGTCCCGCGCCCCCGTGTCGGTGTGCCGTCAGCCGGCCGCGCCGTAGACGCCCAGTTCGTAGATCGAGTAGCCCCACGTCGTCTTACGGTCGACGCCCTGCATCCGCACGAAACGGACCGGGGTCGCGTCGTTGAGCCGCACGACGTCGAGGGCGCAGCTGGAGTCGGTCACGTCCTGCACGGTCTGCCAGTCGGCCCCGTCGGTCGAGGTCTGGATCCGGTACGCCGTGGCGCAGGCGGACTCCCAGTTGACCGTCACGGCGCTGACCACCGCCGGTTCGGCCAGCTCGACCTGGACCCACTCGGTGTCGGAATACCCGGACGCCCACCGGGTGCCGTTGTCGCCGTCGTTGACGAAGCGTGCCGCGAGCCGGTCGAGGTCCTGCTCGACGCTCGAGGCGGTGGCCGTGCCGGCGACGGCGAGGTTCTCCACGTCGCCGAGTTCCCACAGGTCGAGGGCGAACTGGGCACGCATCAGGAAGGTGTCGAGCACGCCGTCGGCGATGCGTACCGGCGCCCGGCCCCACGTGTTGTCGGGCGGATCGACCACCACCGCCCGCGCCCGGTCCTGCAGCTCCTGCGACTGTACGGCCAGCGCGTCCGAGCCCGGCTCGTCACCGTCGAGCCTGGCCCGCAGCGCGTCCAGCATCCGCTGAGCCGACTCTCCCCACAGTTCGGTCGCGTCGAGCCACGGCCGGGCGTCGGCGACGAAGTCGGAATCGACTGCACCGGCGCGGATGACGGCGGGCGCGGTGGTGATCTGGTCGACGTGGCCGCGCAGGCCGCTGAGCGCGGCGCTACGGTCACCGGCCTGCCAGGCCGTCCAGAACGCCTGGATCGCCGCATCCAGCACCGGCGCCTGAGGCTGCCACGGAGCGCCGAAGCTCGGCGCCAGGTGGTTGAGGTCGCCGAAGACGAGCAGGGCCTGGGTGGCGGCGGGGTCGCCGCCGCTGAGGTGACGCATCGCCTCCCGCCAGTTCCGTGCCGGGTCGTAGTCGCGGTCGTTCCAGGTGAAATCGGCGAAGCCGAAGATGGCGATCTTGCTCGCCGCGGCCTGGTTCATCGGATTCGACACGATGCCGGCCAGGTGCTCGGACAGCCCCGCTTCGCGTTTGTCGTACGGCGCCAGCAGCAGCCGGCCGCTGGTGTTGCCGTAGTCGTTGACCGGGTAGTTGTCCCACACGAACACCTTGCGGCCGAACAGCTGCGAGACCTGCTCGGCCTCGCTGATGGTGATGCTGGGCGGTACGACGGCGGTGCCGGTCCACATCACGACGACCTCGGGATCGAGGTAGGTACGCCAGGACTGCTTGTACGCCGTCTCGGTCAGGTCACCGTACTGCGTCGGGACCGTCTGCAGCGCCTGCGTGCCCTCGTGGGTGCCGACGAACGCCTCCTGCACATGGCTCAGCAACTCGGCCTGGGCCCGGCCGACGCTGCCCTGGTTGGCGGCGCCGTAGCGGGCGCTGTCCTCCGGGCAGTTGAAGCGTAGGGAGATGTCGTCCAGCGGGATGGAGTAGGCGCGTACTCCGATGTCGTACATCGACTGGAACTTGGCGAGCAGGGCGGCACGGTCGGCCGCACCGCTGTAACAGATCGTGTTGCCGGGCGACAGCGCGAACGTGAAGCGGACGTGGTGCGCGGCCGCCTGGTCGACCAGCTCGCCCAGCTCGGCCAGCTTCGCGGCCGGGTACGCCTCGCGCCACCGCTCCCGGTGGTACGGGTCGTCCTTCGGCGCGTAGATGTAGGTGTTCGCCTTGACCGCCCCGTAGAACGCGAGCTGGTTCAGCCGCTCCTGGTGGCTCCAGGGCTGGCCGTAGAAGCCCTCGATCGTGCCCCGCAGTGGCATGGCCGGGTAGTCCCGCACCGTTGCGCCGGCGATCCGCCAGTCGCCGTCGTCGGTGGGCACGAAGAGCTGCCGCAGAGTCTGTACGGCGTAGTACTGCCCGGCGGCGTCCGCGCCGCCGAGCGCGACCCGGCCCAGCGGCGCACCGGACCGGCTGACGTTCACTGCGTACCCCTCAGCGTGCTCGGGTACGGCGGTCTGCAGCGCGTCCGCGACGTCCGCGCGGTCGGCCGGGCCGAGCCGGATCGACAGCGGCGCTCGGCCGGATGGTCTGCTCACCAGGTCGACCCGGTCGGCGCCGTGGCCGCGGAGCAGGTCGACGAGGAGCTGCCGGGCGGCGGCGTCGGTATCCGAACCGACGACGAGTTCGACCCGTCCGGGGACGACGACGTCCGAGCCGGATCGGCTGATCTGCTGCGGCACGGGGGTGATCTGGGGTAGGGGGCCGGCCGGCGGCGCGCCGGTGACCGGTGCCGGCACGGCGAGCAGCGCGGCGGTGAGCGCGGCGGCGGCGACGCCGGCCAGCCGACGCGACAGGCGCGGGTGCGTCCTCACGGTCACCTCCGGGTCTCGGTACAGAGTGGAGCGGGACGGGCACGGTGATCATCAATGTCCATACCGGCAACCTACCGCTCGCCAGAGCGGGGCGGCACAACCCCGTGGGCGGGATTTGCCCCGAAAGCCGTCGCTGCCAGGGCTGCGGGATGGACAATGGGCCGGGACTGAGGTGCGTGCGACGGGGGTCCAGGGTGCTCGGAACCGGTCTCCTGGCCTGGGTGCATCACCGTGACCCCGGGTACGTCGTCCTACGACGTGCCGCCCGGCTGACCCTCGTCGCGTCCGCCGGCTTCTACGGCGGCCGCTACGGCGCGGGTGACCCGACCCTGGCCACGTACGCGCTCTTCGGCGCGGTCTCCATGGGTGCCTTTACCCAACTGCCGGGCCCGCCTGGCGAGCGCTCCCGGGTCCTGCTCCTGGCACTACCGGCGGCCTGGGTGCTGATCTCAGTGGGCACCATGCTGGCGGGGAACGTCTGGGCGGCGTCGGGTGGGATGCTGGTCATCGGATTCACCGTGGCGTTCGCCGGCACCGGTGGGCCGCGCCTGGCCGGCCTGGTCGGCGCGTTGCAGCTGTTCTACATACTCGCGTCCTTCCCCCCGTACGAGCCGGCCACCCTGCCGCAGCGGCTGATCGGTGTGACGCTCGCGGTGGTGCTGCTCGCCATCGCCGAGGTGCTGCTCTGGCCGGACCCGGCGCCCGTCTCGTACCGTCAGCGCGTCGTCCGTGCCGCGGACCGCGTAGCGGCGTTGCTGGGCGGCACCGCGCAGCTGCTCTCCGGCACCGGACGCGATCCCCACGAGCGGACGGTGTGGCAGGAACGGGCCGCCGAGTCGGTGGCCGCGCTCAGACTGGCGGATTTTCCGGCGACCGAGCGACCGACCGGCGCCGCCCTACGCGACCGCGGGCTGCGGGGGTGCGAGGCGGCCCTCCGGGGAACGCTCGTCAAGGTGCGGCGGATCCTCGCGGCGGTCCCGGCGCAGCCGCCGCCCGTTCTGCCGGCGGCGCGGCTGCTCCGGACGTGTGCCGACACGACTCGGGCCGTCGTGCTGACCCTGCGGCGCGAGGAGCCGCCGGTGTCCCTCGACCGCCTGACCGCCGCGATCGGCGAGTCCGAGCGGGCGTTCCCCGCGACCTCGGCGGACCTGCGGCGGCTGTGCCTGGACGCCGGGGCGCTGAGCCTCGCCGACCAGGTGAGCATCCTGGCCGTCTCCGGTCGGGCCGCCGCCGGGTTCCCGGGTTCCGACGAGGATCCCGCGGTGGCCGCCTACCAGGGCGTGATCGGCAGTGCCCGGCACCGCGGGTGGCGGCTGTACTGGCAGCAGTTCCGGGCACACCTGACGTTTCGCTCCGCCCTGCTCCAGACGGCGCTGCGGCTCGCCGTAGCGCTGGCCTTCGCCCGGGTGATCGCCGGTGTGTTGCCCCTGCAGCACGGCTTCTGGGTGCTGTTGGCGACGCTCACCGTACTGCGCACCTCGGCCGTGGACACACGCACGGCGCTGCGGCCGGCCGTGCTGGGCACCATCGCCGGCGCGCTCATCAGCGCCGTGCTCATGATCTTCGTCAACCTCTCGATCGTCTACGTCGTCGCGCTGCCGGTCACCATGGTGCTGGCGTTCACCGTCGGCCGGCTGCTCGGCCCGTCCTGGGCGCAGGCGCTGTTCACCCTGCTGCTCACGTTCGTCTTCGCTCAGCTCGCGCCCGCCGGCCCCCAGCTTGCCGAGGCGCGCCTCGTGAACGTCCTGGTCGGTGCGGCGGTCGGAATCCTCGCCGGCGTGCTCGTGTGGCCGCGTGGCGCCCGCCACGACCTGCGGAAGAACACCGCCGGCTACCTGCGGGCGATCGGACCCCTGGTCGAGCAGGCCGTCGAGGCGACGCTCGGCGGTCCGCGGCCGGATGGCGTACTCGTCCTGGCCACCCGGGCGGCGTCGCTCGCCGACGCCTCGTACGCCCAGTACCACTCCGAACGCCACGATCCGCGCTCCGGTGGGGTGGACTGGCAGGCGGTCCTGGCCGTCGGGCACCACGCGCTGCACGGCATCCCGGCGGCACTGCACCGTAATCCACCCGGCTGCCTGGCCGACTGGCCGGAAGCGGCCGCGCATCTGCGCGGCAGCGCGGTCCGGGTGCGCTCGGCGTACGACGAGATCGCCGACCAGATCGCCCACGGCGACGCACCGCGCTCCGCGCTCATCTCGACCAGCTGTGTGGACGAGCTGGACCACATCCGTCCGTTGCTCGACGAACGCGGCGCCAGCCAACAGATCCGGCACCTCGTCGAGCTGAACTTCCTGCTCGCCAACCTCGTCGATCACATCACGCAGGTCAGTTCGTCCGACCGTCCTGTGCCGGGACGGGGTTCGTCATCGGAGGTGGCGCGTTGATGATCCGCGCGAACAGCTCCGCCGCGCTGTCGAGGGTCTCCCGGTCGCCGGTGATGAGCAGGTCGAGCAGGAGGCCGCCGGTCGCGGCGAGCCCGAGCCGGGCTCGCCGGCGCGCCTCCGCGTCGTCGAACCCGAGCCGGACGAACAGTTCCTCGACCGGCCCGGTCCAGCAGTTCCTCGACCGGCCCGGTCCAGGCGGCGACGACCGAGGCGCGGAACTGCTCGGTCCAGGACCGTCGTGGAGCGCGTGCACGTAGCTCTCGAAGAAGATCCGTCACCTGGCTCTACTCGAAGCGGGAAGTGTCTCCTGCTCCACGGCGCAGGATCTCCGGCTCGTCCTCGGACAGATCGATCACGGTGGTCGGTTCCTTGCCGCACTCGCCGGCGTCGAGCACCGCGTCGACGAGATGGTCGAGCCGCTCCTTGATCTCCCACCCCTGGGTCATCGACTCGTCGTCGCCGGGCAGGATCAACGTGCTCGACACCAGCGGCTCGCCGAGTTCGGCCAGGAGCGCCTGAGTGACCGTGTGGTCCGGTACGCGCACCCCGACGGTGCGCTTGCGGGGATGCAGCATCCGGCGCGGCACCTCCCGGGTGGCCGGCAGGATGAACGTGTAGCTGCCGGGGGTCGACGCCTTCACGAGGCGGAAGACCGAGTTGCTGACCTTGACGAACTGACCGAGCTGCGCGAAGTCCCGGCACACCAGGGTGAAGTGGTGTCGCTCGTCGAGCTGCCGGATCTGGCGGATCCGGTCGAGACCGTCCTGGTTGCCGAGCTGGCAACCGAGGGCGTAACACGAGTCGGTGGGGTACGCGATGAGGCCACCGCCACGGACCAGGTCGACGATCTGGCCGATGGCCCGGGGCTGCGGGTTGTCCGGGTGCACGTCGTAGTACCTCGCCATGCGTCGAGACTAGTGCTCCGCGGTAGCCCGCAGCCCACGCGCCGTCGTCAGGCCACGGTGACCTCGCGGGACGCGTACCGGTTCCGGGCCGAGCTGAGCCCGCAGGCGATCGTGGGCACGCCGAGGGCGATCAGCACCGCCAGGGGAAGCCCCCAGCCGCTGGTGGAGTCGTGCAGGGCTCCGAGGGCGAAGGGGCCGACGGCCGCGAGGACGTACCCGGAGCACTGCGCCATGCTCGAGAGCTGGGCGGCGTGCCGGGCGTCCGGCGCGCGCAACACGATGAACATCACCGACAGGCTCAGGCCCGCGCCCTGCCCCACGCCCATCAGCGCCATCCACAGGTAGGTGTCCGCATCCGGCATCACCAGGAGGCCGGCGAACGCGATCATGGTCAGCACGGCGCTCAGCAGCACCAGGACGCCGGGATGGAGCCAGCGGTTGGCGACCATCGGGGTGACCAGCGCTCCGACGATCGCGGTCAGGCTGGAGAAGGAGAGCATCCAGCCGGCCGCGCCGGAGGACATTCCGGTGCCGGTGAGGATGGTCGGCAGCCACGCCGCCGCGGAGTAGAAGACCAGCGCCTGCGCCGCGAAGTAGAACGCCACGAACCACGCCACCGGATGGGTCCAGAGTCCCCGCACCAGCTCGTCGTTGACGTCACCACCACGCGACCGGGACGTACCCGGGCTCTCCTTCGCCGCCCGGTGGCGCAGCTGCGGCAGCCACACGAGCAGGGCCAACACGGCGAGGAGCCCCCACACGGCCAGCGTCGGCCGCCAGCCGAGGTGCAGGGTGTTCCGGATCGGCAGGGTAAGACCCGCGGCGAGTGCCGCGCCGATGAACAGCGACATGCTGTAGACGCCCGACATGAGCGCGACCCGCGAGCGGAACTCCTGCTTGATCACACCGGGTAGCAGCACGTTGGCCACCGCGATCGCCGCGCCCACGAGGAGGGTGCCTACCAGCAGCATGCTCGTGGGGTGCAGCAACCGCAGCACCGTGCCGACGGCCAGCAACGCCATCATCAGCAGGAGTACGGGGTTCACCCCGAACCGACGCCCGAGGCGCGGCGCGAGCGGGGCCAGCAGGCCGAAACAGAGCAGGGGAAGGGTGGTGAGCAGGCCGGCCATCCCGGTCGACATGCCGGTGTCGGCACGCATGGTGTCCAGCAACGGCGCAACTGCCACCACCCCGGGGCGGAGGTTCACCGCCAGCAGTACCAGACCGACCGTGAGCAGGGCCGTCGATCGTCGGCGGGCCGCCCGGCGGTGACCGGGATCGAGGTCGGCCGGTGGCGCCCCCTGAACGACGGGTGCACCGCGGCGGGCGGTCACTGGTGGATCGATGGACATTCGGGTTCTCCTCAAGCTATGGCCGCCGGCCGTACGCCGACACATTGAATCGATGTATGTAGATATGCTCGGGCGGACGGATCCCGTTTCCGCGGCATTTCTTGTGACAGGGCCGCCCGGATTCCGGGCACGACGAAGCGCGGCGCGTCCAGGAGCGCAGCGGGATACGCGAGGAGCGCGGAGACGAACGGGCACCTCCGCGGAGGTTGCCGGGCGCGAGGGCGCGCCTGACCGAGGGGATCGTTCAACCGGGAACAGCGGCCGCCCGGGTCACCCCGCCGAGGCCCTGGCCGGGTCGCCTCACCGCCCCTTCGGCGATCGGCTCACCCGGCGCCGGGTGCGGCGGCCTTGAGCAACCCCAGGGCACCCCGGACGGCACGTTCGTACGGCACGACCGACTGCTCCGCGCGCGCCAGGGCGTACCCGCCCTGAACCACCGCCGCCAGCGTGGCGGCCGTCTCCTCGGCATCCAGTGCCGGACCGAATTCACCGGCCGCCTTGCCCTCCTCGATCACCTCGACGAGAAACCGGTGCAGGAGCGCGAAGGTCTCCCGGACCGGCTCGCGGAGCTGATCGTTGACGACCACCTCCGGATCGGCGACCAGCCGGCCCACCCGGCACCCGCGGAGCGCGTCGCGCTCCCTCAACAGGTACGCGGCGATCCGGTCGAACGCCGTCCCGTCGCCGGTCAGGACGGACCTCAGCTCCTCCTGCATCAACGCGGCGCTGTGTTGCTCCGCGGCCAGAACAAGATCCGGCTTGCCCTGGAAGTGGTGGTACATGCTGCCCTGTCCGACTCCGGACCGGCGCAGGATGGCCGCCGGACTGATTCCCACGTACCCGCGCTCCCAGAGCAGCTCTGAGGTTCCCTCGATCAGACGCTCACGCGCGTCGTCCTGTTGTCTGGCCACCTCACGACCATACATACTAGTACGTATGGTGGCCACGTGACCTACCTCGCTGCGTCGTCGACGCAGCGCCCTAACCCGCGAACCTCGTGATCGACGGAGGGTCGTTGACGTCCGGGCCGAAGAACTTGAAGACCACCATTTCGGTGTCACCGGTGTTCTCCACCGTGTGCGGGGCCGCCGCCACCGGATGACTCACCAGCAACTCGTCCCGGTCGGCGTCACCGCCGCGCACGTCGAGCCCGCAATACCGCCCGGCACCCGACCAGACCAGAATCGAGTACACCCCGTTCTCGGTCGTCGTGTGCCGCCCCCCGGGGGGCACGACGAGCTTCTTCCCGCTGAACTTCGGGGTGTTGTAGAAGATCCACCACTCGGCGCCGCCGCCGTCGGTGGCGAGCGGCTGCGGGCTCAGGTGGTTGTTCTCGTAGAAGTACGGATCGCCGTTGAGCTCCCACTCCACGAAGTTGAGCGGGAAGCGTTCGCCGTGCGCCTCGCGGTCGGCCGGGCGTACGTCGTGGAAGAGCAGTTCCTTGGAGATGATCCGGCCGGCGTTGAGCGCCTGGAACATCGCGAAGACGTCCGAGTCCTCCTGCAACTCCACGGTGAGCGCCGTGCCCGGCCCGTGCAGCACCCCCGAGGGCACCTGGAACCCCTCGTCCGGCACCTGCAACTCGGCACGCGAATGCCGCAGGATCAGGTCGCTGTCCCAGTCGATGAGGTACGGCAGGAGCACGTCGTACGCGCCCTCACGGACGATCCACGGGTGCACCCCGAAGAACGTCTCCGGGTGCGGGCCGGCATCGACGCCGGACGGAAAGTAGTACGCCTCATCCTTCGACCGGCGGCCCAGCAACTCGGCGAACCGCTGCGGCGGATGGATGTGGTACGGGATCCGCGCGCCGTAGTCGAGCAGCTTCGCCAGCCGTCCGAGACCCTGCGGATGGCTCGCCGCGTACTCCTCGCCCATGATCGCGGCGGGGTCGGCCGCCACCGCGTCCCGCAACGTCATCCGGGGCCGGCCCGACGAGTCGACGACGCGACTGAGCCCCTCGTCGTCCGGGCCGATCCGGTTGTCCGCCTTCGTCGTCGAGCCCAGCCACCGCTCGCAGAGGAAGCCCCGCTCCCCCAGGTCGTACGCGTCCTCGGGCAGACCGAACCGCCGGCCCGGCGGCACCAGGTCCCGCGCCACGAACGCCGGGGCGAGTCGCAGCGCTCCCCCACCGTCGTTCAACAACTCCTCGACCAACTGGCGAGACGACGAGACGCTCATGCCTTGAGTCCACTCATCAGGATGCCCTGCACGAACCGGCGCTGGAACACCAGGAACGCGACGATCATGGAAAGCGTGGCGACGACGCCCGAGCCGACCATCGGCTGGTTCCCGGACGTCCGATTCTTGACCACGAACAATGCTAGGCCGAGCGGTGAGCTGTATTCGCCGGAACGGGCGAGGACGATCAGCGGCACCTCACCCCAGCCACCACACCGGCCCACCTGCGCAACGCCTGCTCGCCCTACGCATGCTCCACCCGCTGACTCACGGTCGGCGGCGATCGACCCGGACGCCGTGCGGCGCGGCGTCGAGGATCGTCAGGTAGTGGTCGAGGAAGGCCTCCGGACGTACGCCGACGGCCACCTCGTGCGGCCCGCGCCCGCCCTGCTCCGCGGGCCGCCACGTCGTCACGCCCGCCGCTGGCCAGGCCGCCCGGTCGACGGTCACCTCACCGGAGGCGAACGCGCACAGCGCCGGGTCGAACAGCGTCGCCGCGGCCAGCGGATCGTGGAAGGTGACCTCGCGACGCTCGGCGAACCACGACGCGGCCATGTCCGCGACCGGTCGCAGCAGCGGGGTGGTGCAGTGCTCCAGGAAGGCGTCCACCTCCATGCGCACCCGAGTCGTCACGTCGAGACCGATCGAGCGGTGAACCCGCACCCGGCCCTCGTACACCCGCGCCGCCGCGTGCGGGTCGCAGTGGATGTTCCACTCCGGACCCGGCACCGTGGCGAACGCCCCACCCATCAGCACCAGCGACCCCAGCAGCGACGGGATCTCCGGATCCACGGCGAACAGCAGCGCCACGTTCGTCAGCGGGCCGATCGCCAGCAAGGTGACCTCACCCGGCCGCGCCCGGATCGTCCGCCGCAGGAACTCCACCGCCTCACCCGCCGGAAACGACGCCTCGTGGTCCCACCGGGCCAGGGCGGCCGCCTGCGGCGGCGGCCCCTGCACCGGCGGACCGGCCAACGGCTCGGCCGCCCCTGGATAGATCGGCACCGTACGTCCCGCGGCCCGGCAGAGCACGCTGGCGAGAGCGGCCCGCCGCTGCGGCTCGGCGGTCACCGTGGTGATGCCCAGCAGCTCACAGCGCGGCTGCGCGAGCAGGTACGCAAGGCAGACGGCATCGTCGATGTCGTTGCCGATGTCGGTGTCCAGCAGGACCGGGGTGTTCTCCATGGCGGGTCGATTATCCGAGCCGGCGGGCCGGCAGGCAGCAGGACTCAGCCTGGTCTGCGCGGCCCGCTCGGCCAATGTACGGCTCGCTGCGACGAGCGGACGGTTCCCGACGTTGAACGGCGCGGCCCATCCGCGCCGTCACCGGCGGAGTCGTCAGCCTTCGGCGCAGCACGAGTGGCGGCCCGCTTCGACGTAGTGCGGGTCGTGCCACCAGTACCCTGCGTTGTCCGGGTGCGCGGGCAGCGGCGGCAGCACCCTGCTCACCGCTGCGGCCGGCACCGCACGGTCGGCCGCGAACGGGGCGAGCAGGTCGTCCACGCGGTGCAGCACGCCGTTGGTCATGGTCTGCCGCACGTTGGCCGCCTGGTCGATGTCGGTGAGCGGATCACCGCCGAGCACCACCAGGTCCGCGTAGCTGCCAGGCACGAGCTGCCCGATCGGCTCCTCCAGGAACTCCCCCGGCGCCCGGGTGGCGGTCGTCAACGCCTCGTACGGCGTGAGCCCGTACTTCACCATCGCCCGCAGGTTGAGGTGCAGGCTGACCGCGTTGAACGCGATCGGTGAATCGGTGCCGGTGAGCACCCGCCCGCCACCGCGGATCATCGCTGCCGCCTGGGCGACCTGCCGGGCCAGGTTCTGCCGGTTGGCCGTCTGGTCCGTGGTCTGCGCGGCGACGGCCGCGGCTTGCAACGCGGCGTACTGCCAGGACGGGTAGAGGGTGCGCACCCGTCGGTCGGTGACCAGCGAGGTGTCCTCACGCAGCAGCGTGTTCGCGCCGAACAGGGTCGGTGTGCGGGCGGCGCGCGAGATGTTGAAAATGTCGATGACGTCCTGGTATCCGGCGCCGATCGCGGTCACGGTGCGTGAGTAACCGAACCGGTTCGTCGCGCCGGTGTGCTCCATGCCGTCACCGCCGAACGCGAACGCCGGGTAGTGGTAGTGCGAAGTGGAGTGCACACCCCGCCGGTGCGACCACGCGATCACCGCCCGCTGCCACACGACCGGCAGCCGCACGTAAGCCTTCATCAGGTCGTAGTCCAGCGCCTCGGCCCGCTCCAGTTCCCGCTCCAACTGCCGCTCGTCGAAGGTCGGGCGCATGAAGTTGTAGTAGATCCGCGGCCCGTCGACGGCCTCACCGGTGCCGAAGTACCGCGGCCCGATCCGGGCGCCGGACTGGATCGACTCCCGTTCCTCCACCATGTGATAGGCGGGGCTGCCGGGCGATCGGGTGGTGGTCACGCCGAGGGAGAGCCAGAGCCGGTTCTGCCGGGCGCCGTAGGCGTAGCCCTGCATCTCCCGGTGGTGGTGCATGTCGACCAGGCCCGGGATCACCACCCCGTCGCGGGCGTCGACGATCCGCCCGTCCCGGCCGGGCCGGGACCGCTCGACCGCGGCGATCCGATGCCCCTCGACCACCACGTCCACGTCCGCGCGCAACCGCCGGTCGACGCCGTCCCACAGGCGTCCGGCCCGGATCACGGTACGCCCGCGCGGACGACTGTTGGCCCAGCTCAGACCGACCGGCACGGTGCGGGGTGCGCCGCCGTCGGCCGACACCAGCCGCAGTCGCCCGTTGTTGAGGTAGAGCAGCCGCGTCGAGTCGCCGCTCCAACTCGGCGCGTCGGTCACCTCGTGGGTCACCTGCCGGGGCGCGCCGTCGAAGGTTCCGTCGGGGTGGACGTCGACCACCCACAGGACGCTGCCCACCACGAAGGCCATCCGCCGGCCGTCGGGCGACCAGACCGGCCCGTCGTCGCCACGGGTCTGGATCGACCGGTGCGGCATGGGATCGACATAGCGGGCGGCCCCGGAGCTCCGGTCGACCAGCAGGATCTTGCTGAGCCCTTCCCGGTAGCGGGCGGAGTAGGGCACGACCGCGGCGAGGGCGATCACCCGCCCGTCGGCCGACCAGGTGGGGCGGCCGGGTTCGAAGGTCGCGCCGAAGACGGGCTGCACCTGCCCCGAGGCCACCTCGACGGTGTAGAGGGCGCCGTTCTGGTCGAGGAACGCCAGGTGGGTGCTCTCCGGCGACCAGGTCCCGGACAGCGCCGCCGCGTCCGGCAGGTCGGTCAGCTGGCGCTCCGCGCCGGTCCGCAGGTCACGCAGCCAGATGTCCAGCTTTCCGCCGCGGTCCGTGGAGTACGACAGGTACCGCCCGTCGGGTGACCACGCCGGGTCGCACTTCCACCACTGGTCGCGGGTGAGCGGGCGGGGCGACTGCCCGATCGTCAGCAGGTAGATGTCGTTGAGCGCGCGGAAGGCCACCTGCCGGCCGTCCGGCGAGAGCACCGGGCTACCGATGCCCACCACCGGTTTGCGGGTGGTCGAGTCGAAGTCCCGCCGGCGCTTGCGGTAGCGGGGCGTGGTGACGGTCACCGCGGCGACGAAGCCGATGTCGTGGCGGCGGTCGCCGTCGAGCCGGCGGCGCCGGATCCGGCCGTCCGCGGTGTAGACGAATTCCCGGTCCGAACGCCAGGAGATCCGGAACGGGTAGGCGTCCTCGCCGGTGACCAATGGCGCGTCGTTCCGCCACAGCTCGCTGCGGCCGTCGAGCAGCCGGTGGTAGACCAGGTCACGGCCGTCCGGGGTCCACGCCGGGCTGTGCAGGACGGCCGCGGTGGGGGCGGTGACCACGGTGGTCCGGACGCCGTTGGCGAGGTCGACCACGTCGATTCGGGTGTTCGCCACCACGAACGCGATGCGGGTTCCGTCCGGCGACCAGGCCGGCTCGTACTCCTCCAGCTCGCTGTCGGCGACGACCCGGGTCTGCCCGGTGTCCAGGTCGAGCAGGTGGATTCCGTAGCTGCCGGACCGGTCGGAGGAGAAGGCGATACGCCGCCCGTCCGGGGAGAAGCGGGGCTCCCGGTGGTCGTACGGGCCGCGGGTGAGCTGCCGCAGACCGGATCCGTCCGGGCGGATCAGCCACAGATTGAAGTTGCCGTCGCGATAGGACTGAAAGGTGATCGTCGAGCTGTCCGGCGCCCACTCCGGCTGCGCGATGTCGAACAGGTCGCTCGTGAGCCGGCGCGCCGGACCGCCCGACGCCGGTAACACCCACAACACGCTGACCAGGTCCATCGCGATCATCCGGCCGTCCGGGGAGAGCTGGGCCGCCATGTCGGTGCCCTGCCGCAGCGTGACCCGCCGCTCCCGATCCTCGGTCTCGTGGCCCTTTCCCGCCACAGCCGGGGTCGCGACCGCGATCCCGCTCCCCGCCAGCGCCGCCGCGCCGGCCGTTCCCGCCAGCAGATCCCGCCTCCGTACGCCTGTCATGATGCCTCCCCGTCGAAGCTTCGATCGAACAACTCCGATCCTTGTGGCGGCCCGGGAGGCGTCGCAGCTCCTGGCGGTCGGCGAGCGGTAAGCGAACAGGCCCGAGCGGTGACCGGTCGGCTCCGGCCGTTCAGCGGCACGCGACCGACGTGGGACCGCTCGGTCCGTCGGCACGGCGTGAACTGTTCACCGGCACCGGCCGCGCTGATCACGAAGCCAGCTCCGAGATGGAGTCGCCGATGTCGCAGCCGGTCGATCCGCACCAGAGCCAGTACCGCGCGCCGCTTCCCGCGCCCGGCAGCCCGGCACAGTTCCCGGCCGTGACCGGTGCTCCGGCGAATGGCCGGGTCCACCCGGGCCGGAAACCGTGGCTCCGGATCGGTCTGATCACCGTCGCCGCGGTGGTGGCACTGTGCGCCGCGCCGGTCGGCGTGTCGTTCGCCATCGCTCCGAACGGGACCACCGGCTCGTCCGGCGGCGCGACGGAACAGGCGGCGGGACCGCAGAGCAGCACGTCGGTCACGGCTGGGGCCCCCGGAGGCGGTGGCGCCGAAGCCTCCGCACCAGCCGGCTCGGCAGCTCCCGGCGGCGCCGGGACCATCACCGCCTCGACCAGCGAAACCCCCGAGACTCGGCTCGACCTGCTCACCTCGGAACTGAGCAAGGAATTCGGCTTCCCGGCACTCCGGGCGGAGGTCGAGCGGCGGTCGTGAGCCTGCGTGGTACCGGCGTTGTTCTCGACGACTCGCGCCGGCTCCTTCCGGGCCGCTGTTCCGCCAGGGCGGGTGAACCAGCCGGCCGGACAGCAGCCTGGTCATCCTCCTTATGGGTGCCATAAGTGCGGCCAACAGCTGGCCGTCGGGCTTGCCGACTACCGTGAGCCGGGCCGTCTGACCGGGTGGCGGCGGCGCGGCGCGCCGGCATGACGTACGGGGCCAGTTCGAGCGCCTCCTCACCTGCCGGCGGGGCCGCGCCTTCCGGAGATCGACGCGAGTACCACCTCGTGTCGGGCCCGCCGCTGATCGACAACGTACTTCTCAGGAGCCTCAGCCATGGGTGGCACGAGCAGCACGCTGAAGGCCGACGTCCTCGTCATCGGTTTCGGCAAGGGCGGCAAGACGGCGGCAGCCATTCTGGGCCGGTCCGGCAAACGGGTCGTGCTGGTGGAGCAGTCGGAGCGCATGTACGGCGGCACCTGCCCGAACGTGGGGTGCGTGCCGACGAAGGGGCTCGTGCACCGGTCCCAGCGGCGCCGCCCCGAGGACCCGGCGCAGGACTGGTACGCACGCTCCGTCCAGGAGGTCCAGGAGACCCGGGAGATGATGCGTCGTGGCAACTTCGACACGTTGAGCAGCATCGACACGGTGACCGTGATCACCGGTCGCGCCACCTTCGCCGACCCGCACACGGTCACCGTCGTCACCCGCGACGAGCAGCTCAGCGTCACCGCCGACACCATTCTGATCAACACCGGGTCCGAGCCGGTCGTCCCCGACATCCCCGGCCTCGCCACGAGCAGGTACAACGTGTCCAGCACCGAGCTGATCGAGACGGCCACCCTGCCGGAACGGCTGGCGATCGTCGGCGGCGGTTACCTGGGTATCGAGTTCGCCGCCATCTACCGCCGGTTCGGTTCGCAGGTCACCCTGTTGGAGCGCAGCGACCGGATCTTCGGTCACGAGGACGACGACATCGCCGCGGTGGCCACGCACATCCTGGTCGACGAGGGCATCCACATCGTCACGGCGGCGCGGGTGACGGAGGTACGCGACGGCGGCAGCGTCGCCACGATCGTGTACGACAAGGACGGCGAGCAGCACACCGTCGAGGTCGACGCCATCCTGGCCGCCGCCGGCCGAGCGCCGGCGACCGGTGATCTCAACCTCGAAGCCGCCGGTGTCCGTACCACCCGGGTCGGTGCGATCGAGGTCGACGAACACCTCCGGACGAGCCAACCCCACATCTTCGCCCTGGGCGACGTACGCGGCGGACCGCAGTTCACCTACCTGTCGCTCGACGACAGCCGGGTCGTCCTCGACCAGCTCACCGGCGAGGGCCGCCGATCGACGGCGGACCGGGTCGTCCCCCGCACCGTGTTCATGACCCCGCCGCTGGCGACCGTGGGCCTGACCGAGCGGGAGGCCCGGGAGGCGGGACACCGGGTGAAGATCGCGCGCGCGGCCGTCGCCGAGATCGTGGCGATGCCCCGCGCGTACGCCGTCGAGGAGACCCGCGGGGTCATGAAGTTCGTGATCGACGCCGGCACCGACCGGATTCTCGGCGCCGCCCTGCTGAGCATCGACGCGCAGGAGCTCATCAACACGGTCGCGCTCGCCATGCGGCACGGCGTCACGGCGGCCGAACTCCGCGACGCCGTCTACACCCACCCGAGTTCGACCGAGGCGTTCAACGGGGTGCTCGCCACCGTCGTGCGTACCGACGAGCCGTAGAACTCCGGCTCGACGGCCGGTACCGACCTGGATGTGATTCAGGTCACTCCGCCTCACGATCCGGCCACACCGCCTCGTCTCGTGTTCGTCGTCAACACGAAAGAGGACGGACGCATGAACAAGATCGTGATCCTCGGCGCCGGGTACGCGGGCCTCACCGCGGCGGTCAGCCTCGCCGGGCGCACCCGGCGCCGCGAGGACGTACAGATCACCATCGTCAACGCCGAGGAACGGTTCACCGAACGGCTGCGGCTGCACCAGACCGCATCGGGGCAGCGCCTGGCCGACCTGCGCATTCCGGAGCTGCTCGCCGGCACCCGGGTGGAGTTCGTCCGCGGCTGGGTGACCGGCATCGACGTCGCCGCCCGGCGAGTCCGGATCGACGACGAGCGGGAACTCGAGTACGACCGGCTGGTCTACGCGCTGGGCGCCGCCGCCGACACCGTTGCCGTTGCCGGTGTCGACGAGCACGCGCACACGCTCGACAGCGCGCACGACGCAGAGCTGCTGGCGCGAAGGCTGAAGAGCCTCGGCAGCGGCACAGTGGCGGTGTGCGGAAGCGGGCTGACCGGGGTGGAGGCCGCGGCCGAGATCGCCGAGCAGAATCCGGGTCTGGACGTGGTGCTGCTCGGCAAGCAGGAGCCGGGGTCGACCATGGGG
The DNA here is from genome assembly GCF_040606825.1 of Micromonospora sp. NPDC005367. Taxonomy (NCBI): domain Bacteria; kingdom Bacillati; phylum Actinomycetota; class Actinomycetes; order Micromonosporales; family Micromonosporaceae; genus Micromonospora; species Micromonospora sp. NPDC005367. The sequence goes on along the minus strand of NZ_JBEXFP010000023.1, from coordinate 54,034 downwards.
CCGAAGGCCAAGGCGTACCTCCACAGTGTTCTCACGCGACTCGGTGTACGCGTCATCAGCGGCGTGGAGATCGTCAAGGTGCGCCCCGGATCGGTGGACCTCGTCGACGGGGCGAGCATCGCGGCGGACATCGTGCTCTGGACCAGCGGCGTGCGGGTCCCGCCGTTGGCCGCCGCGGCAGGCCTGCGGGTCGACGACACGGGTCGCGCCGTCACCGACCCGGCACTGCGGTCGGTATCGCATCCTCGGGTCTACGTCATCGGCGATGCCGCCGCGATCCGACAGGGGTACGGCGTCATGCACGGCACCTGCCAGAGTGGCATGCCGACGGGTGTTCACGCGGCGACGTCGATCGTGCGGGAGCTCGACGGCAAGCAACCCCGGCCCTTCCGGTTCGGGTACATGCACATCCCGGTCAGCCTCGGCCGCCGTGACGCGGTGGTCCAGTTCACCCGTCCCGACGACAGCCCCAAGCGATTCTTCCTGAGCGGCCGTACGGCGGTCTGGTACAAGGAGACGGTGAGTTCAGCACCGTGGCCGTCGTTCCGGCGGCTGAAGGCATTCCCCGCCATGGGATCCTTCGCCTGGCGCCGGGGCGGGCGGTTCACCCGGTGACGGGCGAGCCGAGCGACGCCTTCGACGAACACCGGAGGCTGCTGTTCCACGTCGCTTACCGCATCCTCGGCAGCGCGGCCGACGCCGAGGATGCGGTGCAGGACACCTGGCTCAAATGGTCGGCGGCCGACCGCTCGCAGGTGGCCGACCCGAAGTCGTACCTGGTGCGGATCGTGTCGAACCTGACGATGGACCGGCTGCGTTCGGCGCAGGCCCGACGCGAGACCTACGTCGGCCCGTGGCTGCCCGAGCCGATCCTGACAAGTGGCGACACGGCCGACGAGGTGGCCAACGCCGACGCGCTTTCGATGGGGCTGCTGGTGGTGCTGGAGACCCTGACCCCGCTCGAACGCGCGGTCTTCGTGCTCAAGGAGGCCTTCGGCTTCACCTACGCCGAGATCGCCCACGCGGTCGAACGTTCGGAGGAGGCGATACGGCAGGCCGCCCACCGCGCCCGTGGGCATGTGCAGGCCCGGCGGCCGCGCTTCCAGGCCGATCACCACCGGCAGCGGGCAGTCACTGAGCGCTTCCTCGCCGCCGCCACCGGCGGCGACATCAACACGTTGATGCAACTCCTCGCACCCGACGTGACGCTGTGGACCGACGGTGGCGGCAAGGTACGACAGGCGATGCGCCCGATCAGCGGCGCGGACCGGGTGGCGACCTGGTTCGCGGGCATCGCCGCCCGGCCGTACCAGGGCGTCGAACCCGCCGACATGATCGTCGAGGTGGTCGAACTCAACGGGCAGGCAGGGATGTTGTTTCGCGGCGCCGGCCGCGTCATCGCCACCCTCTCCCTCGACCTGGACGACGACGGCGCCATCATCGGCGTTCACAATGTCGCCAATCCCGACAAGCTCCGCGCCGTCGCCACCGGGACCATCCACCACTTCTAGCCGTGTCTTCGCAGGGTCGCCCCGGTGCGGTCGGGGCAGCGGTGGTTACCGTGGCGCACGAGCGGCGCGTCCTGTTGCAGCCGGTGTCGACTCGGCCGACCGCTTCCATTCCCCCATTCGGGATCACGTCACATTTCTGGTGCCGGAGGTGGCAGACCGGCGACGCCCCGAGCCTTCTCAACCACGTGATCAAGGGATTTTTGCAATGACCAGTGCCACTGTCGACAAACAATGCTTGTCGAATGTAAAGGACCGGCCAACTGCTATCGGTTGTCCGATTTTCGGGCGAGGACGGAGCATTTGAGCAACTCGATCCAGCCATTTCGGCATGCACGGACCCGCTCCACAGCCGACCCGTAGCACGAGGTCGCGGGGCTACCACCGCCCACTGCGCAGGTTCCCGACGCTACACCGAGACCCCGCAGACGGCAATTGCCTGCCCCCTTCATGAGCGTTCAGTGCCACCAGACGGGCAGCTGAGAGCAGTTGCGTGACAGGCATCGCGACCGTCCGCCCAGGGGCCCTTGGCAAACGTGAAACTCCATCCGTTAGGCTGACTTGCCAATGACCTTCCTCGACTACATCTCCGGCTTGCCCGCATATCTAGAACGAGAGTGGTCTGACCTGCTCGAGCTGACCCTCGAGCATTTATTGGTGGTGCTCGTCACAATCGTGTTGGCGACTGTGACGGCGCTCGGGTTGGGCCTGGCAACTTATCGCAATCAGAGCGGAGCCAGAGCAGTACTCACGGTGACCGGCACGTTCCTGACCGTCCCATCGTTCGCACTGTTCGGGCTGTTCATACCGATCTTCGGCCTCGGGGCGGTTCCCACCGTCGTCGCGTTGGTGCTGTACGCGCTGCTTCCCATCGCCCGCAACACGATCACCGGGCTACGTTCGGTCGATCCGGCTGTCGTCGAATCGGCACAGGGCATGGGGCTCTCCCGCCGCCAGCGACTGCTCCGCGTCGAGCTACCGCTCGCCTGGCCGATCATCATGACCGGCGTACGCGTGTCGACCCTGATGATCGTTGGGATCGCCGCCATCGCGGCCATTGTCAACGGTCCGGGCCTCGGCGGACCGATCTTCCAGGGGCTCTCGGCGATCGGCACCCAACGTGGGTTCAACCTCGCCTTCAGCGGAACGCTCTTCGTCGCGGTCCTCGCGCTGCTGCTGGACGGCGTCCTCGGCGTGCTCTCCAAGTTGACGACATCGAAGGGGCTGTGATGCCTGCGCATGAACAAGAATCCGCCACCGCGGCGTCCATCCGCCTCGAGTCGCTGACCAAGCGCTACCCGGGTCAGACCGAGCCCGCCGTGGACAACCTGACAATGGACATACCGGCGGGCGAGATCGTGGTTCTCGTCGGGCCCTCCGGTAGCGGCAAGACCACCAGCCTGAAGATGATCAACAGGATCATCGAGCCGACCTCGGGACGCATCTTCATCGACGGCGAGGACGTCACCCACGTCAACGCCGACCAGCTGCGCCGCCGCATCGGCTACGTCATCCAACAGATCGGCCTGTTCCCGCACATGACGATCGCCGAGAACATCGGCATGGTGCCCAGGCTGCTCGGATGGAACCGGACCCGGATCTCCGAGCGGGTCGACGAACTGCTCGACCTGGTGGGCATGGAACCGTCGGCCTACCGCACGCGGTACCCGAAGCAACTGTCAGGTGGCCAACGCCAACGGGTCGGGGTCGCCCGGGCGATGAGCGCCGACCCTCCGCTGCTGCTGATGGACGAGCCGTTCGGCGCCATCGACCCGATCACCCGCGAGCGCCTCCAGAACGAGTTCCTCCGCCTGCAGAGCAACATCCGGAAGACCATCGTCTTCGTCACCCACGACATCGACGAGGCGATCAAGCTCGGCGACCGGATCGCGATCCTCAACAAGAGGTCGAAGATCGCACAGTACGACACTCCCGAAGCGATCCTGACGGCTCCCGCCGACGACTTCGTCGCGGACTTCATCGGCTCGGGGGCATCGCTCAAGCGTCTGAGCCTCAGCCGGGTCCGCGACGTGGAACTCAACCAGTGGGCAGTCGGCCGGCTCGACGACGACCGGGCGCAACTGCGGCAGGCCCTCACGGAGAGCGATCACGGATCGCTGCTCCTGCTCGACGGGAACCAGCGGCCGGTTCGCTGGGTCAACGGCCACGACCTGACCCGCTCGGGTGAATCCCTCGACCGGGTAGGGCTTCCCGCGACGGCCACTGTGGAACCACATGCCACCCTGCACGACGCGCTGAACGAGATGGTCACCTCCCGGGTCGGGTGTGCGATCGTCGTCGACGAGCAGCGGCGATACCAGGGCATCGTCGACATGCGTACGGTGATGCAGGCCATCGACGAGATGCGGGCGAGTTCCCAGGCCCGCGACCGGCACGCGGCGGTCCAGCCGGTGGAGGCCGGTTGACGTGGCCATTCCAGCATTCGGGGTCAGGACCCGCGAGGCCACGCCCGACGCCGACGACGTACTCACCGAACTCGGCGGACCGTCCCGCTTCTGGCGCCGGTTGGGCACTCCGGCCCTCCTCGCCGCCGCCTGCGTAGCCCTGTACCTCTACGTGAAGAACCAGGATCTCGACCGGATCTCCCAGGCGAGTCTCAACGCCGACACGATCCGCGCGAAGCTGATCGAGCATGTGGAGCTCACCTTCGTCTCGACGGTGATCGTCGTCCTCCTGGCGGTGCCCCTGGGGGTGGTGCTGACCCGGCCGGCCGTCCGCAGGTTCGCCCCGGTGGTGCTCGCCGTCGCCAACATCGGACAGGCGATCCCGTCGATCGGAGTCCTGGTGCTGATGGCGATCACCGTCGGCATCGGCTTCGACCAGGCTGTCTATGCGCTGGTGATCTACGCCGCGCTGCCGGTCCTCCGGAACACCATCGTCGGCCTGAACCAGGTCGATCGCACGCTCGTCGAGGCGGGCCGGGGAATCGGCCTGAGCGGCTGGCAGGTGCTGCGCCGCATCGAGCTACCGCTGAGCGTGCCGGTTCTGCTCGCCGGCATCCGTACGGCACTCATCATCAACGTCGGCACCGCCACCCTGGCGACCTTCGTCGGCGCCGGCGGCCTCGGCTTCCTCATCGACCAGGGGATCCGCTTCGACCGGATGCCCGTTCTCATCACCGGAAGTGTCCTCACCGCGGTGCTGGCCCTGCTCCTCGACTGGGTGGCCGGCATGGTCGAGGACGCTCTTCGCCCCAAGGGGCTATGACCTCCGCGGCCACATCCCGAGCCGCCAGATATCAGAGGAGGAACATGAAGAACACGAAGAAGCGCGGCCGTTGGCCGGTGCTCACCGGCGCACTGGCGCTGGTGATGCTGGTCGCCGCGTGCGGCAGCGACGGCAACGACGATGTCGCGGGCAGCGGAAGCATCGGTGAGAAGTTCGACCTCTCCGGCGCGACCGTCACCGTCGGCTCGAAGGAGTTCACCGAGCAACTCATTCTCGGAAACCTGACCAAGCTCGCACTCACCGCCGCCGGCGCCAAGGTGGACGACCAGATCGGGTTGCAGGGAAGTACGACCGTCCGCGCCGCGCTGACCTCCGGCGAGATCGACCTCTACTGGGAGTACCTCGGCACCGGCTGGGTCACCTACCTGCAGAAGGAAAAGGGTATCCCCGGGGCGAAGGCGCAGTTCGAGGCCGTCCGCGACGCCGACGCCGCCAACGGTGTCACCTGGCTCGACCCGGCACCGTTCAACGACACCTACGCGATCGCGGCGAGCAGCGAGACCGCCGAGCGGCTCGGCGTCACCTCGATCTCCGACATCGCCGCACTGGTCGCCAGCAACCCCGCGGACGCGACCTTCTGTGTCGGCGGCGAGTTCTCCACGCGTCCGGACGGCCTGCCCGGCCTCGAGAAGGCGTACGGCTTCAAGCTCGCGCCGGCCAACGTCTCCAACGTGCAGGACGCTCTCGTCTACAACCAGGTCGACAAGGGTGAATGCGCCTTCGGCTCGATCACTTCCACCGACGGCCGGGTCGCTTCGCTCGGTCTCACCGTGTTGACCGACGACAAGCAGTTCTTCCCGCCCTTCAACGGTTCGGTGAACGTCCGGACCGACGTCTTGAAGGAGCACCCCGAGATCAAGGAGATCTTCGCACCGATCGCGGCGGAACTCGACGACGCCACCATGGTCGGGCTCAACGCGAAGGTCGATGTGGACGGTGAGGATCCGGCGGACGTCGCGAAGGACTGGCTGACGGAGAAGGGCTACATCGGCTGACAGTCGAGCCCGTCCAAGGCTTCGGGTGCCTTCGGGCACGCGAACGGTCAAGGTCGTGACCCGTGCAACCGCGGGTCACGGCCTTGATCGTTTCGTCGGTCCGAACGGGACAATCATCGGTCCCGGTGCTGACCGTGCGTCCCGCTCGACCTGGAACATCACGGGCGCCTCCCGTTGACCGCGCGTAGCCGGAGGTAAATGAATTGGCCGCGCGATCATCTCGCGCCTACTGTCCACGTCAACCGATCAGCAAGGAGTAACCGGTCATGATGCGCCAGCCGAGCACCGCACCGCAGCAGCGTTGGTCGCTGCGCGGCGGATGGTGCCCAGCCATCACCGCCTCCTCCGTACCCAGCCGCCGATGCCGGTGGCGCGGCTGACCGCGATCGAACGCGCGCAGCCGCCCACCCAGTGAAGGGACCGGGCGGCTTTTTCGTACCCCGACATGGTCATTGACAACTCCACAGCGGATGGCAAGGGAAACCTGGCCGGTGGCCTTCCATGCCCGCCGCCGGCCCTTCCCGGATGGTCTAGTCGGCAGGACGCCGCCCTCTGGTGGCGGAGAGCTGGGTTCGAATCCTGGTCCGGGAGCTGCTCCACCCTCGATGCCGGTGACGGTACGAGGAGATCATGAAGGGTTGGCCGAGTCCGGTTTATGGCGCCGCGTTGCTAGCGCGGAGCGGGTTCGACCCCGCCGGGAGTTCGAATCTCCCACCCTTCGCCAAGCCCCTGTAGCTCAGCGGAGAGAGCGCTTGACTACGAATCAAGAGGCCGGACGTTCGAATCGTCCCGGGGGCGCTACGCATTTCCGGCCGTCGTCGAGACGGCCGGCTCGAAGCCGGCTGTCCCGGCTCCGGCGGGTAGTGGCGCAGTTTGGCAGCGCGCTTGCTTTGGGAGCAAGAGATCGCAGGTTCGAATCCTGTCTACCCGACTTCAGGTGAGGCCACCCGATCTGGTGCCGGGCGCCGTCTCGAAAACGGTCTGGGCCGAAAGGCCGTGTGGGTTCGAAGCCCACCCTCACCGCGCGTGACACTCGACAACCCGAACGAGCCATCCCCCAGGATCGCGTGCCCGAGTGGTCAGGGCTTCGCCTGCAAAGCGAATGAACGTCGGTTCGAATCCGACCGCGATCTCCAGATCCTGCCTTCCGCTGTGGCGGCCGCTCGCGGTTGCCGGTCCTGCCGCGTTGGTCGCTGCCAACCTGATCACCCAGCAGGCCGCCCAGCTTCTGCCGGTATCCCGGCCGGCCGGCATCACGATGAGCCTCGCGGCGCTGGTGATCGCCGTCGTCGGGGTGGGTTGGTTCGCCCTGCGCCGGGACTGATCAGGACGTCGCCGCGGTAGAGATCTTCCGCAACTCGCCGAGGGCGTACTTGGCCACGGCCTCGACCTTCCGGACGCCCGCCGCCTGCGTCTTGTGGTGGTTGGAGAGCACGGCCAGGAGCCAGTCGTGTCCCGGTTCGACGAGCCGCCCGATCGTGTTGACCTGCCAGAGCCCGTCGTCGGCGCTGATCGTGTCCCACCCGTTCTTGACGTAGACCTCGGTGGTCCCCGGGTCGGCGGCGGCGGGAACTCCCCAGTCCTGGTCCTTTTCGACCTGGCTCATCAGGTCGAAGAGGTAGGCCCGGCCGTCCTCGTCCAGTGGGCCGTCCTCGTAGGTGAGCGAGGTGAGCAGACGGATCTGGTCCGCTGCGGTGGTGGTGGTCATCCCCCACGACGCGTTGGCGGTGGTCTCCTTCATGCCGAAGGTCCTGTTCGCCGTGGTCAGCCCCGATTTCTCGCCGATCCGGCGGTACAACGCGGTCGTGGCGTCATTGTCGCTCGCGGTGATCATGCGCTTGGCGTTGCGCCGGTCGGTGTCCGTGATCTTCTGGTTCCGCAGCTGCGCCCGCAGCAGCAGGGCGGCCAGGATGTCGACCTTGACGATGCTGGCCGTCTGGAATCGGCTGGTGCCGACGGTGAGCGCGATGTCGGACTGCAGTCCGCGACGTGACGGTCCGCGCCCGCTCATTCGGCGCGCTCCGACAGCGCGTCCCCGGCGACCCGGGCGCGCCCAGCGCGCAGGACGTGCCGGACGCCGGGGGCGGATGACCTCTGGTTGTTCGCCGGCCGGGTTCGCGGAGTGCTCATCGGGGTCCCCAATCGCGTGGCGCCAGGAACGGCGCAGTCGTGAAATGGAGACGGCACGGCAAGAGGTTGCAGCTCGTGACTCATCTAACTCGGCGAGGACCACGTGCTCCGGAAGGCAGAGCGAAGGCGGCCCGGGCGCGATCCGGGGGACGCCCGCCGGCAGCGGTCGGCGGCGGGCGTCCCAGGATCCACTACTCGACGGGGTGGGCCGCCACGCCGCGTCCCGTCTTCAGCGCGTCCAACAACATCGGCAGCGCCCGGTGCAGCTCGCGCTGCCAGTACGGCCAGCTGTGCGTGCCGGGACCGTAGAAGTCGGTCTCGACGGAGACGCCGGCCTCGCGGAGCCGGTCGACGGTGTCGACGTTCTCCTGGTAGATGAGCGCCTCGAGGCTGTTCGTCACGCCCGGCGGGTCGAACGGTCCGCCCGCGGTGCCGTCACCGCTGGCCACGAAGAGCGCCGTGTGGCGCAGCCGCTTCGCGAGGTGGTATGGATCGTGCGCCTCCCAGATCCGCCGCTGTGTCACCGGGTCGCCCCAGAGGTCGTACGGGTCGAGCCCGGTGCGCCCGAAGAACGGCAACCAGTAGGAAGCGTCCTTCAGCGGGTGCAGGACACCACTGAACGACGCTGCCGCCCGGAACAACCCCGGGTTGCGAGCCGCGTACGACAGTGCGCCGAATCCGCCCATCGACAGTCCGGCCACCGCCCGCTTCGGGCCGGCGCCGTATCCCCGCTCGATGATCTGGCGTACCTCGCGCAGGTGGAACGTCTCCCACGCCGGGGCGTCACCCCGGCCGCCGTTCCACCAGTCGCTGTACCAGCCGGCGGCGCCGGCCTCCGGCATGACGACGAGGACGTCCCGAAGTTCGGGGATGCTCGCGACGTCGGTCGAGCGAGTCCAGCTCAGGTACGAGTCGCAGCAGCCGTGCAGCAGGTAGAGCACGGGCCATTTGTCGCCGCGCTTGCGCGTTTCCCACCCGTCGGGGGTGAGCAGCCGCACGTTCGCCGCCGTGTCGAGCGCCGGCGACTGGATCGTGAGGTCGACAAGGCGCGGGCCGACGACGGTCTCCTGCGCCACGTACGCCCCGTCGGCGGCTCGGATGGTCGCGGGTGCCGCGGCGGCGGCTTCCGGGGCGGTGAGCCCGGCCAGCACGAGCCCGACCGCGAGAGCGGCGCGGAGCACCGATGATCTCTTCATGTCGTTTCCCCGCTCTCAGCAGACGTCGCGCGGGTTCACGGCTCCCGCCATGGCCGTGAAGCCGACGTCGCCGGGGTGCAGGTGGTCTCCCGAGTCGTACGCGGGGTTGATCCGGCCGGGGTGCGCCGGGTCACGGGTCACGGCGTCGAAGTCGACCACCGCGTCGAACTCGCCGGAGGTGCGGATCCACTGGTTGACGGCCTGCCGATCGGCTTCGCCGGCATCGCTGTAGTAGCCGGCGCCCTCGTACGGCGTAATCGTGGCGCCCACGGCACGGATGCCCGCCTGGTGCGCCCGCGCGATGAACTGCCGGTACACCGCGATGAGCTGCTCCGGTTCGAGGGCGCCGCGGCTGTTGCCGATGTCGTTGATGCCCTCCAGCAGCACGATCGAACGGACGCCGGCCTGCCCGAGCACGTCCCGGTCGAACCTCGCGAGGGCGGAGTCGCCGGCCGAGCCCGCGTTGGCCAGCAACCGGTTGCCGCTGATACCGGCGTTCAGTACGCCGCACCGCCGGGGCTCGGGTCCTTGCACCAGCCGGTCGGCCACCTGGTCCGGGTAGCGCAGGTTCGCGTCGACGGTCGAGATGACCCCGTCGGTGATGGAGTCGCCGAAGAAGATCACCGAGCCGGTCGCCCGCGAGACGACGTCCACGCCGGAGAGGAAGTACCGCGCGGTGTCCAGCGGGGTGTAGGCGCCGCCGGTGTCCGAGGTGGCGTCGCCGGTGGCGCGGAAGGAGGTGGCGTAGCCGGCCGGGTGCCAGGTCGTCGGACCGGTCGGGCCGGGCAGGTACGTGCTCACGACCAGGTCGGAGTTCGCGGCCACCTTGGTCCGCAGGGGGTCGGACCACCATTCGGCTCCGGCGGGGATCGTCACCGAGCGTTCGCCGTCGAACGTCACCGGGTGCAGGGCACGCCCGTCGACCTGCGGCGTTCCCGAGCCACCGGTGCGCGGGGCCACCGTGACGGCGCCGACGGTCAGGGGTGTGGTTCCGTAGACGTTGCTGATGCGTACGCGGATGCTGTCTCCGCCGATCGACAGGTGCGCCACCTGCCGCAGCGTGGTGTCCGTGAAGCCGGTCGCCGAAGTGCCGGTGGTCCTCGGTTCGGCCACCGCCGCCATCCAGCTGCCGATCCAGTCGGCCTGGCCGGGGGGCTGCGCCGTGGCGCTCGCGGGCAGCAGACCGATCGCCGTGGTGAGCGCCGCGGCAGCGGCCAGACGTACTCGTAGACGTTTCGATGTCACGCTCAGCTCCTCGTCCCGAGTTCCTGATGGGGTGGCCGGCCGGCGCGGGTGATGAAATCACGTTCCGTGATCATCTGACAGCACATCGGCGATGGTCGGTGACGTTGACGCGACGAGCGGGCGACCCGCTGAGCCGAGCGGTGTGCGCGACTGCGACCAGCGGTCATCGACGTGCGGCGATCGCCTGGGTCAGTTTCCGCCGTCCCGGCCCGCCCGCGCGGCCACCTGCCCGTGCAGCGCCACCAGCGCCGGACTGACCGTCGCGGTCAGCGGCTCCGGCTCCGTCAGCCGCCGCGCCGACTCGGGCAACCAGCTGAGTTCGGCGTCGAAACGGCGGCGGGCGGCGCGTACCGCCTCCACGGGGTCGGCCGGGTCGAGCCGGCGGCCGTCGCGCATCACCTGAACGAGCAGCGACTCCCGGCCGGCCGGTACCGGCTCGTCGCGCAACCCGACCACGTCACCGGCGACGCCGGCCGGGTCCCGGAACACCTGCTTCGGAGCGGGCAGCGTGGCCTTGCCGGGGGAAAGCTTCAGCACCGGCCGGTCGCCGATGCAGACCAGCTTGTACGCGCTGTCCAGCGACGGCGCGTCGTACGCGACGCCCATCTTCGTCCCCACCCCGTACCCGTCGATCGGTGCGCCTGCCTCGACGAGCCCGGCGATGACGTTCTCGTCGAGGCTGCCGCTCGCCACGATCCGGGCCTGGGGCAGCCCCGCCTCGTCGAGGATCGCCCGGGTCTGCCGGGCCAGCGCGGCGAGGTCACCGGAGTCGAGCCGCACGCCGAGCGGGCCGGTCAACCCCAGTTCCCTGATCACGTCGACGGCGGCCCACACGCCGGCCGGCGTGTCGTACGTGTCCACCAGGAAGATCGGGTCGACCGGGAAGTCGGTGGCGAACGCCCGGAACGCGGACCGCTCGTCCGGGAACGCCTCCACATAGGAGTGCGCCATCGTCCCGGACGGGACGAGCCCGTAACGGTGGGCCGCCTCGACGTCGCTGGTCGCCGCGAAGCCGGCGATGGCCGACGCCCGGGCGACACCCGCGCCGGCCTCGAGCCCGTGCGTACGCCGGAAGGCGAAATCGATCAGTTGGGCGTCACCGGCGGCGATGCGGCAGCGGGCGGCCTTGCTGGCGATCGTGGTGTGGAAGGTGATCAGGTTGAGTACGCCGGTCTCCACCAGCTGCGCCTCGGCGATCGGCGCGGTTACCTCGAGCAGCGGCTCGTCGGCGAACACGACCCGGCCCTCCGGTACGGCCCAGACGTCACCGGTGAACCGGATGGCCGACAGCGCGGTCAGCGCCGAGGGGTCGAAGCCACCGACGTCGCGCAGGTAGCTGAGATCGTCGGCGTCGAACGCGAACTGCTCCAGGAACGTCAGCGCCTCGGCCAGCCCGGCCGCCACCAGGAAGCCGCGCCGTGGCGGTAGGCGCCGGACGAAGAGGCTGAACGTCGCCTGTTCGGTCATGCCGCGCCGCAGGTAGCTGCCGGCCATCCGCAACTCGTACAGGTCGGTGCGCAGCCCGCTCATGTCGCCTCCTCAACCACGGCACCACTGTGGTGGACGCGGCACGGGGATGTGTGGGAAACGGGAGAACCCGGACGGCGCCGGCCCGATCGGCGGGCAGCTCGCCCAGCTACGGACCGGTAGGCGGTTGTCCCCGTCGATGCCGACCAGCATGATCGTTATGTGCGGCCTTGGCGCGGCCGGGCCACGAGGCTCGGTAGGTCGCACCGGTGGGTACCTGTCCACCGTGAGAGACCCAGCAAGGGGGTGACCGGAGGGATCCCATGCAGGATGAGTTGCAACGTCTCGTCGACGCGCTCGCCGCGTACGCGGGGCGACCCGCGCTGATCGAGGACCGGCGCCAACGGGTGGTGGTCTACAGCGAACACACCGGCCCGATGGACGACGTGCGCCGCGCCTCGATCCTCCGCCGGCAGACCACCCCGGAGGTGATGGCCTGGTTCCGCAACGTCGGCATCATGGACGCCCGCGAACCGGTACGCACACCAGCCTCCAAGGAGCTGGACCTGCTGCCCCGGATCTGCGTGCCGATCCGCCACCAGGACCTGCTGCTCGGCTTCGTCTGGTTCATCGACCCGGACGGCACCATGGCCGACGCCGACATCGCCGCCACCGGACTGATGAGCGAGCTGTCACTGGCGCTCTACCGGGAGAACCTGCTCGGCGAGCTGGCCTCGCAGCGGGAGACCGAGGCGGCGCGCACGCTGCTCTCCGACAACGAGCCGACCCGCGTCCGGTCGGTACGCGCCCTGCGCGAGGCCGGCATGATCGCCGACGGGTCGGCCACCGCGCTCGTGGCGCAGCTCGTCGCCCCCGACGAGGAGCCGCTCGACGAGCTCGCCCGGCTCGCCCTGGAGCAGGCCCTGGTCACCACCCGACGCTGGGTCGGCACCCGGGAGGCGCTGCACCTGGTCCGCGACGACCACGGGGTGCTGCTGCTCGCCGGCGGCCGGGGCGCCGGACGGCCCTCCCCCGAGGTCGCGGCGAAACTTCTCGACGACAACCTGCGGCACACCACCCGCGGCCTCGGCTCGGTGGAGCGTGCCGTCGTCGGGATCGGGCAGACGCGCGCCGGTCTGGCCGAGGCGTTCGGGTCGTACGGGGAGGCGTTGCAGGCCGCCCGGGTCGGCGTACGGCTTCCCGCTCTCGGAGCGCTGGTCTCCTGGTCGGGCCTGGGCGTCTACCGGGTGCTCTCCCGGCTGGAGGGGCGGCACCTCGACATGGCCGACGTGCACCCGGGCCTCGAACGGTTGCTGCGCGAGCAACCGAACCCGGTGCTGTTGCGGACCTTGGAGCGCTATCTCGACCTGGCCGGCAACGCCCACGCTACCGCCGAGCAGCTCCGGCTGCACCGGACCACCCTCTACTACCGGCTACAGCGGATCGAGGAGCTTGCCGAGACCGATCTGAAGGACGGCAACGAGCGACTCTGCCTGCACCTGGCGCTCAAGCTGGGCCGGCTGACCGGCGCGTACCGCCCGGAGGACTGATGCCGTGCTCCGGTTGCTCACCGGCTCCGACGGCGGAGGAGCATCCGTACGCCGAACGCGATCGTGGCGATCACGAGCGCGGCGCCGAGGGCCTGCAGGCCCGGCGAGTCGTCGGCCTCACCGAGCACGACGGCGGCGACACCGATCGCGATGGCGAGGAGGGCGACGGCCGCGGGGAGGACGTACCTCATCGGGTCTCCTTTCGGCGGCCGGGCCCGCCGCCCGGCTCACGGGTGAGCGGGTCGGCGGTCGGCACCTGCTGCCGCACCCTCATTCCTCGACCCACTCGAGCAGGTCGCCGGGTTGGCAGTCGAGCACCCGGCACATGGCTTCGAGCGTGCTGAACCGGACGGCCTTGGCGCGGCCGTTCTTCAGCACCGCGACGTTCGCGGGCGTCAGCCCGACACGTTCGGCGAACTCACCGACGCTCATCTTGCGTTTGGCCAGTTGGACGTCGATGCGCACGATGATCGGCATCAGATCACCGCTTCCATGTCGGTACGCAGCGTGGTGGCCTGGCGCAGCAGCGCACGCATCACCACGATCAGCAGCCCGAACACCGCGACGCCGATCAACAGCAGGAACAGCAGGAGTGGTGCGCCGGGATCGTCGGCTCTGAACCCGACGTAGAGGAACACGCCCAGCAGCACCACCCACGCGGCGGCGATGGCCCATACGATGGCGTCCACCCAGGCCAGGGACGCCTGAGTGAAGATCTGGTCCTTCTTGACCATGGTGAGCAGCTTCCAGGTGGCCACGATCACCACCTGGACGCACAGCACCCAGAAGACCGTCACGGCCGTCAACGGCCACCGGAGATAGGCCTGGTCGGGGTTCTCCTTTGCCATGTGCGCGAACTGCCCGGGCAGCGACATGGTCTGGAACAAGACCAGGATCCCGAACAGCACCACGAGGAAGACTCTGAGAGCGGCAACCGCTCGACGCTCTGTGACCATGTATCGACTATCGCTCGCTACCTATCGAAAGTCAATAGGTCTCGGGATGCGACGGTGAGACCACCTGCGAGATCGGGTTGCGCGATGACCGGTGGGTCTGGGTAACGTCTGCGGCATGTCGAGCCCCGAGGCGTCCAGGGCGGGGGCTTTCGGTCACCCCGTCAGCCCCCTGAACCACTGAGTTCCCAGCCCAGCTCCCCAGCAGCCCGCGCTGCGTGGGGCAGTTGAGCGCGCTCGGACGCTGGCCGCGGTGACGAGACGTCCCCTCGTTCTCCCTCACCTCGGAGCACTCGATGCCGCTACCGCTGTACCTGCTCGCCGTGGCGATCTTCGCCATGGGCACCTCGGAATTCATGCTCGCCGGCCTGGTGCCGGACATCGCCGCAAGCCTCGACGTACCGGTCGGAGCCGCCGGGCTGCTGACCACCGCGTTCGCCGCCGGAATGATCGTCGGCGCGCCACTGACGGCGGCCCTCGCGCGCCGCTGGCCGGCCCGGGCCGGCCTGCTCGGCTTCGTGCTGGCCTTTGCCGTCGCCCACGTCGCGGGCGCCCTCACCACGAGTTTCCCGGTGCTGCTCGGCACCCGGGTGATCGCCGCCCTGGCCAACGCGGGCTTCCTCGCCGTCGCGCTGAGCACGGCGACCGCGCTCGTCGCAGCCGATCAGAAGGGACGCGCGCTCGCGGTGCTGCTCTCGGGCACGACGGTGGCCACCATCGCCGGAGTTCCCGGCGGCGCGGCGCTCGGCACGGTTCTCGGCTGGCGGGCAACCTTCTGGGCGATCGCCCTGCTCTGCCTTCCCGCCGCCGTCGGCGTCGTGAAGGGCATCCCGGCCCGGGTCGGACGGCCGCCTCGGGACAGTCCTCCCCGGTCGTCGCTACGCGACGAGATCGCCCAGCTCGCGATGCCCAGGCTGCTCCTGGTCATGCTGCTCGGCGCCCTCGTCAACGCCGCCACCTTCGCCACGTTCACCTTCCTGGCACCGATCGTGACCAACACCGCCGGCCTGAGCCAGCTGTGGGTCCCGGTCGCGCTGGTGCTCTTCGGTGTCGGCTCCCTCGTCGGCGTCACAGTCGCCGGACGGCTCTCCGATCAGCGTCCCGGCATCGTGGTCGCGGTCGGCGGCCCGCTGCTGTCACTCGGCTGGGTCGCGTTGGCAGCCCTGGCTACCCGGCCGGTGGGGCTTCTCCTCCTCGTGTTCGTGCAGGGCACACTCTCCTTCGCGCTGGGCAGCACTCTGATCGCCAGGGTGCTGCACGAGGCGTCAGGCGCCCCCACCATGGGTGGGTCGTACGCGACCGCGGCACTCAACATCGGTGCTGCCGGTGGTCCCGTCGTTGCGGCAGCGACCCTGGAGGCCGGAGCCGGCGACCTCGGCCCGGTGTGGGTCAGCGGTCTCCTGGTCACGGCCGCACTGCTCATCGCCCTGCCGCTCCGGCGGTTCATCGCACTCCGCTTCCGGGCGATCCGATGACCACGCGGAAGCCTGCGGGACGCCGGGCAAGCAACCAGTACCCACCCGGCTAGGTCCTACCTGGACCCACCTGCTACCGATCGGCCACGGCCAGCGGTGGCGTCCGGAGGTCCGGACGCCACCGAACCGTGAGCGGCACCGGGGTCAGCCCTCGATCTCGCGCGGGTCGCGGCTGCGCGGATACGTGTTCTTCGCGCCGATGGTGCCGTCCTGCTTCTTGATCACGTGCTCGGCGTCGCGCTGAACGGCGGTCAGCCGCCCCGCGGCCGCCGCTTCCGCCTTGGTGTCGTGCGTGCTGCTCGCGCGCTGGTTCCCTTCGGGACGGTTTTTCCACTGCCCGTCCTCGTGGCACGTCTCGATGTCACCCTTCGACATGACCCGTGGCCTCCCTGATTCGCATGGTCGGTCACGAATATCTGCCCGGGGCGTACTGCCTCAAACGTCCGTCACTTCTCCACGAGGTTACGCAGCGCCCGGAGCGCCGCCTGGTCGCTGACCTCGGCGTAGATCTTCTTGCCGGGGCCGATCAGGACGACGTACGGGCATTTCCTGATCGTCCTCGGGCATCACCTTGTCGAGCAGCTCGCGGCCGGTCGCCACCTCGTAGACGCGGAGACGCCAACCCGCTCGCACCAGCGTCGCGGTGTCCGGCTTCGGGTCGTCGAACTTGCATCGGCGGATCGTCGAGCCGGTACTGACCCGGTCCGGACAGGCGATTATCTGCACCTTCGCGGGTTCGTTCGACGTCCAGGTCTGCTCCACCTTCGCTGGGCAGCCGAAATGGCAACAGCTCGAACCCAGCAGCCGGGCAGGACGCCGGTCAGCGGCAACCGGCTCGGTCACGCCGAGCGGGAGACTCAGACGGCGCTGTCGACCTCCGGACGCCACACCCATTCGGTTCGCTCATAGACCTGGCTCAGGCCGGAACGGATGACGTTGTTGAGCGAAGGGTTGCCACCCGGCCGCTTCGGAAGATCGGTCTCGGTGACCAGCCACCGGCGGCCGGCTTCGGCAGCGGCCCGGGCGCGGGCCGCGATCAGGGCGGACTGGACGCCCCGGCCTCGGTGGCTTCCCCGAGTCGCGCCGGAGTTGAGCTGCCCGGCCGCACCGTGCCCGAAGAGGTTGGCCACGCCGACCATCTCGTCGCCGTCCCAGGCCGCGAAACCCTGGAACACGCCGCTGCGTACGCCGGCCGCGACCGTCGCCGCGAGGTGTCCGTTCGGTACGCCGAACAGCTCCCAGAGCAGCGCGCCCCACTTGTCGGCGTCCTGCTCCGTGACCGGTCCGACTCGCAGGTCGGTCGTACCGGGCCGGAAGTCGTCGATCGCCCCGACGAGTTTCACCACCGTGTTGCCTAGGGTGAGCCCGTGCGCCGCGACGATGGAATCCCAGTCCGGCGGCAGCAGCTCTGGGGCGATTTGAATCCGGGCGTTCGGGCTGCCGTGCTCACGGTGGAAATCGATCACCTCACCGATCAGTTCTGCGGTGACCGGTTCGGTGAGACCGAAGCCGAGGGACTTGTTCCAGAAGCCGCCCATCGGGTCGTCACGCACGGAGAGGACGACCCCTCCGCCGAGGTGTGTGGCGGTGATACCGAGCGCCGCGCGGGTCGCGTCCGGGGCCAACTCGGCGAACTGGAACATGAGCTCCGCTTCGGTCAGCTCGGCGATCGAAATCAATTCACGTGTCGTCACAGAGGCATCCTGAATGAATATGCGAAAGGATCTATTTTCTAAGGGCCTACTCGCATACAACACGCGAAAACCGGCGCCCACCGATCAACCTGAAGGCAATTGTGACCTGAATCGCCCTACCGGCGGAGACCCTCGCCGCCACCATGTCCGGCTGCGCCGGGCATCTCGTGACAAGCGCGTGGATCGGGTACACCGACCGGAGCGGGCGGGGCGACCTTCGTCGCCCCGCCCGCGCATCACTCGGTCTGACCTTCGGATGTCACAGGCCGGCCTTCTCGGCCGCCTTCCGGCCGCCGACCACCGGCAGCTCGATCCTGCTGCTGTCGAAGTGGACGGTGATCTCGGCCTGGTTCTGCTTGGCCCGGCTGCTGTATCCGGAGTACGAACCGAGCAGCACCACACCGATCTGGTTGCCCGCGTCGAAGACGTAGTCCTCGGGCAGCAGCGGCACGTCCACGGCGTTCTTCTTCCCCGGCACCAGCGGCGTCGAGGTGGACAGCGAGTCGATGTTCAACCCGTCGAGGATGCCCTTCGTGACGAGCGCCTGCGGATCGGTGGCCACGTTCTTGGCGGTCTCCCGGTAGCAGGCGTCCTCGGCGTACCCGCCCCAGGTGGCCTGCTCGCCCCAGCAGTCCTCCTCGGTCAGCGTCCGGATGCCGTCGCCGGCGGTGCCGAAGCGGGTCTTGGTGCCGTAGTCGACGAGCAGACCGGCGAAGCTGGTGTCCTCGCCGTTCACCGACGCCTTGACCCGCACGACGGGGGTGCCGGAGATGTGCAGCGGCGCCCGCAGCGGCTGCGACAGGAATACCAGCCGGTTGGCGGTGTTCGCCTGCGGGTCCGACGGGTGCCGGATCGCGTTGGTCTGGCTCATCGACGGCGTGTCCTGGAAGGTCCGGGACTCCTTGCCGGGCTGCGGACGGACCGAGAGGGCACCCGCGGCACCTTCGGCGCCGGGCCGCAGGAACACCTCGGTCTTCTGGGCGGCGGGAATCGGCCAGTCGCGGTAGGTCTCCCAGACGTCCGGAGCCCGCTCGATGTCGGCCCGGGGCTCCTTCATGATGTCGTTCTTGACGTCGTACAGCCAGAAGTCGAACCAGCGGTTCAGGGTGTCGACCCACTCGCCACGGCGGAAGTCGAACGGGTCGACGTGTCCGGTGCCGGTCATCCAGAGCTTGCGCGGCACGTTGTGCTCGGCGAGGGCGTCCCACCACTTGCTGAAGTGGTCCGCACGGACGTTGTCGTCGTTGATCCCGTGTACGACGAAGACGCTGGCGCGTACCCGGTCGGCGTGCGGAACGTAGTCACGCTCGGCCCAGAAGTCGTTGTAGTCGCCGGTGGTGTCGTCGCTCGCCACCCCCATCTGCTCACGCACCGGCGCACAGTACGCCCGCCGCTCCGGGTTGGTGACGGTGTTGGCGAGGCTGCCCGAGTAGTTGTTGCCACGGGTGATCAGGCCGTTGCTCCGCGAGTAGTCGTACCAGCTGGAGATGCCGGAGATCGGCACGATCGTGGAGAGACCCTTGACGCCGGTGGCGGCGGCCGCGTTGGCCAGGGTGCCGTCGTACGACTTGCCGATCATGCCGGTACGGCCGTTGTGCCAGTCGGCCACCACCTGCTCGCCGGCGGCGTTGGTGCCCTTCCTACGACCGTTGAGCCAGTCGATGGCGGTCGGGGCGCTGATGTTGTCGGCGGTCCCGCCGGTGACCGGGCAGCCGGTCGAGTTGTTGGTCCCGATCATGTCGAGCAGGACCACCGCGTAGCCGCGCGGGACGAAGTAGTTGTCGTAGAAGAGCGGCCACTTGTCGTTGAGACCGTCGCCGTCGACGTCTTCCTTGCACTCGCTCTCGTTGCCTCGGCAGACGGTCGAGTAGTACGGGCTCGCGTCCATGATGACCGGTACGCGGAGACCCTCGTCGCTGGCCTTGGGCCGGATGATGTCCATGGCGACGACGTCGCGCTTGCCGTCGCTGTCGGTGTCGACGTCGGAGGTGACGAATACCCGTTCGCGGATCGCGTCGGCGTACCCGAACACCGGTTGGGTCACTCCGTCCTGGACAACCGGCCGGAGACGTTCCGCGGGCGGCTTCGCCGTCGCGGCAGCCGCCGGCAGACCCACGGCGATGGTCAACCCGACCACCACCGACGCCCGCCACCAGCTCCTCGTGGTTCGCATGGTGCTCCTCCCCTTGTCCGGCACCGGCGCCGTCCCAGCCGCCCCGGGCGGGGACGGCGGGCCGCCGGTGCGGCTGCATCGAACCCTAGAAATCCAGGCGGGACCGGTCATCGGACAGGTGCGGGAGTTGATCCTCTTCGCCTCCTACGTCTGTCGTACACGTTCGCTACCGGACGTAACCGACCGGCGCCACGCCGTCCCCGCGTCGCCGCGTACGCCGCCTGCAACAGGCGTAGGAGCAGGCGACCCCCGATTCCAACAGGTGCCCGATGACGCACGCGGCCGGCGGCCATAGGTTCGGCCGGACCAGCACGCCGAACGACCGGCCCGGCGGGGCGGCAGTCGGCGTGCACCCGAACGAGGCACGCCGATCGGCGAGAAGGGCGGGACGTGCGGTTCGAAGGCACCGTGATGGCCCGGTTCGTCGGGCGCTTCGTGGTGCCGGCACTGTTCGCGGCACTCTTCGCCGCCCCGCTGTGGTTCATGGTGGTCGGCTCGCTGCGGCCCGCCGGAGGGCCACCGCCGCGAAGACTGGAGCTGCTGCCGCCGGACCCGACCGTGGCCGCGTACGCCCGGCTGCCGGAGCTGATCCCCCTGTTCCGCTACCTGGCGAACTCGGCGCTGATCGTCGCGATCGCCGTACCGGTGACCGTGGTCGTCGCGTCGCTGACCGGTTTCGGGCTACGACTGCTCACCCCGGCCGCCCGCCGCCGCGCCGTTCTCGGCCTGCTGGCGGTGCTGCTCGTACCGGTCACCGCTGTCTGGGCCACCCGCTTCGAACTGTTCCGGCTCGCCGGCGTCGTGGACACGTACGTGCCGCTGCTCGCCCCGGCGCTGCTCGCCGGCAGCCCGTTCCTCGTGCTGCTGTACGCGTGGGCGTTCGGCGGCGTACCGGACAGCCAGCTCGGCGCCGCCCGGCTCGAAGGGGCCGGCTGGTTGACGATATGGCGACGCGTGGCGCTGCCGCAGGTGCGCCCGGCGACCCTCGCGGTGGCCGTGCTCGCCTTCACCTTCCACTGGTCCAACCTGATCGACCCGCTGCTGTACCTGCACAGCGGCGACCGCTACCCGTACCCGCTGGGCCTGCAGTTCCTGCGGCTGCTGAACCCGACCGACTGGCCGCTGCTGATGGCCGGCTGCGTCGTGGCGACCGCGCCGTGCGTGGTGGTGTTCCTGCTGGCCCAGCGGATCCTGCTGAACGACGATCCGCTGGCCGCACTCAGATCTGGAGGTCATAGGTGAGCCGATTCCGACGGTACGCCGCCCTGGTCACCGCCGCTCTGCTGCTCGGCGTCACCGCCTGCGACAGCAGCGGCGAAGCAACCGACGACGACGGGATCACCGTCGTGCTCTTCGGCGACGCCGAGGAGATCGCCGGTTACCGGAGCATGATCGACGCGTTCGCCGAAACCAATCCCGACGTCCCCGTCACGCTCTCCCCGGTCGCCACCCAGGACGAACTGATGGCCCGGCTGACCACCTCGTTCGCCGGCGGGCAACCACCCGACGTGTTCCTGCTCAACTACCGCCGGTACGGCCAGTTCGCCGCCCAACAGGCGATCGAGCCGGCCCAGTCGTACCTCGACCGCAGCACCACCCTCAAGGAGAGCGACTTCAGCCCGCGGGCGCTGGACGCCTTCCGCTACGACGGGAAGGCCCTGACCTGCCTGCCGCAGAACATGTCCTCCCTCGTCGTCTACTACAACGCCGACCTCTTCGCGAAGGCCGGCGTACCGCTGCCGAAGGCGGGCTGGACCTGGGACGACTTCCTCACCGCGGCCCGCGCCCTGACCGGCGACGGGAAGTACGGCGTCGGCGTCGAGCCGTCCATTCCCCGGCTCGCCCCGTTCGTCTGGTCCAACCGCGGCGACCTCGTCGACGACCCGACCCGACCGACCGCGCTGACCCTCACCGGGAGCCCGGCCACCCGCAAGGCCGTCGACTGGTTCCTCGACCTGCAACTGAAGCACCACGTCGTACCGCCCGACGCCGAGGAGCAGAGCGAGTCGAGCGAGGCCCGGTTCCTGCGCGGCACGCTCGGCATGTACCTCAACAGCCGGGTCGCCGTACCCACCCTGCGCACCATCGACGGTTTCACCTGGGACGCGGCGCCGCTGCCGGTCGCGCCCGGCGGAGTACCCGCGTCGATCCTGCACAGCGACGCCTACTGCATGAGCGCCGGCCCGACCGACCACGACCGGGCGTGGCGGTTCATCGAGTTCGCGATGGGTGAGCAGGGGCAGCAGATCCTCGCCGGCTCCGGCCGTACCGTGCCGTCCCGCCTCGACGTGGCCAATTCCCCCACCTTCCTCGACCCGCAGGAGCCACCGCGGTCGTCCCGGGTCTACCTCGACGCCGAGCCGCACCTGCGCGCCACCCCGCGCACCGGCACCTGGTCCCGCGTCGAACGGGAGGCGGGCGCCCTGCTCGAGGAGGTCTTCTACGGCCGGGTCGACCGCGAGGAGGGGCTGCGCACCCTGGAGGAGAAGATCAACCCGCTCTTCAACCTGCCGGTGGGCGCAGGTGGGTGAGCACGGCGCCATCCGGCTCGAGTCGCTGACCAGATCGTACGGACGAGTGGTCGCCCTCGACGACGTCGACCTGGAGGTACGGGCCGGGGAGATGATCACCCTCGTCGGCCCGTCCGGCTCGGGCAAGTCCACCATCCTGCGGCTGATCGCCGGGCTCGACCGCCCCGACGGCGGCCGGATCCTCGTCGACGGGCAGGACGTCTCCCAGGTCCCCCCGCACCGGCGGGCCGTCGCGATGGTCTTCCAGGACTTCGCGCTGTACCCGCACCTCACCGTCCTCGGCAACCTGCTGTTCGGACTGCGGGTACGCCGGGTCCGCCGCGACGAGGCCGAACGCAGGGCCCGTTCCGCGGCTGAGCGACTCGGCATCGGCGACCTGCTCGACCGCTACCCCGACCAGACCTCCGGGGGACAACGCCAGCGGATCGCCCTGGCCCGCGCCCTGTTACGCGAGCCCACCGTTTACCTGCTCGACGAGCCGCTGGCCAGCCTCGACGCGCCGCTGCGCTTCGCCACCCGCGCCGACCTGCTCGCCCTGCACCGGGACCTCGGCACCACCACCGTCCATGTCACCCACGACCAGGCCGAGGCCATGACCCTCGGCGACCGGGTCGCCGTCCTCGACCGCGGCCGGATCCGCCAGGTGGGGCCACCCCAACAGGTGTACGACGAGCCAGCCGACGCGTTCGTCGCCGGCTTCCTGGGTAGCCCGCCGATGAATCTGGTACCCGGCGGTGGTGTGCTCGGCGGCTCCTCCGGCGTGACGCTCGGCATCCGTCCGGAGGATCTGACGCTCGACGTCGACGGGCCGATCGAGGTCGTCGTGGAGGCGATCGAGGCGCTGGGCAGCGAGAGCATCCTGCTGACCCGCGGCGCCGACGGCACCCGATTGACAGTACGCACCGGACCGCGCTGCGTCGTACCGGCCGGCGAGCGGGTGCGGCTGCGGCCGGACCCGGTGCGGATGCACCGCTTCGACGCCGAGACGGGACTGCGGGCGTGACCTCGAACCGTGGCCGACGGCCACTGACCGCGTGGGCGTTCCTGGCCCCGTACGCGGTCGCGGTCGGGCTGCTGATCGCGGTGCCGGCCCTGCTCAATCTCGGCTACGCGTTCACCGACCACACCGGACTGACCCGCGACCCGCAGTTCGTCGGCCTGTCGAACCTCCGCCGGATGTCCGCCGACGGGTTCCTGCTCGACAGCGTCCGGGCGTCGGCGATCCACCTGGCGCTGACCGTACCGCTGCGGCTGCTCGCCGCCGTCGGCCTCGGCCTGCTGCTCGCCGCGCCCCGACCGGGTGGGCGTTGGTTCCGGGTCGCCGTGTATCTGCCGACGGTCGTGCCGGACGTGGCCCTCGCGGTGCTCTTCCTGTGGGTGTTGAATCCGCTCTACGGCCCGCTGAACCAACTGCTCGGTCTCTTCGGGCACTCCGGTTTCAATTGGCTGTCGGACCCCGGCACGGCGCGGGTCGGGGTGGCGCTGATGCTGATGTTCCCCATCGGCGAGGGTTTCCTCGTCGTCGTCGCCGCCCGGCGGATGCTCGACGGCCGGCTCTACGAGGCGGCGGCGCTGGAGGGCTGCGGCCCGTTCGGCCAGCTGCGCCGGATCACCCTGCCGCTGCTCGCTCCGGTCCTGCTGCTGCTCGCCGTACGCGACACGATCCTGACTCTGCAGGTCAACTTCGTGCCCGCCTACATCCTCACCGACGGCCGACCCGGCAACGCCACCCTCTACCTACCGGTCTACATCTTCGACCAGGCCTTCGAATTCTCCTCGTTCGCGTACGGCGCGCTCATCACCAGCGTCCTCATGGTGGTCACCGCAATCGTCATCACCGCGCTGCTGCTCGTCGTACGACGGTGGCGGGTACTGCGCTGAGCGTGCCATGCTGCGGCGGTGAGACTCCGGATGCTCGCCGCCGTCGTCACCGTCCCGCTGCTGCTGGCCTCCTGCGGCACCGACTCCGGCTCGGGGCAGCGGGCCACCGGTCGGGGGCCGGACATGCTGGCGAACCTGCCCAGCTGTGACCGGGTGCCGCTGGACGCTGACGCCGAGGTGGACGCCCACGTCACCGGCCTGCTCCTGCCCGAGGACGCGCGGGTGACGTCGGTCGTCGAGCAGGGCGCGCTCACGACCGTCGAGGCCACCGTCCGGATGACGCCGCTGGACGTACGCGCCCACTACGAGCAGCGCGACGACATCGACCTGCTCCGCGCCGAGGACGAGGTCTTCGAGACCGAGGTGCTGATGCGGGCGCAGCAGCGACGGACGTACCTGCGTGCCACCGCCCTCTGCGCCGACGGCACGACGCTGAGCGCTGTGGTGGGTCCGGACTCGGACGACGCGGGGCTGCCCGAATTCCAGCGCCGCTGAGCGCCGCCCGCGCGGATGGCCGCCCGTCAGGCGATCGACGCCCGCGGCGGGCGGGCGGCACCAGGTTCGTCCCGCGACGACCGTGCGGCGCTGATCACGTACGCGAGCGCGTACGGAGTGACCGCCAGATAGAGGACAGCCTCCGTCACCACCACGTCCGTGATCAGGAAGATCTCCCACGGCGTCGGCCTCGGCAGGCCGAACGACCAGTCGGTCCAGGTGACGAAGAGCCAGAGCGGCGCGGACACCCGGTCGACGGTGTCGAACTGCGGCGCGCCGCCGACGATCGTGCCCGGGTCGGCGGGAATCTGGTTGACCACGGTGAGGACGACGGCCAGATCGGCGGCGAGGAGCGCACCGACGACGCCGAACCACCACGCCGCACGGATCCGGCCCCGGCCGGCGAGCGAGGACGCGCCCCACAGGGCGAGCGTCAGGAAGGTCAGCCAGCTCAGCAGGCCGGGTGCGGCGCGGACGAGACCTTCGACGCTCATCGCGTACTCGATGCCGACGATGACGACGCCGACCGGCAGCATGATGCCGAGCGCCGTGCGCAGCGGCCCGATCAACGCGGACCGGCTGCCCCATTGGGCCGCGGACCGGGCCAGGACAACCGCCAGCCCGGCCGTCATCGCCGTCCACAGCGGCATCTGCGCCTGCGTCCCCCAACCGACGGCGGTGAGCAGGAACTGGCCCACCACGACGTTCATCACGATCGCGCTGAGCAACACGATCGCCACACCACCCACAGGGGCGAGCAGCAACGCCGCGGCGGTGCGGCCGACCGGTCCGCGTACCGGCCGCCGGCCCGCTAGCGGTCCGTCGTTCCTGCGTAACGCGAGACTCGCCGCGAAGCCCAGCATCCGCAGCCGCCGCCGGTCCGTGGCGAGGACGTGCAGTTCGGCACTCCACTCCCGCCGCAGATTCTCACGGAGTTCGACCGGCCAGCGCCGGACGGCCGCGCTGAGCATGACCTCGGCGACCCGCCGGGTCACCATGCCGGCGCGCCCGCCGGTTCGGCACCGCCGCGGACCGGCCGCGCATCCCGGTTCAGGGCGTGCAGCTCGGCGAGCGCCTGACGGGCGGCTGTGGCGCCGTTCGCGGTGAGCTGGTAGTAGCGGCGGGCGGGCCGGCCCTCGACTGCGGGGTCGATCGTCTCCCAGTCGGCCTCGAGCCAACCGGCCCCCTTTAGCCGGTGCAGCACCGGGTAGAGCGTGCCGCTCGGCAGGTTGGTCAGCTTCATGAGGTCCAGCCCGTAACGTTCGGTATCGGGCTCGGCCAGCAGGACCGAGAGCACCTTCACGACCGGAAGCGTCAACCGCACGAGGCGACTGGCGCGTCCGCGGGTGCAGAGCAAAGGACGCGGAACGAGTGGCAGCGAAGGCGGAACGCCGTCACGGTACGTGGCCGACCAGTCCGGTGGTCGACCAGCGGGAGCGACGACCGGCCGAACACGCTCACGGGTGCCTGGTGGCGGACTCCTCGCCGGAGGCACGGACGACGTCGCGGTAGACGCCGAGGGCGGGCTTGGGCCGGTAGGTGTCCGTGACGATCCCGAGTGTTCCGGTGGGCTGAGTGGAGCCGCTGTCTGCATCCCGGAGGCCGAACAACTCGTACTGGGCGATGTTCAATGACTCCGCACAGGCGAGGATGGCGCCGAGCATGTCGGACAGCGAGTCGCATTGCGCCTGCTCGGTGCGGGGCGCTCCGCTGGGGGTGCCGTTCTCCACGATGTGGATCGGAACATCGAGCGGGATGTGCGCGCGAGGTAGCGAATGCTCACGAAGGTGGTGGAGGGCGTGTGTGGTGAGGGACGCGGTGTCCCCTGGCGTGCCGCGCGGGGCGACCGGCGAGAAGGCGTCGGGATACAGACCGAGGCCGACGTAGTCGACGTGGGCTGCGAAATCCTGGTGCGGCAGAGCGGAGAGGTGCCGCCAGAACTCGTCGTCGCCGCCCAACCATTCCGCCGGTTCGGCGACGGAGAAGCCGACCCGCACGTCGTGGAGGCCCCGTCGGTCCAGCGCGGCGCGCGCATACGGGATGCCCAAGGTCAGGGCTTCGACGACGCCCGGAGCGCTTCCGTCGATGAACGGGATGGGGAAGTTGGGCTCGAGCGTCACCTGGAGAAACCGCGTCATTTGCCCATAGCGCTCGACCACCGTGTCGAGGAAGCGCAACCATCCGCCCATGTCGGCCACCGCGGGGAGGTAGCTGACGACGAGGTCCAGTTCACGGCCGCCCTCGACGTACCACTGATCGGGCATCGTGAGCTGGGCCAGCTCGTTCTCGGCCCCAAGCGAGGCCACGACGTCCGAGGTAGTGGCGTCACCGAAGAAGTGCACGTATTCGCGGACGACGAAGGGAGTACCGCCCGCGAGCGTGTCGACGAGGTCGCGGATGGCGACAGGGTCGGGCGGGTGCGAGCAGACGGTGCCCGCCCGCCCGCCAGGATAGATGCCGAACTTCACGCGTCAGTCCCTTCGATCCGCCGGGCTGCTGCCTGGCCAGGCAATGTCCTGCGATCGGATCCGCCGCGCCAACGTCCTGATCCAGCCGACTTCGGTGGCGACGACGGTGCGCCAGTAGGCGACTTCGAGCATGTGCGCCTCGATAACGCCGTCCGGTTGTGCCCGCAACGCCGCCAACTCCTGGTCGAGTCGGTCGGCGCGGTCGTCCAGCACAGAGGTCGCCTGGTCGGCCGGGAGGATCGCCACGTAAGCGACTGCCATGACGAAGTCCGTCGAGGCTGCCGGAGCGTCGCGCAGCCTCGCCTCGACTCTGTGGCGGAACTCGGCCACGCCCGCGTCGGTCAGCTGGTACGTCGTACGTGGCGGCCGGTTTCCCGACCGCTCGGGCAGGCAAGCGGAGACCAGGCCGGCCCGGTCGAGCGTTTTCAGCAGCGTGGACACTGTGCTGCGGGTGGCCGGCAGCTGCTGCTCGTACCGCTCGCGGAGGCGTCTCGTCAGGTCGTAGGCGTGTGCCGGCTGCTCGACAAGGAGCCCGAGCATCGGCAGGACCAGGCTGTTCCGGGAGGCGTCCAGGGGCACCGGCCCAACCTATAGACGTATACACCTAACTGCAAGGCCGATGATCGACCTCGACAGCTGTCCTAACCAGAGGGGGCCATTCACAACAGATGCTTGGTGACCCAGGTCACTCGACTGTCTACCGTGGCTCGTTGGAGACCGCTTTCCCGGTCGTCACGACGCGTGGACAGGGAGACACCGTATGAAGCTCACGCTCGTCCGAAGAGTCCGCGGCCTCACGATGACGGCAGCCGTAGCGCTGCTGGCCACGGTCGCACTGACCGCGTCCTCGACGCCTCGGCCTGTCGAAGAGGTGTCACTGGCCACCAGCACCCCCACCGGACCGATGGAACTCCCCGACGAGTGGATGACCGCCCAGCGGATGAGCGACGGCAGCACCGAGCTCTCCACCGCCAAGTACGCCAACGCCCGCGGCGAGGCCGACCGGATCGCCGAGCACACCCGCAAGGCGTACCGCCACCTGGCCGACCGGAGGTGGGACTTCTTCGGGCCGAGCAACATCGGCGGCCGGGTGGTCGACATCGCCGTCGACCCGCAGGTGCCCGACCAGGTCTTCATCGCCGCCGCCTCCGGCGGCGTCTGGCGCTCCAGCGACGCCGGCGCCACGTTCGAGACGGCCTGGCCGGACGGCTGGACGCAGAGCATGGGCGCGGTCGCGATGACGAGCCAAGGCGTCCTGCTCGCCGGCACCGGCGAGGCCCAACCCGGCGGCGGCTCGATCACCTTCGGCGGCGACGGCATCTACCGCTCCACCGACCGTGGCAGGACCTGGCGGCACGTCGGCCTGAAGGACAGCCACGCCATCGCCCGCTTCGCCATCGACCCCAGCAACGAGAACCGCATCTTCGCCGCCGCGGCCGGTAACCTCTTCGTGCCCGGCGGTGAGCGGGGCGTCTACCTGTCCGAGGACGGCGGGCAGACCTGGCGTCGGGCACTCGCGCCGCCGAACCCGACCACCGGCGCGACCGAGGTCGTCATCGACCCGAGCAACCCCCGCCGGGTGTACGCGGCCATGTGGGACCACCTGCGCGAACCGCACCAGCGCACGTACGGTGGCCCCGGCTCCAGCCTCTGGCGATCCGACGACGGTGGTCGGAACTGGCAGCGGATGACGAACGGCCTGCCCACCGACGCCGACCAGGGACGCTGGGGCTTCGCGCTCGCGCCGAACGACCCGCAACGGCTCTACGCGTACGTCGGCACCGCACTCGGCCCGTTCCGCGCCTTCTTCCGTTCCGACGACGGTGGCGACAGCTGGACGCAGACGCCGGTGACCGCCGGCCAGGCGTCCCAGTCCACGTTCAGCTGGTGGTTCGGCAAGCTCTTCGTCGACCCCACCGACGCCGACCACGTCTTCCTGACCGGCGTGAACCTGATGCGCTCCACCAACGGCGCGCAGAGCTTCTCCTCGGTGGGCGGGGTGCACGCCGACCAGCACACGATGCGCTGGGATCCGAAGGTGCCCGGCCGGGTCTACCTCGGCAACGACGGCGGTTTCTACCGGTCACAGGCCAACGGCGCGAACGGCTGGGTGAAGTCCACCTACGAGCCGTACACGCAGTTCTACACCGTCGACGTCGCCGAGACCGATCCGGTGCTGAAGGTCGGTGGCGCGCAGGACAACGGCTGCAACCGCGGGTACACCGGCGTCGGCGGCCCGTGGAGCGCCATCGGCTGCGGAGACGGCCTCCAGGTGATCATCCACCCGGAGCAGCCGAACATCGTCTTCGGGTGCAGCCAGTACGGCTCCTGCTACCGCTCGGAGAACTCCGGGGCCGCGCCGCGCCAGAACATCGGGACCGGGCAGACGACCTCGGACCGGCGCAACTGGCTCACGCCGCTGCAGTTCGACCCGAGCGACCCGAACGTCATGTACTACGCCGGCAACATCGTCAACCGGTCCACCGACAACGGCCGCACCTGGACGCCGATCAGCCCCGACCTCACCGGCGGCGGCCCCAACGACCCGTCCGGCTACCCGTGGGGCACCGTCA
Organism: Micromonospora sp. NPDC005367; assembly: GCF_040606825.1. Taxonomy (NCBI): domain Bacteria; kingdom Bacillati; phylum Actinomycetota; class Actinomycetes; order Micromonosporales; family Micromonosporaceae; genus Micromonospora; species Micromonospora sp. NPDC005367. The sequence continues at coordinate 24,451 of NZ_JBEXFP010000023.1, read as the reverse complement.
CCACCATCGCTGCCGCGCCCACCGACGGCAACAAGCTGTACGTCGGCACCGACGACGGCCGACTGTGGTGGACCGACGACCTCGGCGGCAGCTGGCACCGGGTTGACCCGGGACAGCTGCCCGGCACCTGGGTAACCCGGGTGGCGGTGCACCCCACCGACGAGAACATCGCGTACGCCACGTTCTCCGGCTTCCGCTCCGGCAGCGACCGCGCCCACGTGATGATCACGCGCGACGGCGGCCGGACCTGGCAGGACATCGGCCGGGGCCTGCCGGACGCACCGGTGAACTTCATCGCCCCGACCACCGACGGGCTCCTGCTGGTCGGTACCGACGTCGGGGTGTTCATGTCCGCGTGGAACGGCGGCGAGTGGGCGGCGCTGGGCACGAACCTGCCACAGGCCGCCGTGATGTACCTGCGCTACCACGAGAGCAGCCGCCAGTTGACCGCTGCCACGTTCGGCCGGGGCGTCTACGACCTCACCGTCCCGACGTGTCCCGCGGCGTCGACCCGGCTGCCGCTGAAGCCGACCGGGGTCGGTGTGGTCGGCGTGCTCGCCTCCTGCCGTAAGGCCTGACCGTACGCCCGGGAGGTCGACCGACCGGAACGACAGCGCGGCCCCGGCACGATGTGCCGGGGCCGCACTGTCTGCACGAGACGGTCAGTCGGCCTTGTAGGCCCGGATGATCGTCTGGTCGATGCCACTACCGCCGCTGGCGTCGGCCTTCACCCGCAGCGAAACGGCCTGACCCGCCGCCGGCGACGGCAGCTCGACGGTGTAGGCGTCGTCGTGCCGGGTCGCCCGGGCGACCTGCCACGTCTTGCCGTCGTCGGTCGACGTCCACACCTGGAAGGAGGTCACCTTCTGCGCCGGCACACCCTTGGTCTGCCGGATCGTGAACTCACCGGTGCCGCCGATGATGTGGTTCCCGGCGTCCATCGGCAGCGCGTAGTCGACCGCGAGCAGCGGCAACGGCACGCTCTCCGTGCCGGTCGGACCAGCCGAGCGGAACGTCCAGGAGGTGTTGACCTTCGTCGAGATGGGCAGGATCAGGCTCGTGTCGAGGTCGAAGGTCACCCGGTAGTCCGCCGACTGCTGCGGCACCGTGAAGTCGGCCCGCGAGGCGTCGCGCTCCTCGACGAGCTTGCCGTCGCGGTAGAGCGACATCTTCCGGTTCAGCCCGATACCGCCTCCCTGGAGGCAGTCCGAGCGACCGTGCTGGTCGGTGAGCATGACCAGATCGAGATGCAGGTTGCCCCGCGTCCGCGACGGCGCGGTGGCGCACGGAAGCACGTCACCCTCGTCCACGATCCCGTCGACCCAGTCGGAGTGCAGCGGCTGCCGCGCCCAGACCTTGGACTGCCGGCTACCGGCCTGGTAGCTGCGCACCTGTTCCTGTGCGGCCAGGCCCCCGTAGACAGCCTCGTCCACGTAGCGGTAGCCCGGCGACAGATAGGCGGTGCGGTTCGTCGGCAGGTCGAAGTTGCGCAGCTGGGTCAGGTACACCCCGTCGGGCGCGAAGATGGCACGCCGCAGCGAGGTGTACATCCCCGGCGAATCCATCTGGTTGAACCGCTCGTCGACGCGGGCCAACTCGGCCCGCTCGGCCTTGCTCACCCGGTAGGTCGGGTCGGCCGGAACGCCGTCGGTGTACTCGTGCGCCAGGTCGTAGGCGTACGGGTCCGCCGTGCCCTGCGGTGACTGGAGGAAGAAGGCGGAGTACGCCCGCAACGACCCGATGCTGGGCTCCCGCAGCGGCGAAACCGACACCTTCGCCCCGCCACCGAGGCCGGTGACGCTGTTCCACCAGGACAGGCCGTTCTTCGTGGTCTGCTGGTAGATGAACGAGGTGAGGATCGGCGTGGTGGGCGCCCCGTCGACGACCGCCGTCACCGGCCGGGTCGTCGCCGGGTCGAGGGTGATGCTCCGGTCGCCGTTGACGGCCACGTCGGTGTCGCCGACGTACGCACCCTGCTGCGCCTCTGTGGCCGGGTCGTACGAGCTGTATCCGCCGGTGACCGCGTAGCGGCCCTCCGCGACCCGCACCGTCACCGACTTACCCTGCTGCAGGAACGCGCCGCCGGCCGAGATGAGCGGGTCGTCGAGGTTGGTCACCAGGACACCGACGTAGTTCTCCGCGCCCTCCGCGGTGTCGGCCATCGGCTTGGTGTTGACCGTCAGGTCGAAGCTCCGCGGCTCGACGTAGAAGCTGACCGGCGTGGTGGCCACCGGCTTGTGCCCGGAGGCCCGGGCCGTGACGGTGGCGAGGTAGTAGCCCGGACTCGCGGCCAGCGCGGCACGGTTGATCCGCAGCGTGGTGCTGGCGGTGGAGCCGCGCTTGACCTTCACCTTGTTCGTGGTGAGGGTGACCGCACCGCGCGGAGCGGCGGTTCCGTCGTGGTTCACGGCGGTCACGTCGAGATCGAGGTTGACGGTGGCCGGCGTGCTGTCGCCGGTCCAGGTCAGCGTCGCCGTGGCGGTGCCGGACTGCGGGTAGCCGAAGGTGCCGAGGTCGGCCGTCGGCTGGTTGCTGGTCGGGCCGGAGAGCGGCCGTTCGGCGTTCAGCCGGCCGGCACCCACGGCGTACGGGTCGACACCGGTCATCGGGTCGGCGGCGCCGACGAGCGCCGCCTTGAGCCGGTCGGCCGTCCAGTCCGGGTGCCGTTGGACCAGCAGCGCCGCGGCGCCGGCCGCGTGCGGGGCGGCCATCGACGTGCCCGTCAAGCCCTCGTAGTACTGGTCGATCGGATCCTGCAGGTTCGTACCGGCCGCCCGGGCCGCCACGATGTCGACGCCCGGGGCCACGAGCTCCGGCTTCGCCACGGACGTGTCCACCAGCGGTCCCCGGCTGGAGAAGTTCGCCAGCTTGCCGTCGCGGTCGATCGCGCCGACGGTCAGGGCCGTCGCGGCCGAACCGGGAGCGGAGATCGGGCCACCGTTGTTGCCGGCGGCGACCACGAACAGGGCACCGGTCTTGCGGCTGGCGGCGTCGACGGCCAGCGCCAACGGGTCGTTGCCGTCGTCCGGGTCCTCACCGCCGAGGCTCATGTTGATGACGTCGGCCCGCTCCGCCGCCCACTCGACCGCCTTGATGATCTGCGAGTCGTCGCCGAAACCGCTGTCGTCGAGGACCTTCCCGATGACCAGCTTCGCGTCCGGAGCCACACCACGCCGCTGCCCGTGTGCGGCGGCACCGGTGCCGGCGATCGTGGACGCGGTGTGCGTACCGTGCCCGTTGTGGTCGACGGCGTCGCCGCCCTCGACCGTGAAGTCGGCCTTGTCCACCACGCGCCCGGCCAGGTCCGGGTGAGTGAAGTCGGCGCCCGTGTCGAGCACCGCGACCCGCACGCCCTTGCCCGTGTAACCGGACTTCCACGCGTCGGGCGCGGAGATCTGGTCCAGGTTCCAGTCGAGGTCACTGCCACCGGGCTTGCCGGCGGTCGGTGCGGCGGTGATCGGCGCGGCGCTGGTGGCCGTGGTGGTGGCGAGCCCGGTGGCCCGGACCTTCCGGTCCAGCCACACCTTCTTCGCCCCCGCCAGCAACGAGTTCGTCGCCAGCTTCGCCGTCGCCTGGCTCTTCTTCGGTACGTGACCGGCGACCGCTTCGATGAGCGGCAACTGCTGCACGTCGGCCAGCGCGGCCACCCGCGCCGACTTCACGGCCGGTTGCACGATCACCGGCAGCGTCGGGGTGCTCTCGTCGTCGAACCCCTCGTCGATCAGCGTGGTCACGTCGAACAGGTCCGGATCGAGGATTGAGCCGACCTTGGACGCGACGCTCGCGGGGATGACGTGCAGGTGCCCGTCCGGGCCGCACGACTGATGGAACACCGCATTCTGCTTCGCCGGCTCCACCGCCGCCTGCGGGCAGCCGGAGCCGCTGCTTCGTACCGTCACCACATCGCCGGTCAGCAACGTGATCGTGTGTACCGCGCTGCCGGCCTTCGCGTCCCCCGTGCCCGCCGGGACGGCGTTGCTCGGCTCGGCTGACGCCGTTCCGCCTGGCACTGCGCTCAGTGCCGTCGCCGTGACAGCGACGGCCACCAGCCATCGTGTTCTTCTGAGCATCTTGTTCCTTACTGGGACCTGACACCGGCCCCCGAACGGGGACTGGATTTGATCTCCACGCTAATCCCAGAAGTGATCTTGGGGAACGGCTGAAACCCAAACGTCATCTGCGACACGCACGCGACGGCCGCGGCGCCGGAGGTGGTGCCGCGGCCGTCCATCGACCGTACGATCAGCTGGTGGGCAGGACCGCCCGACCCTTGCGGAAGTTGTTGCCCTTCCCATCCGGGCGGTAGTTCTGCTCCACATTGCCCGCGGCGTCGACGGAGAACCAGTTGACCTGGGTGCCGGCCGGGACGGTCAACGTCTCACCGCCCTCCCGGATGCCCGCCGAGCCGTAGAGTGTGGACTCGTACGTCGGCACGGCGCCGTCGAGGGTGTAGAAGACCGCCGCCGGCTCGGAGACGTCGAACGTCACGTTCACCATGCCCGGACTCGAACTCGGCGCGACGGTCAACGTGCTCGTCGGCCGCTTCTTGTCCGATTCGAAGTCCCGCGCGACCCGCATGAGTTCGACCAGGCCGTTGGAGAACTCCATCGTCTCGGCGTGCGCCTCCTCCCACGAGGGCTGGAAGGAGGTGCCGACCTCGAAGTTCCAGGCGTAGATGCCGTACTTGTACCAGAGCATGTCGCCGGAGTTGCCCGCCGCCGAGTAGAGCACGTCGGAGATCGGACCGGTACGGGCCGGCGTGACCGCCATGTTCCGGTGCTGCTTGATCGCGGTGAGGATCCGCGAGGAAGCGCCCCAGAAGAACGACTCGTCGGCGAGCGACGGCCGCGGCGCCGAGGTCCGGTCCGGCAGGGCGTACGCGCCCGGCGACCACATGAAGTAGTTGCCGGACGAGTGCAGGTTCATCGAGAACTTGATGTTCGGCTGGGAGGCCAGCCAGTCGAGGTTGCGGTTCTCCGGCTCGGAGAGCTCGCTCGGGCCGGCGTACGTGCCGCTGGTGCAGCTCGACGAGGCACCCGAGTAGCCGTCGAAGAGGCTGTACTCGGTGTAGTTGCGGTTGTTGTCCACGCCCCACGAGTCACGGCCGAGGAAGTCGGCCGCCCCGGTCAACGGGCAGTGGTTGGTCATGTTCTTGCGCTGGGAGTTGAAGTCGTAGAACGAGTAGTGCCCGCCGTCCGGGTTGATCGACGGGGCGATCCAGATGTCCAGGTTGTTGAGCAGCTGCTTGGTCTTGCCGTCGTGCGCGTAGTTGCGCAGCAGCCGCTCGGCGGTCTCGACGCTGACCAGCGGCGGCACCCACTCCCGGGCGTGCTCCTGGGCGTACGCGAGCACACCCGTCTTCGAGCCGTCGCGGTGCTTGCCGATCCGGATCGCGTACACCGGGTGCGGATCGCGGGAGACGGAGGCCGGGGCGCTCAGGTCGTCGGTGAGCTGGGTACGCGCGGCCGGTGCGACCACATCGTCGCCGGCGCTACCTCGATAGGTGTACGCCCGCAGCAACGTGCCGGCAGCGCTGTTGAGCGCGGCGACGACCTGCGCCGCGGTGCTGGTCACCGCGCCCGAACCGTTGGTACCGAGGCTCACCCGGACGTGCTTGCCGGTGACCGTCACGCCGAGCGCGGCGTTGCCGGCGTCGGGGTCGGCCAGCTCGACGGAGATGTCGTTGCCGCCCTGGTGCCCCCAGGCGAGCGAGTCCACGGCGACCCGGCTGGCGTTGGCCGTGCCGAGCACTGCCTGGGCGTGCCGCCGGTACCCGTTGGTCTTGTACGGCAGCTCGACGACCTCGGCCAGGTCGGGGAACTCGGCGGCGAGCTGGTGGATCCGCGAGTACAGCTCGGTCGGCGTCAGGTAGCTGGTGACGAAGTCCTTCTCGTAGCCCGGTCCCTCCGGGTCGGTCCCCGGCGTGGGCAGCCACTCGCTCACCTTCGCGACGGCGACGTCACCGGTCGGACTGGTGATCCGGACGTACTCCGGCCGGCTGGTCACCGTCGCGGCGCCCCGGTGGTAGAGGTAGACCCCCGCGTCGACGAAACGGGAGATGCTCTGGGTGCCGCCGGAACCGATGGCGGTGCCCGGCCCGCTGTCCCGTTCGACGGTGAGCGTGTTCGTCGCGGTCTGCCCCTGCGCCCACTTCGCCTCGACCGAGAGGACCTGGCTGGTCCCGGAGGTGTAGTAGTCCGCACGGATGATTTTGATGTCGGAGACGTCGGATGCGGTCCGGCCGGCCGTGGCGGCGGCGAACTCACGGTTCTCCGACCTGTGCTCGGCGATGGTCGCCTCACGCTCAGCCACGCGGGCGCGCGCGTCCTCAGGCCGGTACAGCACATCCCCGAGGGTGAAGCCGGCCGCGGTCAGCCGGTCGGCCTCGCTCGGCGTGATCACCGCGCGCGCGACGACGCCGTTCTCCGTACGTTCGACTCCGTGGTCGAGGTCTACGCCGGTGGCGACGAGCGCGTCCAGTTCCGCGGTGCCGTCGAGCAGCACCTCGACGACGCTCGCCTGCTGACCGGCGATCGGGTCGGCCTCGGCGGTCGCGACGGCCTGCGGCGTGGTCGCCGATGCTGGGCTCACCAGCAGCAGGACCGCCGTCGCCGCGGCCAGGACCGTCGGTACGGGAAGGCGGCGTCTCCACCGCGGGGACAGGGGATACGACATTGTTCTCTGCCCTTCTGGCTGTTCGGTCGGCCGGCTGGCCGAAAGTGGTGGCCGAGGGGCACGCCCGGGGTGTGCGGCTCCACGATGGATCGCGCGCGGCCGTTGCGGTGACCAGGCGCACGGCATTGAACGGAACATTGGTGGGGGATCCGACCGCCGAGTGGACGCCGCGCATCGCCGAAGTGCGGCAGCGTCACGGGCTGGTGATCATTTGGTGGCGGTCAGTGACCTGGGATCATCCTCAGCGTCACAACATGATCTGTCAATCCCTCGCCGGGACCATCGACATCAGGCCACCGGACAGCGGATCTCAACGGTGCGCGGCGCCGTCCTCCTCGATCGTCCGCGCCATCCACGCCTCATTGGACAGTGAGATGATCCGCTCCGCCTCGGCCACGAACGCGTCGTCGTCGGTCCAGCCGACCCCGTCGCGCCGCGCCCGCCCGAGCCGGTACAACTGGTCCGCCGTGCGGGCGTACTCCAGTTGGTGGGCCTCGAACTGCTGGGCCGCACCGTGGCCCACCAGCGCCGTGGTCACCGTGGCGACCACACCCACCCACGAGGCCAGCCCGAGCCCGTCACCGTGGGCAACGGTCGACCGACCAGCGGCAGATCCACCCTCAGCCCGACCAGGTCGCCGGCGTCGTCGAGCAGGGCGTCGAGCCGGCGCAGCAGCACGACGTCACGCTCCTCACCCGAGAACGGCGCCTCCCGGGCCAGGTACCGGTAGACGCCGGCCTTGAGCGCCTCGGACACCGACCGCAGCCTCGTCCACGCCTGCACCGCCTCCCGGCCGGTCGACCCGGCCGGGAGGTGGCACCAACGCCAGCGCCACACCAGCGAGCACCGCGAGCGCCCGACCCACAGCGGCCTGAACCCCACCCAGCTGCGCCGCGGCGGTGCCGCCGACGGCCGCCACGATGGTCAACCCGGCGACCGCCCGCCGCCCCCGCACGATCCGGCGCTGCGCATGTCCGGCCGCCCGCGACCAGACCCCCTGCTGCTGCCAGACCGCGTCGACGGCGATCGGCGCATCGACATCCGCCACGCCCGCATCGTAACCCTGAACGTCCTCCGTCCCGGGGTGGCGGCGGCGTCGCGGCCCAGGTCTACCCACCCGCCCACGTGACGGTCACCAACCCCCGCCCGGATGGGCTGACCGATCTGCGTCAGCCCGGCTGCCGGGCGGCGATGGTGGCCTCCCCGGTGCCGGACGAGCGACCACGCTGACGGTCGGCGCGGATATCGCGCTCGTCCTCGGTATAGGCGGTTCCGGCCCGAGTCGGACTTGATAGCCGGGAACGATCGGAACGGCGCCCTCGCGTTTGCCCGCTCGGGTCGCGGGAAGACCCGGCCGACCCGGCCGATCACGCCGATGGGACCCGTCGCGGCCGGCGTCCGGTAGAACCGGGGAATCCGGGGCAGACCTGAGGAGGAGCCAGGATGACCGCAGGCAGGAGTGCCGTCCCGCCGGGCAGCCGCCCGACCGGGGCCCGGAAGGCCACCGGGGTGAAGAAGGCGCCGATGAACCGGAAGGCGGCGGCGAAGAAGGCCGCCACCGCCACGAAGCGGGCGACCGGCGCGAGCCTGGCGAAGTCACCCGGCGGGAAGCCCACGACGACCACGGCCCGCGCCGCGCGGAAGAAGGACACCTCCGCCACCACCGCGACGCCCACGCGCAGGCCGACGGCGAAGGCGGCCGCCGCGAAGAACGCGCCGCCGAAGAGTGCGCCGGCCACGAGAGCGGCGGCGAAGAAGGCCGCGAAGAAGGCGCCGGCACGCGCCCGGACCACGTCCGCCACCCGGGCGCCGGCGAAGAAGGCCACCACCATGGAGTCGTTCGGCAACCGGCGTACGGCCCGCAAGGCCTGACCGGCGTGAACACGGCAGTGCCGGGTACGGAGGGTGGGTCCTCCGTACCCGGCACGCTCCGGGATTACAGCTCGCGGACCCTCACGTCACGGAACTCGGTCAGGTCGTTGTTGCTGTGGTTCTGCAACCCGATGAACCCGCTGAAGAACTGCCGCAGGTCCGTGGGCGGATCACCCGCGCGCGAGGAACTCTTGCCCGGGGTGTTGTCGAACTCGTTGATCACCACTCCGTTCCGGATGATCGTGTAGTGCTGGCCGACCACCCGAACCTCGTAGTCGTTCCACTGGCCCTTCGGGGTCACCCTCGCCTGGTCCAGCGTGGTCGGGTCGAAGTTGTAGATCGAACCGGTCTTCTGCGGCTCACCGGTCGGTCCGTCGTAGATCTGGATCTCATGGCCGCAGTAGATCGCCACCCATGCCTGTGAGCCTGCGGCCGAGCCGACCTTGCCGCACTCCGGCCGCTCGTCGAGCGGCAGGCGCGGGTCCGGGAACCGGGTAAACAGGCCGGTGTTGGCATACGAGCCGGCCGGTGAGACGTCCCGGAACTTCACGCGCACGGAGAAGTCAGCGAACTCCTTCCCCGCGTACCAGAGCATGCCCAGGCCACCGGAGCTGCGAATCGAACCGTCGGCACGCAGCGAGAACGATCCGCCAGGTGCCTGCCGCCAGTCGACGAGGGACTGCGCGCTCCCATCGAAGATGGCCTGGTAGCCGGCGGTGTTGCCGACCTCCGAGTTCCGGGCCGCCCGGTTCAACCGGTTGGCGTCCTGCTTGTCGAGTTCACCGTCGGCACGCAGCTGCGCCACCACGTCCTCGACGTGACCGACGAACTGGGCGTGGTTGGCCCAGTTGCGCTCGTCGTCGATCAGGTCGTTGACGGTGCACCCGCCGCCGACCGCGTAGTTGGGCACGCCGGTGTCGGTGTCGAGCATCCGTACGGTCGACCGGGCGTCGGGAGCGTCGCAGCCGACGTTGACCGGAAGGACCGAGACCGCCACCTCCCCGTTGGCGTAGGTCACCTTGAGCGTGACGTTGAAGGTGCCGTAGTCCGCGTACCGGTGGGTCGGGTTCGCCTCCCGCGACGCCGGGCTGCCGTCGCCGAAGTTCCACTCCCAGGCCACCCCGCCGACCTTGGCGCTGGAGAACTGGACGTTCTTCGGGTCGCTCTGCGAGACAGCCCGGGCACCCGCGTCACTCGGGTTCGGCGTGGCCGGTCCGCCGGTGTAGGCGATCCGGATCAGCTTCTGGTTCGAGTGCAGGCTGAAGAACCCACCCGCGTAGTCGAGCATGTACAGGGCACCATCCGGGCCGAACTTGGCGTCCATCCAGGACTGGAGCTGGTTGCCACCGCTGCCGGACCGGATGATGGCGCGCAGGTCCTCGGCGAACGCCGGCGGGCCGTGGCTGTCGACCTTGCTCTTGTCGACGGTCACCGCGATGCGGTTGCTGGCGTTCGACTGGTCACCGATGAACCACTTGTCGTCCCAGTACTCCGGCCACGCCACGCCGCTGGTGGTGTCGACGTTCTCCCGGTGGTAGGTCGGCCCGTCCATGATGGCCTGGCCGCCGCCCTTGAGGTACGGCTCGGTGAACGTCTCGTCGCCGGGCTCGTACGTCGGCAGGCCGCTGCCGTCGGTACGCTTCGGGAAGACCGGGCCGCCACCCTGCGGCGAGTACCAGATCATGTTGTCCCGCACCGGCGGGAGGTTGACCAGACCCGTGTTGCGCGGCGACTCGTTCTTCGGGTGGTCGCAGTCGTACCAGCCGGTGAGCTCGGTCGCGTCGGTGTTGCTGCGGTCCCGGTACGGCTGCCGGTTACCCATGCAGTACGGCCAGCCCTGGTTGCCCGCGGACTTGATGATCGTCGCCGTCTCGTACTTGGCGGGGCCCAGCTCCGGGTTCGGCCCGCCGGCGTCCGGGCCGACCCATGCGGCCGTCAGCCAGTCGTTGACCGGGTCCCAGGCGATCCGGGCGATGTTGCGCACGCCCATCACGTAGATCTCCGGACGGGTCTTGCCACCACCTTCCTCCTGGCCGGTGAACAGGTTGCCCTCCGGGATGGTGTAGGTGCCGTCCGGCTCCGGGTGGATCCGCATGATCTTGCCGTTGAGGTCGTTGGTGTTACCGGCCGTACGGCGGGCGTCCTGGAACGAGACACCCTTGTAGTCCTGGGTCCAGTTGTTGCCGGAGTAGCCGTCCGAGCCACCGGAGGAGTTGCTGTCACCGGCGCCGATGTAGAGGTTGCCCGACTCGTCGAAGGTCATGCCGCCACCGGCGTGGCAGCAGCTGTGGATCTGCGTGTCCCAGCTCAACAGGTCCTTGCGGGTGGCCTGGTCGATCGTCTGGTTCGCGGCGTCGTAGGTGAACCGCGAGACGGTTCGCTTGCCGATGCGCCGGTCGCGGTCGATCGACTCGTGCGGCATCCAGTAGACGTAGACCCAGCCGTTCTGCGCGAACTTCGGGTCCAGCGTGATGCCGACGAGACCCTCCTCGTTCTTGACCAGCTCGCTGCCGCTGCCCCGGTTACCCATCACGGCGAGGGTGGTGAGCAGCTTGACCTGCTTGGTCTTCGGGTCCCACTGGTGGATCGTGCCGCAGCCGAGGCCCACGTTGGGGTCGTCCCAGCTGGCGATCGGCCCGGTGGCGCAGGCCGCCTTGCCGATGTAGAAGACCTTGCCGTCCGGGGCGATGGTCAGGCCGTGCGGCTCACCGATCTGGTCGAGCTGCCCGGGCTGGTTGGTGGCGGTGAGTCGGTCGATGCGGTAGTTCGAGGCGATGGTCGCCTGGCAGTCGCCGCGCACCATGCCGGCGGTCCACTTGATGGCCCCGACCAGGTGGTTCTGGAACCGCGTGTCGGTGCTCCAGCTGTCCGCCGTGCGGCCCATGCCGGTGTAGAACGACCGGCCTCCGTCGTAGTCCTGGCACCACGAGATCGGGTGGAACGCGCCGTTGCCGCTGAGGCCCGGGTTGTAGGTGCCCTCCTCGACCTGGGCGACGGTGTGTACCCGGCCGACCGGGCTCGGGTCCCAGTTGATCCACTGGTCGGACCGCTTGACGGTCAGCGGCATCCCCTTGTTGGCCGGGTGCTGGCGGTCGGTGAAGTCGACCACCGCCTCCTGCACCTGGGTGTCCGGGGTCGGCCCGGCGTCCGGGCCGATGAGCCACAGCTCGGCGAGCTGGAGCAGCGGCTCGCCGCTGTTCGCGGTGATGTTGAGCCGGTAGTGCTGGTAGGCGGTGGTGTTGGTGAAGCTGTACTGCTTGGTCTGGAACCGCTGCGGGAAGGTCTCGTCGGCACGGGTGTCCAGGTCGGTCCAGGTGCTGCCGTCCTGCGAGCCCTGCAGGGTCCAGTTCTTCGGGTCCCGGCCCGGGAAGTCGTTGGCCGAGGTCAGCGCGTACCGGCTCACCACCACCGGCTCCGCGAGCTTCGCGGAGAGCCACCCGGTCGGCGTCCGGGCGAGCCACTTGGTGCTGGTCGATCCGTCGATGGCCATCGCCGCGGTCTCGCTCGGCGGGTTCTCGCCGCTGGCCGCGGCCGAGACCGGCTTCTCGGCGTTGGGCAGACCGGCCGCCGGACGGGTGCCGATCAGGCCGGTGAACCAGGAGGAGTCCGGCTGGACGCGCGCCGCGTCGTGTACGCCGACGAAACCGCCGCCGCCCTTGACGTACGCCTGGAAGGCCGCCTCCTGGGCGTCGTCGAGCGTCACACCGTTGGCGGAGAGGAAGACCACGCCGCGGTAGCGGGCGAGGTTGTCGAAGTTGAACACGCTGGGGTCGGTGGAGACGTCCACCGTGAAGCCGTTCTGCCGACCCAGCTTCTTGATCGCGGTGGTGGCCCCGCCGACCGGGTCGTCCTGCTTGGCGGCCGGACCGTGGAAGACCAGCACTCGCACCGACGCGGCGGCGGCGGGAGCGGCGGTGGGCGCCGCGGCGTGGGCAGGTACGGCCAGCGTGCCGAGCGCGAGCACCGCGCCGCTGGCCAGGGCGAGGAGCCGGCGATGTACGCCGGCGCGTCGCCAGAGGGGTCTGTGAGCCATCTCGACTCCTTCTCAGGTTGAAGCGGACCTGCGTTGACGGGTTCGGGGGCGTGGGGGTGGCCACCCCACTGGCAGCGGCCACCCCACGCCGTCGACGGTTACTTGTGCTGGTGCACCGTGGCGCCGCTGCCCGCCGGAGCCGCGCCGCTGCTGGTCGAGGCCGCGCCGCTGCTGGTCGCGCTGTGGTCGTGGTCGCCACCGGGCGGCATGTTGCCGTTCTCGTCCAGGACGTGCATGGTCGTGTACATGCCGGCGTCCGAGTGGAACTGCATGTGGCAGTGGATCATCCAGTGGCCCGGACCGACCGAGTCGCCGGCGACGATCTGGACACCGAACGAGTCGCCCGGTCCGAGCGTCTTGTTGTCGACCGTCGGTATCTGATCGACCTCGGCGTTGGTGCCGGTCGCCACCCCGGTCCGGGTGTCCGCCCACGAATGCCCGTGGATGTGGAAGGTGTGCATGTCGTTGCCGATGCCGACGACGATGAACTCGACCCGCTCCCCCTTCTTGGCGACGATGCAGGTCGGGCCCGGCTGCGGGTTCTCCTGGTCACAGGTGTCGGCGGCCGCGCCGCGGCGCAGGTTGATGCTCTGCTGGTCACCGAAGACGGTCATGTAGGTGCGGTCCGGCCGCAGATCACCCGGTCGCCGCACGACCAGGCCACCGAAGAGCCCGGAGCCGATGCCCTTGGTGCCGTGCGGGCCACCCACCACGTGGTCGTGGTACCACCAGTAGCCGGCCGTGCCGGCGGTCCCGGCGGTGCGGTCGCGCTTCTTGGCGTACCAGGTGTAGGTGCGCGACTGGCCGGGCGGGACGTACGAGAAACTCTGCGCCGTACCGTCGGACAGCTGCGTGTACTTCACCCCGTGCACGTGCAGCGAGACACCCAGCGGATGGGTCGGGTCGGTGCGCAGCTGCTCCAGGGTCTCGGCGGGCACCTGGTTGTGCAGGGTGACCGCGAGGCACTCCCCCTCGATCATCTCCATGGTGGGGCCGGGGTAGGAGGCCGTCTCCGGCGTGAGGCCGTAGCCGAGCCGGATCTGGTTGCCGTCGCGCGGCAGTTCCACCGCGTACAGCTGGATGCTGCGGTCCGGGCGGTCGCAGCCCTCCGGCCGCTCGGGGAGCAGGGCCGCGGTTCCGCCCGCGACGGCGAATCCACCCGCGCCGACGAGACTCAGCACCACGATCGCGGCGACCACCAGCATCCGGCGCGCGGTGGAGCCGGAGCGGACCGGCTGCCCCGGGTCGGATTCCGGCACCGGACCGTCGTCGGTGAACCGCCAGGCCGAGGCGCTCACTTGGCCCTCCGCAGGTTCCGCATCCGCCGGTAGCTGCGCTCGGCGGCGCCGAGCGAGCCGGGCGGGTTCGGTTGGGCGCTGGGCCCGGTGTCCTGCTCCCACAGGTACTCGAACTGGCCCCGGTCCTTCAGCTCGGTGAAGAACTCGGTGAACGGGATCACGCCGGCGCCGAACTCCACGTCCAGGTAGGAGTTGCCCTGCTGCGGGTCGGGCAGCGGGACGCCGTCCTTGACGTGGAACAACGGGTACCGGCGCGGGTGGGCGTTGACGTAGTCGACCGGTCGGAAACCGGGGTACTTGCGGGCGCCACCGAACGCCCACAGGAGGTCCATCTCCAGGTACACGTACCGCGGGTCGGTGAGCTCCAGGAACAGGTCGTACAGCCGGACGTCCGGGCGGTCGACGGCGAAGCTGAACTCGATGGTGTGGTTGTGCTGGTAGAGCTTGAGGCCACGGGCGGTCGCCGCGGCACCCCACGTGTTGAACTCCTCCGCCGCCTTCTGGTAGCCGGCGATGGTGCGGTCGCCGGTGGGCGCCTCGGCGGTGCCGACGGTCGGCATGCCGAGAATCTCGGCGATGTCGAGTTCCTGTTCGAGGTTGTTGCGGAAGTCGCCCAGGCCGCGGTGGCTGCCGACCGCCTTGAGCCCGTTGTCGTCGAGCAGCCGGCGGATCTGCTGCGGAGTGATCGTGCCGACGTTGCCCTGGGTGTAGCCCGCGAACTCGACCTGCCGGTAGCCGATCCGGGACAGCTCGTCGAAGACGTACGCGAACCCGAACTCGTTGATCTTGTCCCGGACGCTGTAGAGCTGGATGCCCATGTGGCCCTGCGGGATCAGCCGGCCCCCGCCGCCCGCCGAGGCGGGAAGCGCTCCGGTCAGGCTGGCCGCGCCGACCGCGATCGTCGAACCGGCGAGACCGCGCAGGAGGGCCCTCCGGTCGATCTTCTGCTTTGCCATGGTGGTGTTCCCTTCGCTCAGTTGCCGGCGGCGGAGGCCGGGGTCAGCGGGGCGATCCGGACGTTCCGGAAGCTGATGACGTCACCCTCGCTGTGGTTCTGCAGGCCGATGTATCCGCTGGCGCTCTGCCGTCCGGCCCCGCCCGGGTCGTCGGATCGGGGCGGGCTGAAGACGGCGTCCGGCGTGTTGAGGTACTCGTTGATCAGCTCGCCGTTGCGGAAGATCGACCAGTGCTGGCCGACCACCCGGATCTCGTAGTCGTTCCAGGTGCCCTTGGGGGTGACCCGCGCACCGGACAACCCGACCTCGTCGAAGCCGTACACCGAACCGGACTTGTACTCATCGCCGTCGGGCTGGTCGTAGATCTGCAGCTCGTGGCCGTACTTGATGGCCACCCACTCCGGCCGGGACTCGTCCGGGTGATCGTGGACCTGCGGGAAGCGGGCGAAGACCCCGCTGTTGGCGTGGCCGTCGCCGGGCGCATCGTCACGCCACTGCAGCTTCAGCGAGAAGTCCTGGAACTCCTGCTTCGGGAACCAGAGCATGCCCATGCCCGGTACGGCCCTGCTGGTGATCGATCCATCGGCGTTACGGACGAAGCCGCCCCCGCCGACGTGCTCCCACTGGTTGAACGACGCCTTGCTGGAGTCGAGCAGCGACTGGTATCCGCTCTTGGACTCCGGCTTGCCGACGCCCGAGTCGCGGGCGGCCGCGATGAGCTGCTGGCGCTGTTTCTTGGTGAGCACCTCCAGGTCACCCAGGTGCTCGGCGACCACCTTGACGTGCGCGACGAACTCCGCGTGGTTGAGCCAGCTCTGCTGCCCCTCGAAGAGGTTGTTGATGGTGCACTCGCCGTAGACCGGCCGGTTCGGTACGCCACTGTCGAGCGTGCCGAACCAGACCGTCGCCCGGGTGTCGGGCACCAGGCAGTTCGCCCCGGACCCGTTCCCGATCACCGTGAAGGTGAGCGACCCGGTGCCGGAGGTGTTGCCGACCTTGTCGGTTGCCCGGAAGCTGAGCGTGTAGTCGCCCGGCTGGTCGATGGTGATCGCTCGGGTGTAGCGGGCGTACTCGGCGCCGTCGAGGGCGTACTCGATCCGGTCGACGCCGGAGCCGCTGTCGAAGGCGAACAGCGTCACGCTGGCGCTGCCCAGGTACGCACCCTCGCCGTCGACCTGGCCGGTCACCGACGCGGTCACGATGGGCGCGGTGGTGTCGTCCGACGGGGGCGCGACGACCGTGAAGGAGACGGTCTTCACCGCCGAGGTGTTGCCCGCCTTGTCGGTCGCCCGGTAGCCGACCGTGTGCGCACCCGGCTGGTTCACCGTCACCGGTGCCGAGTAGACCGCGTACGGCTGCCCGTCGAGCGAGTACTCGATCTTGTCGACGCCCGAACCGGCGTCGGTCGCCGTCACCACCACGGTGGCGCTGCTGACGAACGCGCCCTCGGCGTTCTTCTGACCGTGCAACACGGCGGACGTGGTCGGCGCGGTGGTGTCCGCCGGCGGGGGCGCGACCACGGTGAACGACACCGACCGCACCGCGGAGGTGTTGCCGGCCTTGTCGGTCGCCCGGTAGGCCACCGTGTGCTGGCCCACCGTGTTGACGCTCACCGGCGCGGAGTAGACGGCGTACTCGCCGCCGTCGAGCGAGTACTCGATCCTGTCGACTCCGGACTCGGTGTCCGTCGCCGTCACGGTCACCGTGGCGCTGCCCACGTACGCGCCGTCGCCGTCCTGCTGACCGCTGACCGCCGCCGAGGTGGCCGGTGCCGTGGTGTCGTCCGGCTCGGCCTCGGCCACCGTGAACGACTCGGTCTTCACCTCCGAGGTGTTGCCCGCCTTGTCGGTGGCCCGGTAGCCGACCGTGTGCGCACCCGGCTGGTCCACCGTCACCGGCTCGGAGTAGACGGCGTACGGCTGCCCGTCGAGCGAGTACTCGATCGTGTCCACGCCCGATTCGGCGTCGGTCGCCGACAGCATCACCATCACGCTGCCGACGTACGCGCCGTCGCCGTTCTGCTCACCGTGCAGCATGGCGGCCGTGGTGGGCGCGGTGGTGTCCTCGGTCGAGGGCGGAACGACGGTGAACGACACGGACTGCGGGGCCGACGTGTTGCCGGCCTTGTCGGTCGCCCGGTAGGTCACCGTGTGCTGACCGGCGGAGTTGACGCTCACCGGCGCGGTGTACTCGGCGTACTCGCCGCCGTCGAGGGAGTACTCGATCCGGTCCACGCCCGACTCGGTGTCGGTCGCCGACACGGTCACCGTGGCGTTACCGACGTACGCGCCCTCGTCGTCCTGCTGGCCGGTCACCGCGGCGGTCGCGGTGGGGGCGGTGGTGTCGTCCGACTGGGGTTCGGCCACGGTGAACGACGCGGTCTCGACCTCCGAAGTGTTGCCCGCGTTGTCGGTGGCCCGGTAGCTGACCGTGTGTGCACCCGGCTGGCTCACCGTCACCGGCGCCGAGTAGATGCCGTAGGGACCGCCGTCCAGCGAGTACTCGATCTTGTCGACGCCCGAGCCGCTGTCCGTCGCCGAGAGGTTGACGGTGGCGCTGCCCACGTACGCGCCGTTGGCGTCCTGCTCACCGGTCACCTCGGCGGTCACCGTCGGCGCCGTGGTGTCCGAACCGTCGCCCGTGACGACCAGCAGCCCGGTCATGTTGCCGTGGCCGGGAATCGCGCAGAAGTACCGGTACGTGCCCGGCGAGAGCACCACGTCAACGGTCCACCGGCCGCCGTTTGCGTCGTTCGGGTCGGCCAGGATGTTCACGTCGACGTCGCTGTTGTACGCCGGATTGCCGGTGTCGAAGGTCAGGGTGTGCTGCATCCCGGTGGTGTTGCCGGTCGCGGCGCTGTTCTCGAAGACGAGCGTCGCCGGCCCGGCCACCGCGGTGGTGGGGGCGGAGCGGTAGGCCAGGAAGTCGTCGCCGGCGGTCCAGGTGAGCACCTGGGCCTGCATCTGGCGGGGCTGTGCCGCCGCCGGGGCGCTGGACCGTTCCGTGTCCACCGGCTTCGCGTTCGCCGGCGCCGCCACCAGTCCGGCGGTCAGCCACACCAGGGCGGCCGTGACCACGGCCGTGATCGATCTCCGGAGCCGTCCGGCCGGCAACCGGCCAGGGGGTGAGTAGCCGTTCATCAATGCCTCTCTCCCAGGTCCGAGGCGCGCACGCCGGGGCCAGGCATCCCCCGTCGATGTCAGGTCGCCTCATGTCCAGATATGTCGCCGATCGGCGGTACCGTCGGCCCCTCCTTGGCCGCACGGAATCCCCGGCCGTGGCGATGCCACGGCCGTCCTGTGTGAGGTTTGGGACCCGCCCGGCCGAGGCTGGGCGGGTCGGATCGCCCACGTCGCCGGGCAGGGTTCAGCGCGAAGCTGAACGGGTGGTCGGGCCGCCTCGGAGCTCACGAGGTGGCATCGGGAGCGAATCGGTCACGCCCATGGCACCCCTCGGCGCCGGGTCGCAGGGCGTGCGCCGACCCGGGGTGTCGTCCCTGGCCGGGCCGGTGACCGCCGGACGTGCTGCGCCGTCTGGGGCCACCGTTCGAGACTCACCGCGCCGCCGGATCGTCCCGCTGAAACATATCGATGGGTCCCGACACTACTAACTTGGCCCGAACGTGTCCAGAGCTTTCGTTACCCCCGGCTGTACTTTCCTACAAACAAACGAAAGTCATCGGCGCAACGCACGTCAGAAACACCACAGCTGCCTGTCAAGTCCGATGAGGACAGCGCGGAGAGGCGCCACCCCGGTCGCGTTGAGCAGCCAGAACGGGGCCCAACCTCAGTGCGATCGGACACGGCCCCGACGAACACGCACGGGGTCCACCGGCGTCGCCCGCGGCACCAGCACGAGGCCGGGTATTGACATGCGTCGAGCGGCGGGACTTGACTTCGGGGTACGCACACCGTCCGGCGACGGCGGTCACCGTGGCTGGAACCGGCGATACCAGGAGGGCAAACATGGCGCTGAGTCGTCGATCCTTCCTCCTCAGGACAGGAGCGGTAGGAGTGGCCTCCGCCGTCGCCCCGACCCTCGCCCTCGGCGGCGAGGCTCAGGCCGCCACCTGGCGGAAGCGCCTCACCGGCGCCGACCTCGACACCAACAGCCGATGGCAGGTGGCCGGTACCGACCTCGGCATCCCGTACGTGCTGGAGAACGGCTCCATCGGCTACCTGTTCGGCGACACCTTCAACACCCCGTGGCCGGAGGGCCCGCCGCTGCCCAACGACTGGCGGTCACCGGTGATGCTGCGCTCCAACGTCCACCCGGGCGCCTCCGGCGGGGTGGTCTTCGACAGCGCCGCGCGGGTCGCCGGCAACGGTCGCGCCGCCGAGCTGATGCACAACGGCCACAACGGCATCGGTATCGACGGGCTCTGGGAGGTCACCGTCATCCCCAACGACGGCATCAGCTTCCCGGAGACCGGCCGGCAGCTCATCTCGTACATGAGCATCGAGAACTGGAACTCCGCCGGCCCCGCCGGCCCGCACTGGCGGTCGCGCTACGCCGGTCTGGCGTACAGCGACAACGGCAACGACTTCATCCGCACCCCGCTCAAGTGGTGGAACGACGCCACCAACACCGACCCGTTCCAGATGTGGACGATGCAACGCGACGGCGACTGGGTCTACGTGTTCTCGGTCCGCTCCGGGCGGCAGAACGGCCCGATGATGCTGCGCCGCGTCCGCTGGGATCGGCTCTTCTATCCCGAGTCGTACGAGGGGTGGGGCTGGAACGGCAGCAACTGGGGCTGGGGCCGCCCGTGCACACCCATCCTGACCGGCCGCTTCGGCGAACCCTCGGTACGCCGGCTCGCCGACGGCACCTGGGTGATGTCGTACCTCAACGGCGCCAATGGCTGCATCGTCACCCGCACCGCCGCCGGGCCGGACCAGGTCTGGACCGCCGAGAAGGTGCAGGTCACCTCCTGGCAGGAGCCCGGCCTCTACGGCGGCTTCATCCACCCCTGGTCGAGCCGCCAGCCCAATGACCTGCACCTGATGGTGTCGAAGTGGACCCGGACGCTCGACGGCCGCAGCACCGCCTACCACATGAGCCAGTTCGCCGGCTCGGTCTAGCTCACCGCCGCCGGTCGACGGCGCGCCCACTCCGGCGCGCCGTCGACCGGCCGGCGACGGATCAGATCGTCCGGGAGAGCCGGTCGGCGAGGAGCCGGGTGAACCGGGACGGGTCGGCCAGCTCACCGCCCTCGGCGAGCAGCGCCATCCCGTACAGCAGCTCGGCGGTCTCCCGCAGCTCGGCCTGGTCGCCGCCCTGCTCGTGCGCCTTGCGCAGCCCCGCGACCAGCGGGTGCCCCGGGTTCAGCTCGAGGATCCGCTTGACCGACGGCACCTCGTGCCCCATCGCCCGGTACATCTTCTCCAGCGTCGGGGTCAGGTCGTGCGCGTCACCGACCACGCAGGCCGGCGAGGTGGTCAGCCGGGAGGAGAGCCGGACCTCCTTCACGTTGTCGGCCAGCGCGCTCCCCATCCAGGTCAGCAGCTCGGCGTGGTCCTTGCGCTGCTGCTCCCGCTCCGCCTCGGCCTGCTGGCGCTCCTCGTCGGTGTCCAGGTCGACCTCGCCCTTGGCGATCGAGCGCAGCGGCTTGCCGTCGTACTCGCCGACCCGCTCGACCCACACCTCGTCGACCGGGTCGGTGAGCAGCAGCACCTCGAGGCCCTTGGCCCGGAACGCCTCCATGTGCGGGGAGTTCTCCAGCATGGCGCGGGACTCGCCGGTGGCGTACCAGATCTCGCTCTGGCCGTCCTTCATCCGCTCGACGTAACCGCGCAGGTCGGTCAGCTCGGCCGGGTCGTGGGTGGAGGCGGCGCTGACCAGTTCCAGCAGCGTGTCCCGGTTCTCCGTGTCGTCGATCAGGCCTTCCTTGACGACCGCACCGAACTCGCCCCAGAAGGTGCGGTACCGCTCGGCGTGGTTGGCCTTCAGGTCCTTCACCGTGGCGAGGATCTTCTTGACCAGGCGGCGCCGGACGACCTGGATCTGCCGGTCCTGCTGCAGGATCTCCCGGGAGATGTTCAGCGACAGGTCGTGCGCGTCCACCACGCCCTTGACGAAGCGCAGGTAGTTCGGCATCAACGCCTCGCAGTCGTCCATGATGAACACCCGCTTGACGTACAGCTGGACGCCGCGACGGCCCTGCGGAGCGAAGAGATCCAGGGGCGCGTGGGCCGGGATGAAAAGCAGCGCCTCGTACTCGAAGGTGCCCTCGCCCCGCATGTGCACGATCTCCAGCGGATCGGCCCAGTCGTGCGCGACGTGCTTGTAGAACTCGTGGTACTCGGCCTGGTCGACCTCGTCGCGGGGACGCGCCCAGAGCGCCTTCATCGAGTTGAGGGTCTGCTCCTCGCGCGTGGTAGCGCCGTCCTCGCCCGGCCGCTCGACCGTCATCCGGATGGGCCAGGCGATGAAGTCGGAGTAGCGCTTGACGATTTCCCGGATCGTCCACTCGGCCGTGTAGTCGTGCAGGCTGTCCTCGGTGTCGGCGGGCTTGAGGTGCAGGGTGACCGAGGTGCCCTGCGGGGCCGTGTCGACCGACTCGACCGAGTAGGTGCCCTCACCGCTGGACGACCAACGGGTGCCGCCCTGCTCGCCGGCCTTCCGGGTGAGCAGCTCCACCCGGTCGGCGACCATGAACGCGGCGTAGAACCCGACGCCGAACTGCCCGATCAGCTCCTGGGAGGCGGCGGAGTCGGCGGACTCGCGCAACGTACGCAGCAGCTCGGCGGTGCCCGACTTGGCGATGGTGCCGATCACCGAGACCACCTCGTCGCGGGTCATCCCGATGCCGTTGTCCCGGACGGTCAGGGTGCGCGCGTCCCGGTCGACCTCCAACTCGATGCGCAGGTCGGAGGTGTCGACGTCGAGGTCCTTGTCGACCAGGGACGCCAGCCGCAGCTTGTCCAGCGCGTCCGAGGCGTTCGAGATGAGCTCGCGGAGGAAGACGTCCTTGTTCGAGTAGATCGAGTGAACCATCAGCTGTAGCAGCTGACGCGCCTCGGCTTGGAACTCCAACGTCTCGACCTGGGTGGCCACGCCGTCTCCCTTCTGCTTCACATCGGCTTTCGGGCACAGGATACGGACCATCGCCCGGCCGGCCGTGCCGGTGTCCCGCCCCGCCGACACGACCCGTACGCCTACCGCACGGCCCGGACAGCGCGGGCGGACGTATTCCCGCTTCCGCGGGTACACCGGCGTGACCCAGCTGACTTTGCTTTACCTAAGTCAGCCCGGGTAGCGTCCCTCGCATGACGGATCTCCTCGCCAACCGGGACGCCTGGCTGATGACCAACTGCTCGATCGCCCGGGCGCTCGACGTGGTCGGCAACCGCTCGACACTCCTGCTGCTGCGCGAGGCGTCCCTCGGCACCCGACGGTTCGACGACTTCGCCGCCCGGGTGGGTATCAGCGAGCCGGTCGCCGCAGCCCGGCTCAAACAGCTCGTCGCCGACGGGCTGCTCGAACGGCGCCCCTACCAGGAACCCGGGAAACGCACCCGCGACGAGTACGTACTCACTGAAAAGGGCGCGCAGTTGATCCCGGTACTGGCCGCACTCCGGCAGTGGGGCGACACCTGGGCAGCCGACCCGGCCGGGCCGTCGGTGTGGCTCGCGCACCACGACTGCGGCGCCGAGGTGCACGCGGTACTGCGCTGCGCCGCCGGCCACGACGTCGAGCCGGACGGCCTCGACGTACGCCCGGGGCCGGGCCTGATCCTCGCCGCCACCGAATGACCTTCACGTGGACGGCGCCGCGCCGAACCTCTCACCACTAACACCAGGAGCAACCGCATGAAGATCGCCGGCAGCACCGCCCTCGTCACGGGCGCCAACCGAGGCCTCGGCCGGCAGCTCGCCGCCGAGCTCGTCGCCCGGGGCGCCACCGTCTACGCCGGCGCCCGCAACCCGGACAGCGTCGACCTGCCTGGCGTCACGCCGGTCCGGCTAGACATCACCGATCCCGCCTCGGTCGCCGCCGCCGCCGAACTGGCGCGCGACGTGAACCTACTGGTCAACAACGCCGGCACCGCAGTCGGCGGCGACCTGTTCACCGGAGAGCTGGACCTGATCCGGCAGGACATGGAGACCCACTACTTCGGCACCCTGTCCATGGTGCGGGCCTTCACGCCGGTCATCGCCGGCAACGGCGGCGGCGGCATCCTCAACGTGCTCTCCGTGGTCTCCTGGGTCACCCTGCAGGAACTGCCGGCGTACAGCGGGGCGAAGTCGGCCCAGTGGGGTCTCAGCAACGCGCTACGCGGCCCACTCGCAGAACGCAACATCCGGCTCTCGAGTCTGCACGTCGGGTTCATGGAAACCGACATGGCCGAACAGTTCGACGCACCGAAGGCCGATCCGGCGGACATCGCCCGGATCGCCGTCGACGGCATCGAGGCGGGATCCTACGAGATCCTGGCCGACGACCTCAGCCGCCGCGTCCAGGCGGGGTTGGCCGGCGGGGTGGCCGCGCTCTACCCCAACCTGCCCTGATGCGGATGGTGCGAGCGGGCGCGGCCTGACCGCGTCCGCTCGCACCAGAACGCCGGAGCGTGTCAACCGGCGATCGGTCGGCCCGCATCCGGTTGATGAAGTAGCCGCCGTTAATGCCTCTTTCATAAGCCTCGCCCGGGCGCGCCGAGGGCCCAGGCAGCGGTCCGGCGAGGCGGAGGCCGTCTGGATACCGATGTTGTATCCGGACGACCCGACAACGACGCCCGTCGTCGACCGGGGCCGGCGCAGCCGGGCACGGTCTCATGAAAAGGCCTTAGGCGAGCCGACCATGTCGAAGTTGTAGTAGCCCTTGATGAAGCCGTGCTGGGTCGCGCTCAACGAGTTGACGTAGAACCGTGAGCCGCAGGGCCCGATCGGCGGGACCGGCGCGATCGGCCCGGCTCCGCGCGATCGGCCGGGCTCTGCGCGATCGGCCCGGCTCCGCGCAATCCACGCGATCGGCGCGATCGGCGCGATCGGCGCGATCGGCGCGATCGGCGCGATCGGCGCGATCGGCGGGATCGGCGGGATCGGCGGGATCGGCGGGATCGGCGGGATCGGCGGGATCGGCGGGATGGTCAACTCGGGTTCATTGAAGCCGGGGTGTCCCAGGCGTCGGGTTACCGCGACTTCAATGAACCCGAGTCGATCACGTCACTAGCCGGCCTCACCAAGCCGAGATGTCCGATTCGGCGGGCGGCAGGTCACGTTGAATGTCCGATATCGGGGTGGGCGTCCCGTGTCCGGGGCCACCCCCACGGCGGAATCATGCCGGGAGCCGGGTCGTTGAACATGGCATGCCGCGCGACCCCGCTCGCCGGCGCCTCGCACAGAGCCCCCGGCCGGGAATCACCACCCACCCCGGATCGTTGAACACCCAGGCCGCCCCACCCCCACGGCCACCAACCCCCGGGGGCCAGGCGGAATGCCGAACCGGCCCCCACCGTTACACCCCCAAGCCGCCGAAGTACTGGCAGCATCCCCGGGAAGCCGGGCCCCAGGCGGAATGCCCCGCCGGCCCCCACCGTTACACCCCGGACCGCCCGAGCAGGCCACGCCGCCGGGCACACTCCCCCTCGACTTCACCCGTGCGACACCCCCATG